>NZ_JBAURZ010000040.1:0-104501 GCF_049581445.1 Paraburkholderia sp. | reverse complement strand
GGCGAGCAGCGCGCAGGCGGTCGCGCCCAGCGCCGCGCGCGCCACGCGGTCCGTTCGAACGGTGAATGAATAGCTGCGTTTCATTTGAAAACCCCGATCCTTTTCTTTTTCTTCGACCCAGCGATTGTGCCATGCGCACGCCGCACTGCGTCATTCGCAAGCGGGGTTCTGCGCGGTTGATGAGCGGTTCGGCGCTTGACCGGGGTGCAGGCGATGTTTTGCGGATCGATTTAAGACCCAATCTGCCGGCTCAGTCCAAAGGATCAATTGGTTGGATCAGCGAGCGACGCGTTCGGTGCCGCGAGTGTTTTGTAAGGCAGCGGTCCGTGCGCGGTCGTGCTCACGCGCATGAAAACCTGCTCCACATCCGGGATGGCTTCGAGTTGCTGCTGCAGCGCGTGAACATCGAACGAGGCCGGTGCACATCCTTCTGCATAGACGAAACGGCGCTGCACCGTGATCCATACACTCGTGCCATCGAACGCATGGGGATTGGGGAAATGCGCGTGAATCGCCTCGGCGATCGGCGCGTCGTACATATACGAATTCGGCTTCGTGCATTTATGCGCGAGCCAGCAGGTCGTGCCGCGCTCCACGCGATAGTGCGCGTCGTCCTCCATTTCCGTGCGGGTCATGAAAGGCCCGAGCGGCACCTGACAATCGGCAAACCCCTCCGACAGTGCGAAGAAAGGATCGCTGTACCAGTTCTTGAGATCGGTTTCCTGTGCGCGCAACTCACGGCCCAGCATACCCAACACGGCCAGCAGGACGACGACAGACCAAGGCTTCATGAAACCTCCCGACTGCATTGATCGATCAAACCGCTCGGGATTACCGCAGCAAACAGCAATCCCACCCACCCGCTCAGACTTCGATGCCGTATGCCGCAATCTTCTTGTAAAGCGTGGCGCGACCCATTCCGATCTGCGCCGCCGCGTCGACCACGCGCCCACCGTTGGCACGCAACGCGTTGCACAGAAAGCGCTTTTCGAAGTCGGCCATCGCTTCAGCCCAGGTCGGTTGGTCAGACAAAGAGGCTCCGCTGTGGGCGGACGGCCCGGCGCCGTGTGGTGCGGTCGCTCCGCCCGGAATTGCGCGTGCATTCCCCTGCACCGGACCGATAAACGGCGCCAGCGCGGCGCCATCAATACGCTCGCTATCGGAGAGCATCACGGCGCGCTCCAGCGTGTTGCGCAATTCCCGCACATTGCCCGGCCAGGCGTGCGAACACAACAGACTTAACGCGTCCTCGTCCAGTTCGAAGTGGGCGCCGCCGCGCACCCGGGTGGACAGATCCTCCAGCATCGCATACGCCAGCGATTCGA
The DNA here is from genome assembly GCF_049581445.1 of Paraburkholderia sp. Taxonomy (GTDB): domain Bacteria; phylum Pseudomonadota; class Gammaproteobacteria; order Burkholderiales; family Burkholderiaceae; genus Paraburkholderia. Next base: position 103,176 of record NZ_JBAURZ010000040.1, on the reverse strand, counting down.
TATCCCCCAGCCGCTCGCGCAAGGGTGGAGCGTGAATTGTCAGCACGTTCAGACGATAGAACAGGTCCGCACGGAACCGCCCCGCAGCCACCAGGGTGGGCAAGTCCGCCGACGTTGCCGCGATGATGCGCACATCGGCGCGCACGATCCGGTTCGAACCCAGCGGTTCAAATTCCTTGTCCTGCAGCACGCGTAACAGTTTGCCTTGCAGCGGAATCGGCATGTCGCCGATCTCGTCGAGAAACAGTGTCCCGCCATCGGCCAGTTCGAACTTGCCGACGCGTCCCTTGCGGTCCGCGCCGGTATACGCGCCGGGCGCGGCACCAAAGAATTCGACTTCGAGCAGCGTATCGGGAATTGCCGCCACGTTGACCGTCACCAGCGGCTGGTTCGCGCGCGCTGACGCGCCGTGAATGGCATGGGCCAGCAATTCCTTGCCCGTGCCGGTCTCGCCGAGCAGCAGCACCGGCGATTCCATTTGTGCCGCGCGCCGTCCCTGTCGCTTCACTTCGAGACTCGCGGCGCTCGTGCCGACGAAGCTCGCGAACGTATATTTCGCCCGCCGCGCCTGGGCCAGCGACTGGCGCGTCACGATCAGTTCCTGCTGGACACGCGAATAGTGCGAGAACAACGGCGTCAGGGCTTTCAGTTCGTCGAATAGGGCGAAGCCGACCGCGCCCACTGTCGCGCCGCTCTCGTCCTTCAACGGCAGACGGGTAACGACCAGCGGCTCGCGATCCGTCTCGAGGATATCCAGCAGGATTGGCTTGCCGGTTTTCACGACCTCGCGCATCAAGCTGTTTGGAATGACCGCCTCGCAGTCGCGGCCAATCGCCTGCTCCGGATCGGAGAAGCCAAAGCGCGCGGCATAGCGCTTGTTGATCCACACCACGCGCGCATCGGCGTCGACGATGAAGGTGCCTTCGCTGAAATTTTCGAAGGTACGGAACAGCGAATCCATCGCGCGACGCAATACATCACCGTAGGTGGCGGGCAGTCCTGCCCAGTCGTTCATCATCCTGACGTGGTCTCCGGGTATCGTTTTGAAGGCGCTTGTCTCCATTTAGAGACAAGCTTATCTCAATGGAGAGACGAGCGACAAGTCCACCTGTCACGGCTGCTCACGCGGCGACGCAATCTTCATGTTGTTGTTTGTCCCGATAATGAGACGATTCGGTACAATCGCTCGAACCACGTGCCGGCGCCTGAACCGACAAGGCAGGCAGGACGCCGATCCGCCATGAATGGCACGAAACCTGCATACGCGGGCCGGGTCATTGCGCCGCACGGCGCGTGCCTACGTAGAACAACCAAGCTTTGGAGACTCAATGTCCTTTGTAATCGTCCTCGCCGCTCTGGCGTTTCTGATGTTTGCAGCCTATCGAGGCTACAGCGTCATTCTGGTCGCACCTATCGCCGCGCTCGGCGCAGTGCTGCTGACCGACCCCTCTGCCGTGGCGCCGGTGTTCTCCGGCATCTTCATGGACAAAATGGTCGGCTTCGTGAAGCTCTACTTTCCGGTGTTCATGCTCGGTGCAGTATTCGGCAAGGTCATCGAACTGTCAGGCTTTTCGGAGTCGATCGTGGCTGCCGCAATTCGCTACATTGGCCGTTCGCGCGCCAACGCGGTGATCGTCGCGGTGTGCGCGCTGCTGACCTACGGTGGCGTATCGCTGTTCGTCGTGGTGTTCGCGGTGTATCCGTTCGCGGCTGAACTTTATCGCCAGAGCAATATTCCGAAGCGCCTGATGCCGGGCGCCATCGCGCTGGGCGCATTCTCGTTCACGATGGATTCGCTGCCAGGAACCCCGCAGATCCAGAACATCATCCCGACCACGTTCTTCAAGACCACTTCGTGGGCCGCGCCTGCACTGGGCACGATCGGCTCGGTGTTCATCATCATCGTGGGCCTGACCTATCTGGAATGGCGCCGCCGTGCGGCAATGGCCAAGGGTGAAGGCTATGGCACGTCGCTCGTCAACGAGCCGGAACGCATCGAGTCGAAGCAACTGCCGCATCCGCTGCTGGCCGTGGCGCCGCTCGTACTGGTTGGCGTGGCGAACTTCGCGCTCACCAAGCTGATTCCTGACTGGTACGGCGCGTCGTACACCGTTGCACCGGATGTGCTGCCCGGCATTCATGCGCCTGTGACAACGTCGATCAAGGCCGTCGTGGGCATCTGGGCCGTCGAAGGCGCGCTGCTGCTGGGCATTGTGCTGGTGATGTTGACCGCCTTCAGCCGGATGCGCGAGCGTTTCGCGAGCGGCACCAAGGCCGCTGTCGGGGGTGCGCTGCTGGCGTCGCTGAACACCGCGTCGGAATATGGCTTTGGCGGCGTGATTGCCGCACTGCCGGGCTTCCTGGTGGTGAGCGATGCGCTCAAGAGCATTCCCAATCCGCTCGTCAATGCTGCTGTCTCGGTCAGTTCGTTGGCGGGCATTACGGGGTCGGCCTCGGGCGGTATGAGTATCGCGCTCGCGGCGATGTCCGATACCTTCATCAAGGCGGCTACTGCTGCGCACATTCCGATGGAAGTGCTGCACCGGGTGGTGGCGATGGCGAGTGGCGGTATGGACACCTTGCCGCATAACGGCGCTGTGATCACGCTGCTGGCGGTGACCGGGTTGACCCACCGCGAGTCGTACCGCGACATCTTCGCGGTGACGATCATCAAGACTCTGGCGGTGTTCTTTGTGATTGCGGTGTACTACACCACTGGGCTGGTTTGAGCTTAGCGGTGCTGATTGCAGGCTGAGGTGACAACGGTGAAGTTTGGGTTTGGAGTCAAACTTCACCGGACAAAAAGCGGTCCTATCCCTTAGTTGGTCGTCTCAGAGCCGTTGTGACGGCCATAGTGATCGTCAAATCGTACGATGTCGTCTTCGCCGAGATACGTGCCGCACTGCACTTCAATCATCTCGAGCGGAATGCGTCCGACATTCTCCAACCGATGCTTCACGCCGAGTGGCACGAACGTCGATTCGTTTTCAGCGAGCAGGAACGTCTCGTCGCCCCTTGTGACCCGGGCCGTGCCGCGCACCACGATCCAGTGTTCGGCGCGGTGATAATGCAATTGCAGCGATAACCTCTCACCCGGCGCCACGACAATGCGCTTGACCTGGAAGCGCTCCCCGCGTTCTATCGAATCGTAGTGTCCCCACGGGCGACTCACCTTGCGATGCTGAGTCGCTTCGCTGCGCGCCTGCTTACGAATCTGGCTGACGACCGTCTTGACATCTTGCGCCTGGCGCCTGTCGGCGACCAGCACGGCGTCTGCAGTTTCGACCACGATCAGATCCTTGACGCCAACGCACGCGACCAACCGTCCATCCGAATGCACATAAGTGCCGGAAGTATCTTCGAGCAGCACATCACCCCGTGCTACGTTACCCGCCTGATCTTTCGGAGAAGCGTCCCATACTGCATCCCACGCTCCGACATCCGACCACCCCGCGTCGAGTGGCACAACGGCGCCCGCAAGACCGGCCTGGGAAAGCCGTTCCATGACTGCGTAGTCGATCGAATCGGACGGACATGCCGCAAACTCGCGAGCCGGCATTCGCAGCAAGTCGCCTTCGGATTCGACGCCCTGATACGCGAGCGCGCACGCATGTGCAATATCTGGCCGCAATGTGGTGATGGCATGAAGCCACGTTGAGGCGCGCATCACGAAGATGCCGCTATTCCACCAGTGCCGCTTACCGGCAACGAACGCCTCAGCCAATTCAAGGCTGGGCTTTTCAACGAACTGACGCAATGTCCTTGGGCCGTTCGGTACATCCTCGTCGATCGGCCCGCCCGTCTCAATGTAGCCATAGCCGGTTTCAGGCCGCGTTGGTGCAACACCAAGCGTCACAATGTACGACGCCGAAGCAAGCCTGGCCGCAGCCGCGACGGCCATCTCGAACGCGGCGACATCCGCAATCGCGTGATCGGCTGGCATCGCGACGAGCACTGGATCGCTGCCGTCAGCTCGCGCATGCATCGCCGCGAGCGTAAGCGCCGGAGCTGTATTGCGCGCAAACGGTTCAATAATCATTTGCCAGTCACGACGACTCGCCTTCAACTGCTCAGCGGCCATAAAACGGTGCGCTTCGGCACACACCAACAGCCCACGATTGGCCTCAGGCGTCGCAGCCCCATCGAGACGGGCCACGCCTGCCTCTAGCAGCGAGCGCTCGCCTAGCAACGCAATCAGTTGCTTTGGATGTGCCTCTCGCGAAAGCGGCCATAGTCGCGTGCCGGAACCACCCGCCAACAGGACGGGCAACAACGTCGGAGCCGACAGGCCCGCGGCGCGAACATCGCTTGTGCCTGGGTCTGGCATCGCGTCAGCGACGGGGGGAAATGTCATGTCCATTATCGTTTCTCAATTGCCACGTCTGATTGCACCGCTGACGGCACCGCACCCACGCTCACTTGAGTTCTGTTCCGGGCAGCGCCGCGCCGATTTTCCACGGCCGCTTCATAGATCCGTCGATACTCACTCGCTGTGCGCCGTGCAGTAAAGAGATCTTCAAAGCGCAGGGCCGCGTTGCGCCCCATCTCTGCGCACAGCTCTGGGTCTTCCCAAAGGGCTCTCATGGCGAGCGCCAGTTCCGCGGGATCGTTGGGTGCGACTACGAGACCTGTCGTTCCATGCGCATTCACGTAACTCGTGCCGGTGCCGATCTCGCACGTGATCATCGGCTTGCCCATCATCGCGCCTTCGAGCAGCGACATGCCAAACGCCTCTGCCCGATTCGGCGATGGAAACACAATCGCCCGGCACAGACGGATCAACGCCATCTTGTCGTTCTCTGAAAGTGCGCCAGTAAAGTGCGCGGTAGTTACGCCGCACTGCTGGCTCAATTTCCGTATTTCCTGATGTAGTGGCCCGTCGCCCACCAACACGACGGGATAGCCAGTACGCCTGATTGCCTCAATCAGGATCGGCAAACCCTTGTAGTACCGGAAGACTCCGACAAACAAAAAGAATGGTGTCCCGATGCGCTCCCTCCAGTGATCTAACACGGTCTCATCTGGTGTTGGGTAGTAGGTACGTGTCAGCCCAAGCGGGACGCTGTCGATCTTATGGCGATAGGATTGGAGCACATCGCTGGTCGCCACATAATTAGGTGAAGTCGCAACGATCCGGTCGACGCTTCGTAAGAACCGGTGCATCACCGGCCTGTACATTGCCAGCAAATGCCGCTGACGCTGAATGTCCGCGTGATAGGTGACGATGGACGGCTTACCCAACTGAGTGGCAAGGTGTGCGATATCACCCATCGGCCAAGGGAAGTGGTAATGAACCACGTCGGACTCGCTGGCTAATTCACGAAACCGGCGCAACACGGACCATGACAGCTCGACAGAAGCCATCTTGAAACGGCTCACTACGCGTTCGACATCATGACCGGGCAAACTGATACGCGGCGGGGCATCGACCTTGGACGTCAGCGTCAGGACGCGGTTTTCAACGCCCAGGTCGGCGCCGGCGCGGCATAGATGATAAATGGCCTGTTCGGCGCCCCCGATCGTGTCGGGAAGATACGTCCGGTAAAAATGTAAAACGCGCATCAGTTGGTTACTCAAGCAAGGTGTCGAACTTCTCGCCACCTGGATTCAAACGGGCTACAAACAAAAGGGCATCGTGTGATGCGTCAGCCGAATTTCCGGTTCGCTTCTCGATCGCTGGCCGCAATCTTGTCGCGAAACTGAAGCTCCGCCTCGCCCTTCGCAAGCTTCTTCAGTAATGCTGGATCACGAACAATCAGGCGACGGTAATCACGCTCTATCACCTGCCCATCGACGAGCGACCGGATCGCCCGCGACACCGTCTCCCGGCTAACGTTTGCCATGATTGCGATAGCCTGTTGATTTGGCAGATTTTCGATCGTCAACAGATTTCCGACGCCTTCTTTCATCGACGCTTCAAGCACCGAATACACGCGTGCATACGCGCGTGTCAGCCCTAGCATGGAGCGATAATTCGAAGCCTGTCTGATGGTGCGGCACAAGCGCTGCAATAACGCCTCTACCACCGCAGGATTGCGGTAAAAGAGCGCTTGCGCGTGTACCTTAGGCAGAAATCCAACCACCGATTCCGTCGTCGCAACGATAGAAGCCGAACGTGGACCACCGTCGATGATCGACAACTCTCCGAAGTAATCTCCCGGTTCCACAAAATTAAGTCCCACCTCGCGGCCATCTTCTGAAAGGGCGATAACCTGCAGTCGCCCTGACATCAGCATCAGCAGGGACGATCCTGCGTCGCCTTTATGCACGACGAAATCCCGCTTGCCGAAACGGCGATAACGGATGTGACGACTGGTCTCTTCGATCACATCGTTTGCCACGTTGCGTAGCAGCTTCTGTTGTTTCAAGAGATCGATGGCCTTCAGCGGGCCATTGCTCTTTAGCTCTTCTATCGACATCTCTCGAAATGACGGCCTGTTTTTTAGGGGTATGGTCTTGGACCCGCAGCCACAATAAACGCGCAGGTCACCAATTTTTGTGACGGCCGTCACATCGAATTTGCAGATTGTGACTAAGATTACGCTATGGATCGTGCGCGCGACCAGACGGACCGCCAGGAAAATAACTAGATGCCAACAAGCAACAATCGGGGATTGAGAGCTCTCGCCATATCGCTTTTTTGCGCGAGCGCGTTTGCACAAGCTGCGCCAACCGAGGAACCCGTGATTGGTAACGCGGTTGTGGTAGTAGGCCATGCGACACGGATCGACGAGCACCGGCACGCAGAACTCGTGCGCAGCGATGCGATCAGACAAGGTGACACGATCGAGACCGGCACGGACGGCTACGTGTACATCACGACGGTCGATCACGGCTTCATTAGCGTACGGCCCAATTCGTCGCTCACGGTCGAGCACTATGCATATGATCCGGCCGCACCCGCCAAGACCGAAATCAAGCTTGCCCTGCACCATGGGGTCGTGCGTGAGATATCCGGCAAAGGTGCTCAAGCTGCGCGCGACCACTATCGCCTGAATACCCCCGTTGCCGCGCTTGGCGTGCGCGGCACTGATTTCTCCGTTTTCACAGATGCCAACGTCACGCGCGCAAACGTTCGCAGCGGCGGTATCGTCATGACTCCGCTTGGGGGAAATTGCGCTGCCACTGGCATCGGACCTTGTGAAGGCGCGGCCACAGCACAGTTGTTCGCGGATCAGCGCGATCTCATGTTGCAGGTCGATCGCAGAGGCGATCACCCATTAGTCGTGGAAGCAAAGCGCTTGCAACTCGGTCCGGACCAGGCAAACCCGGCACTAAAGAACGAAGATAACGCAGCACGCTCCGCAACCACCCAGAGCACTGTTCAACCAGACGTGGCGCCTGCGGAACTGACTTTCCCGCTCACGCCACCCCCGCCAGCGCCGCCTGCCACGCCGCCCGCTCCGCCTGCACCCCCGCTTGCACCGAGCGCTCCGGCCGCCCCGCCGGCCGCGGAGATTTTCTGGGGCCGCTTTACGCCACTTGCATCATTGAGTGCGGACACAACGATGGCCGCTCTATTGCAGCAAGGTAGTGACCTGGAGGGGCAAATCCAGGCATTTGCCATGACCCGCACGCCGCAAACCAATATGGTTATGCCGGTCAACGGCGTTTTCAACTTCACCTTGCAAAACTCAGAGGCGTACCTGGTCAACACGACCGCAGGCAATGCCACTCCCGCTGGGGTCAGCAATGCCTTGCTGGCCATCGACTTTGGCGCGCGCACGTTCACCACCAGTCTCGAACTGAGCGCAAACGGCAATACGTATAACGTTTCTGGGCACGGCGGTGTCCAGTCCGGCACCGGTGCCAGCAACGGCAAACTCATCAGTGACTACACGTCGCCCGCACAGATCCAAGGTGCGCTGGCGGGCAACGCGGCCACGCAGGCCGGTTATCTGTTCACGCAAGCGGTTAGTTCGAAATACACGGCGGTTGGAGCGACCTTGTGGTCGCGATAGCAAGGCCCTCCAGACTTGCCTGGATCCGTTTGGCGATATTTGTACTCATCTCACTGGCGTCATGGTTGCTGGTTGGCGGTACGTGGTCACCGGAGGCATACCGTCGGCTCAATTTCGCACTGGATGACTGGCGTCAGGCGCACACGCAGGCCTCTGGGACTGACACGCGGCTCGCACTGGTTGACATCGATGAGCGTTCGCTCGACAGGATTGGCGCGTGGCCCTGGTCACGCGCAGTGATTGCGCAGCTTGCGCAGAACCTGTTTACGCAATATCACGCCAAGGCTGTCGGCATCGATGTCATGTTCCCCGATGCCGACACACCCGTTGGCGATCGGGCGCTGCTCGCTGTAGCGCACCGGTATCCACTCGTATTTGCGCAGGCATTCGACCTGTCGACCGATACACAAACGCCCCACGCCGGCCATGTGGGCGGCGCGCTTGCGCCGCTATCCGCGATTCCGGTGGATACGTCGCATATTCCAGTGGCACGCGGCTTCGTCGGCAATTTCTTCGATAGCCCCGATGTCTGCATTGGACACGTCACACCGCATGCCGATATGGATGGCGTCGTGCGCTCGGTTCCGCCACTCATCGCCTATGCGGGCTCTGCGTACCCCATGCTCGCCTGGCAATTGCTCCACTGCCGTGCTGCGGATAAGGTCACCAGTGAGCCGATCACGTCACTGCCTGTCGATTCATTGGGCATGATGCGCATTCCATACCGGCATGCCACGCGCTCGTTCGATGTGGTGTCCGCCGTCGACGTCCTTGCGGGCACCGCACCGTCCGCGCTGCTGGCCAACCGGTACGTGCTGATTGGTTCTTCAGCGCTCGGCCTGACCGACCACATCGCGTCGCCGATCGGTCCGTGGCTGCCCGCCGTGGTTGTGCACGCGGAGTTGCTATCGGAACTCCTCGACATCCAGGCCCACCAGGGATTCACACAACCCGCCGCATGGATGCCCATCCTGTGGGCTGCCACGGAGATCATTGCATTCGCACTGTCGTTCGTGCTGCTTCGCGCGGTCGTCGCGCTGCCGCTAATCATCGTCACGACGGCCCTGTGGCTTGCCCTTGCACTGTTGACCAACCGCGTTCCGGCCGAACTGATCGCGCTGCCGCTCGTACCTGCATCGGTGTTCCTGCTGGTCCAGGCGCCGATTGAATGGATCTGGTCGCAAGCTGCGATGCGCTCGTTCGAGCGGCGCTTTAGCCACTACTTGCCGCCCGCTGTACTACACCAGATCGTCCGGCACCATGGACTCAGCGTCATCAAGCCGGAGCGCCGGCTCATCTCGGTGCTGTTTGTCGACATCGAGGGCTATACCCGGCTTGCCGAACAGATACCGCCCGAGCGACTGGTCGCCATGACCGAGACCATTCTTACCCGCCTGACGCGCTGCGTATACGACACGGAAGGTACGCTCGACAAATACATGGGCGATGCCTTGATGGCCTTCTGGGGCGCGCCCCTTGAACAGAAGGACCATGCCGACCGGGCGCTTGACTGCGCCCGCACGATGCTCCGCGAACTGGACGCCATGAACCGCAAAGCGGAACTGCTGTTCGAGGGCCGGACGATTCGCGTGCGGATCGGGGTGAACAGCGGTAGCGCCGTAGTCGGCGAACTGGGTTCAACGCTGCGTCAATCGTATACGGCGATTGGTGACGCGATCAACGTGGCGTCGCGCTTGCAGGAACATGCGAAGGTTGTCGCAACCGACCTCCTGATCGGACAGGAAACGGCTCGCCTGTCGACGCGTCACAAGTTGCAGCTTTTTGCGCAGGCGACACTACGGGGCCGCGTCGCTCCTGAACTCCTTTATGTTCTCGACAAGCGGGAGTTCGATGCGGTTGGTTAGGTCAAGAAGCCCAATGCAAGCCGCATCGAGAGCAGTGTCCGGTTTCGCAACGCCCGTACTCTTCGCCGCGTGCGTGCTCGCGTGCTGCACTCTGGCGCAAAGCGCCCTTGCTCAGACGGCTGATGCGTCGTTCGATCAGACTATCGACGCCGATCTGCAAGCGCAGGCGCAGTCTGAAATGGACACGGGGCACGACACCGAGGCACTGGCGTTGCTCAACGAGATCGTTCGCCGAGACCCACGCCAGGCCGGCGCGCTGCTCGATGCCGCCGTGCTCTACTGCAAATTGGGCCAACGTGACCTGTCGCTTCGCGCCCTCGCGCGCATCGATTCGCAATACAAGGTGCCGCCAGCCATCGAGAAGCTCATCTCGATCTACAGGACCAACACCTGTACACCCACCACGCCGCGCCCAACGCTGACTGTAAGCGTGGCGGCGGGTGTCACGTCGAACGCGAACTTCGGCCCTTCCGACTCGCTCGTGACTTTCGCACCGGGCGCGCCGATTAGCTCGCTCGAACTCGCGCCGGAAAGCCTCGCGCATCGCGATCAATACATCGAGTCGGCAATTCAGGGCGAGTTGCCGGTTTCCTTCTGGCCAGATATCACCCTGCTTGGCGGCCTGACGGATCGCCAATATCGCAGCCAGCACGGTTTCGACCAACGTACAGGGACTTTGGGTGTCGACGACCAGAAGCGGTTTTCAGGCGGTGAGGTCGACAATCAGATTGCTGCGGATCTGCTCTGGCTCGGTGCGAGTGTCTATCAACGCAACCTCGAATGGCACAGCGCGTACTGGACACTGCCTCGCGCTTTCGTCAGCTCGGTGGCCCGCGCGGGACTCGATTTCACCTTGACGGACTCCGCCTATCCAGGCAACTCGTTGTACGACTCGGTGCATGCCGAGGTACGTGCCGCATTCCAGGCGCATATCGGCGAGCGCACGACCATGCTGATGTTCGTAGGCCCAGGCTGGGACCGCCCAAATGGCAGCCGCCCAGGCGGAATGCGCCGCGGCTACTCGGCGTGGCTATCGCTTGATTACGACGCGGGGCGCCGCGGTCAATTCGAAGCCATCCTTGAGCAGAGCACATTGAACGACGCGGCCCCCTACGACCCGGTGTTCTTCGGCAGCATAGCTGAGCGACAAACCGTGCAGACCGCGTCGTTGCGCTATTCCTACCCGCTCCCGCGGGGCTGGTCGCTTTACGCACAGGTATCGGAGCAACGTATTTCAGACTCGATCTCGCTCTTCTCCTATACCGTGCATGACGGCTCACTCGGGGTATCGTGGAAATATTGACGAGACGTGGATTCAGACTCGATATAGAATTCGCACTTAACTCGTCAATGACCCATCGCTATGCAACATCTCGCCGACCTGCTTGACGGCAGCAGCACGCCGAACGCCGAAGACCATTCAGTTTGCCTGGAGGCCCATGGCTTCCTGAACCAGTCGTACGACTCGGTCGACAGCCTGCTGCGCGCCTTCGTTCATTCCGCCGCCACACAACAGACCGATCACGCTAGCGCTGTCCAGGTGACGGTCGTCGGCCAGCTCGACGGACTGGCACAGTTCGGTCACCTGTTCCTCTAAAGCCCCCTCGTTTCATCTTCGAAGGGGCGCATAAGAGCATTAAGCAAGCATTTCCATTAGCGATTGGGAGAAAGCGCGAGCAATTGTCGCCCAATCCGCGTCTTGCTCCACCCGCCGCCGCGCGTTGACGGCAATCGCCTTGCGTTCGGCCAACGACAATCGAAGCATGGCTTCGATACCCTGAGCGAAGTCCTCTCCCGTAGCCGAGACGTACTCGCTACCCGCACCAAAGCCGACACCGCGTGCGCCGAACTCAGTACTCACTACGGGCACACCCGCTGCGGCATATTCGATCAGCTTGAGATTTGTGCCCGATCCCGAGATCACCGGGTTCAGACCTGCATCGCAGATCTCGAGCCACGCACTCTTTTCAGTGTCACTCACTACGCCGGCAAGACCCACGTTAGCCGGTCGTTGCCACGTTTCGACCGCACGGCACACCGACCCTAGCAACAGAAAATGCACCTTGGGCAAGCGTCCGGCCGCTTCGAACACGACACGCGCCGCATCGATATTCGGACCATGCGCGCTGCCCATAAAGAGCGCGAGCGGACGTGTCACGCCCAACTCCGAACGGCGGCCCGCAGTGCGACTGGCGTCGCGAAACGGCGTCGCCGCCATGTCGACACCGTTCGGCACCACGACGAAGCGGTGATCGACCTCACGCCCATACAAACCGCTTAAACGCTCGCGATCTTGTGCCGAGCATGCGGTCACGAGGGCCGCGTCCCGAACCGCTCGTTGCTCAAGTGCAGACACCCGATCGATCGCCCACTGATGCCCGCGAAAGATGTCCGCTTTGAGGTCAGCTTCAACGTTGTGCGCTTCATACACGAACGCGGCTGACGACACCTCGCGCAACGCCGGCATCGCATACGGATGGGAACACACGATCATGTCCGCCCGCCGCGCGAGCGCATCGATCGCCTCCAGCCATTGCGGCGCGCTCGACGGAGAAAACGCCGCTGCCAGATCTTCGACCGATGCGCCGAGCGATGCCTGCAAACGTTGCTCCTCTTTGAACAACGCTTGCGACTTCGGTACGAGTTCCTCGCTGAAATCGTCGCCGAGCGCACGCACCTGACGCGACGAATGCGCAGATCCGAGGTTGATGAACTGCACGCGGAACTGTTCGGCGACCCGCGAGTAGAGCCCATACAGACGCAGCTTTCCGCCGCTGATCACCGGTGCAATCGGAAAAGTGTTGAGCACACCAATAAGCGGCTTGGCCTTGCCAACGACGGCAGGCGCGCTCAGTGTGCTGTCAGGCTTAAGCGACCCTTGCGCGGACGCCGGGCCTCCGCCAGCCAACAGCGCATCGCACAGCGCCTCCCACGAGACGGCCGCCGCACGCGTCTGTGCCGCGAGACCCATCTTCAACGCGGCTGGCCGATCTTCGGTCAGCCGGCGCATGGCGCCCGCCAGCGATGCAGCCTCGGGACGGACAATGAGTCCCGTACGGCCATCTTCGATGAGCTCAATCGGGCCGCCGGAATCGGTGGTCGCAATCACTGGCTTGGCCGCGAGCATCGCTTCCAGCGTAATCAACCCATAGTCTTCATCGCGTGGCACGAACGGCACGCAGATCGCCTGCGCGTATTCCTGGGCGAGCAGCGAATCGGGAATGCGGCCGAGAAACCGGATGCCAGGGTGGTTCCCGGCAGCGGCGCGCAGACGCGCTTCGTCACTTCCGCTACCCGCGATGTGCAGCGGTACATCAACACCGCTGCGCTTATAACCCTCGATGATCAGGTCAATCCGTTTGGCCGGATCAAGACGGCTGGCACTGAAGATAGTCTGCTGCGGTCCGGCTGCCAGCCCTTTCAGGTTGGTCGGATGGTGATGGACGGCCACGTCCACGCCGACCGGGAAGTAGCCCTCACGTGCGGCGACCACCTTTGAAATCGCTGCGTAGTGCACGATCTTGTCTGGGCGCATCGCAACCGCGTCGAGCAGACGGATCACGGCACGCGTGACGGGGCCAGGAAAGGTCCAGCAAGTCGATTGCGGCGCACGCCTGAATGCGGCGTCGAGCGCATCCAGCAGCGCGTCTAACTCGACGTCGTCAGCACGATAGTTCGCCAGTGCGTCGACAATGTGCGACGGCATCCCCAGCGCACGCAGCGTTTGGGGATCAAAGTGCGTCGGCATGCCTTGCGGGTAGCAGTCATACAGCCCGCGCAGCGTGTGCTGCAGATAAACGACATGACGCGGATGACGGATTGCCCATGCTGGGTACTTGGTGCTGATTACCAGATCGAAGTGGCTCAGATCCAGTTCGGAGAAGCGTCGATAGCTCGCAAGCAGTTCGCCCATGTTTCGTTCTGGGCTCGGTACTTTCAGCAAGTCCGCCTGAATCCCCGGTCGCGCATTCAGTGCATCGAGCAGGCCCCACCAGAGGTTTTCTGCGCCGCCGATCACAAACGGCACTGGGCTCGGCGCGACAATAGCAATTTTCATAAGTAAAACTAGTGAAGTTTTTGGGTCAATGTGTCGACGACACGATCCCATGAGATGTCTGCGCGCAGATAGGCTTCTCGCCCGCGCTCACCCGCCGCAGTTGCCTCACGAGGATGTGCGGCGATCCAGTCCAGTCGTTCGGCAAGTGCCTGCGCATTGGGTGCTTCGACCCAGCCGGCATCGCCATCGCGAATGAACTCGAGCGGGCCGCCTGAATCCGTGCAGGTCACAACGGGTTTCGACGATAGCATCGCTTCGAGCGTCACGTAGCCGTAGTCTTCGTCGAATGCAGGGAATACGACGGCAGATGCCCGCGCGTAAAACGCGTACTTCTCGGCTTCGCTGATATGTCCGATCAGCGCGACGCGGTCGCCCACTCCGTGGCGTTCGATCAATTCGGCAAGCGCAGTGCGTTGACCTCCGTCACCGGCCAGTACGATCTTGAGGTCTGAGCGCATGAATCGCGCGGCCTCGACGACCAGGTGTTGCCGCTTCAGGGTTTCCAGACGGCTCGGGAAAAATACATACCGCAGCGCGCTATCGCAGCGGAACGCCTGAACCTGAGCCGGTGGATGATAAAGCGGCGTCGCGGCGACCCCGTTATAGTCCCTGAGCCGCCCCGCGACACGACGCGAATTGGCGAACACCGCCTTGGCGCGACCCAGTGACAGATTATCGAATTCGATGATCTGTTTGCGCAGCTCGACCAGTTCGGGTGACGCCTGCGCAGCATCGAACAGCTCATAGACGGCGCGATGCTGATGCATGACCCATGCGCGGTGATCCGGATGAGCGACACCGTACCCAGGAAACTGCAGACTGATCACCTGGTCGATCGATACGCCATTGGGCTGAACGAGGTCCAGCGACGAAGCATGCTGCATGGCGCGCACGATGTCGGCTTCAGGCGAAAACCGGAAGGGCAGGCGCAGCAGTTCGACCTCGTGCCCCGCCCGCTGCAACGCGGCGACCACGCCGGCAATGTGATAGGTGGCGCCCCCGTGCATGAAAGGCACGAGGTTCGCCGTCACCAGGATCTTCAAGCCCGCTCTCCCGTTGCAGCGCGACGCCTGGTCCCTATGACAGCATAATCCTGAGGTCCGCACAGATGCCCGTTCACACGTGCGGTGAGCGGATCGTCTCCCGGCACCCTCGCTTCATCCGGATAGGGACTGCTGCGAATGATGTCGATTGCCTCGAAGCCATGATGCTTCAGCAGAAACGAGACCGCAGTGGGCGTAACCGGATTGCGGTGGGTGAAGTCGTGATAGAACGTGTGGCTGCCCACCAGGACATTCTCCGGATTCGGCGTCTCAAACAGCACGGAGCCGCCCTCGACCAGCACGCGAAAACATTCCTCGACGATCGCGAACAGGTAATCGAACGGCAGGTGTTCGATGATGTGAAAGCCCGTTACCGCCGCTACCGAGCCGCTCGGTAGACTACGCAGGAAGGTGAGCGCATCGACGTGGCGAGCGTTATACCCGCTTGCCTCGCACGCAGCCACCATCACAGGGTTAGCGTCAACGCCAATCGCCGCCTTGCCCTTCCCTGTGATGAACTGCAGCCATTCCCCTCGGCCGCAGCCGATATCGACGATCTCGTATTTAAGGCCCGGTTGGATAGGGACACTGTAGGCGAGCCAGTGCTCATAGATCCGCAGTTTGTCGAGCACGCTCTGCCTGGACCCACGGTTCGCGTTCTCGAATGCCAGGTAATACTCATCGATCACTTCAGGCGGCACGGGCGGCACCGGCTTCATCATGCGTTGAAGCCGTTGCAGCGACTGGGACAGTTCGCCGAGTCGAGCCTCATGTTGCTGCGCGGAACCGGCGACACGTCTGCGCCAACTAACGAGCGTGCGCTTGAACGCACGTTTTTCGCCGGCCGCGTCGAGATACCGCTGCACGCAGGAAGCCAATTTGCTTAGACCGATGCGCCCCATGACCTTGTGGGCCGCCGCAAGCACGATCGCCGTTCTGAGCCCCGTCAATGGCACACCGATGCGCCGCCCTTCACCGGACAAACGGATTTTCGCGGCCAGAACGAGCCGGCCTGTCCCGCTCGCCAGTTGAGCGTCATAGTTGGCCCGACCGACGTCATCCGCTTCGCGGCGCAGCAACAACCGATACACTGCGTCGACGAACTCGCCAGGCTCGGCCATCAGCAACTGGTCGACAATCGATTCGCCTGTGAGGTCCATCATGTAAGAGCCGGCAACGACACCGGTGTACTGCAGCTTGTCGCCGTCTTCGAAAGCTTCAGTGCCGCTGCGATTCGCATGGTCGTGCGCTGCCGCTTCGGCCTTGACGCGCTGGATTAGCGCATGGAGTACCGCGTTAGTCATAGTTGTTATCGTGTTGATTCCAGAAGGTCCTGCTCGCAGCGCTGCTCGAACTGCACCGGCACGTAGCACAGCCCGGAAAATGCCTCGCTCGTAAAACCGGCGATCTCGAAGGTCGCAGCGGCATCCCACCAGTGCTGGCAGTCGTGGACGTGCGTATCATCTGAATGCAAGGCCACTGTCACCGTGTATTTACCAGGTGCGAAATTGAGCGGCAACGAAAAACGGCAAGACACACGCTCACCGCTTGAAAAGCGGACTTCCTTGCGCAGTAACGCCGTATTCGTGCCGAATACATCCTGTCCAAACCGGTCGCGAATCAGAATGCCCACCGACAGCGCGACATCCTGGCTGGACTCGCAATCCAGCGTGATCGTGACTTCCTCTCCCGACGCAAAGCGCTCGGAAGGTCCAAACCGGTTCGCCACCACGACGTGCTTGATGCGCGTGCGAAGCGCGCCGTACGAAGCTGATTCCGCCTCATACGCTTGAGGCTCCTCGCCGTCGACGCCTGCAATCAAGCGGAAGTAATTCTGGGCTGCCTCATCGGGCGACCCGTCGAATGCGATTTTGCCGTGCGAAAGTAACAGCGCCCGGTCACACAGGATCTTGACCGAGTTGATGTCGTGCGACACGTAGAGAATCGACCCCCCGCGATCCCGAAACTCGCGAATACGCTTGAGGCACTTCTGCTGGAAGCGGGCATCGCCCACCGCAAGCGCTTCGTCGACAATGAAGCAAACGGGATCGGCGTGGATCGCCACGGCGAATCCCAGTCGCATCACCATACCCGACGAATAGGTACGCACCGGCGCGTCGATGAACTCGCCCAGCTCGGAGAACGCCACGATCTCGTCGAAACGTTCAGCGATCTCAGCACCTGTCATGCCGATCAGCCGCGCGTTGACCGCGATGTTGTCGCGTCCGGACAGCTTGCCGTCGAAGCCGGTACCGAGTTCAAGCAAACCGGTAATGCGGCCACGCCGTTCAATCTGGCCGGCGTCCGGCAGCAGCACGCCGCTGACGAGCTTGAGCAACGTAGACTTGCCCGCACCGTTTTGTCCCAGCACGCCGATCGCTTCGCCCTGCTTCAGCGAGAACGAAATATCGTCGAGCGCGACATGCAGCCGGTGTCGCTTTCGATTCGCCAAGGCCTCGATCAGACGATCAGCGGCCCTGTTATAAATCCTGAATTGCTTGAACAGATGTTTGACTTCAAGCACAGGCCCATCGCCTTGCAAACGGTCCATCACAACAGATTCCTCACTTCCGATTGCAGACGCGCTAACAGCAGGCGGCTCGCGTACAGACTTGCAAGCGCCGCAACGCCGAGACCCGCCAGTTCCTTGAAGGGCGGGTACCGATGCCACACGACGACACCGTGCACAGCATCGACGGCCCAGAAAATCGGGCTGAAATGCAGGCTTCTCGCCGCCCACGGCGGCAGAATCGTTGCGAGGTAGACAACCGGAGTGAGCCAGAAGCCAAACTGCAGCACGATATTCAACAGGTTCTTGATGTCTGGAATGAAAACATCGAGCGTCCCGAGCATGATCCCGATACCATACGCAAAGCCGCTTAGCAGCACGGCTACGACCGGCAGCATCAACCATTGCACACCGATCGGGTAACCGATCACCAGCAGAAACACCGCGAAGAACGTCATCGTAATCAGATACACCACCCATTCCGCGACGACGATATGCAGCGGCATCAGCCATAGATCGACGCTAATCTTGCGGATCAGATGAGCCTTTGCGCCATAAACGGGCGTCAACCGGTTCAGAAGATTGGCGAACAGGTTCCATGTCAGGAGTCCGCCGATCAGATACACCGTGTAGAGATACGGGTCCGTGTCCGCGCCAAGCCGCGAGCGCATGAAATGGGAAAACACCGTGCTGAACAGAACCACAAACATCAGCGGCTGAATCAACAGCCACGCTGCGCCAAGTGCGTTTTCACGGTGCCGGTCAACCAGTTCCTGGCGCGACAGTAGCCAGACGTGACCGAGGCTGGTTCGCAAATTATTCATTGAAGAGTTTGAGTTGGACCGCTGCGTACGGGGTATGCAAGCCGGAGAGTTACATCAGTACCTGCCGGTAGACGTTGAGCGTCTCCTCGGCCGTATGCCGCCAACTGAACTGGCCCGCTCGTGCACTACCTGCCGCGACCAGACGATCGCACAGTGCGCTGTCGTCGATCAACGCCTGCATGTCCTCGGCAAAACCCTCGATGTCGTGGGGATCGCGCGTCAGGCCAGCGTCGCCGACCACTTCCAGCAAGGCTTGCGCAGTCGAACAGAGTACCGGCACGCCCGCTGCCATGGCCTCCAGTACCGGCAAGCCAAAACCTTCATAGATGGACGGATACACCAGCGCGCGCGCGCCGGCCATCAACAACGGCATGTCTTCGTCGGATACATAACCCAGCTTGCGCACCGTGCCGTCCTTCAACGAAGCGCTAAGCGCCGTATGCAGCGAATCTGTCATCCAGCCCTCGACCCCGATCAGCACCAGCGGAACCGAGCGGCGCACCGCTGCGGGAAGCCGCGCGTGGGCAGCAAGCGCGGTCAGCAGGTTCTTGCGAGGCTCGAGTGTGCCGACCGCAGCGAAATATTGACCATGCGAGAGGCCGTGTCGCTCCAGCACGCCGCGTGTCGCATCGGCGGTATAGGGCTTAAAGCGCCGCGACACGCCGTTGTAGACCACACTCACCTTGCTTGGCGAAACGGGAAAGCAGGCAATCAGGTCATCCCTCACGAAGTCCGACACCACGATCACGCGGTCTGCGCGCTCCAGCGCCTTGTCGAAATTCGCGCGCAGCAGCTGCAGCCGATGCGGCGGATGGTATTCCGGATACCGCACCCAGGACACGTCATGCACGGTAATGACTGTCGGTCCGCGGAAGCGGAACGGAATGAAATTCGGATCGTGATAGACATGCGGCGTCTGCCGCCGACGCAGACCGGAATTGAACCGATACTGCTCCACATGCGGCATGAAGCGGTAAATGCTGGGCACGTAGGCCCGCGCAAAGCGCTTCGCCATGCTCGCCGCGGTGGTTAGCAGCGACGCACCGCCTCCGCTCTCCACCAGCGAGTTGCCCCGGCCTTCGGCAATCGAGGACGACCAGTGCGTGCCATAAAACAGCCTGACGTTGTGGCCTTGCTGCGCGAATTCACGCGCGAGATGCGACGCGTACTGACCGATGCCGGTCAATGGCGTCAGCAGTGCGCGCCCTCCCATCGCTATCTCAAGCGGCGCGTCAGATAAATATTTTGTGGTCATTCACTGCCTTATATAGACAACCCCGAAAGCAGCGTAAGTATCAGACCGGTTTCCCCGAATAAATGTGACGGCCATCACATTTCACCGCGCGTCGATCACTCAGAATTGCGCCGTCGTTACCGGGACCGGGCAGTCCAACCGGCCAGAAACAATCAAAACATAGACCAGCCGAGGGATAGTCGCGAGCGAGCCTGCAAGCGACTGCGCATTAGAAGATGGCCAAGAAAATCAAGCTTCCGTCGAATGAGATCATTCAGGCACTATTAAGCTACCGACGTGTGTTTCGCACGATCGGCGCGTTCAGCATGCTCATCAACCTGCTGATGCTAGTGCCGTCTCTCTACATGTTGCAGGTCTACGACCGCGTGCTACCTAGCCGAAACGGCGTCACACTTGCGATGCTGTCGCTCATTATGATGGGCATGTACGGCATGATCAGCGCGCTGGAATATGTACGCAGCTTCATCGTGATCCGCATTGGCGCGAAACTCGACATGCATCTGAACAAGCGTGTCTACACCGCCGCATTCGAGACCAACCTCAAGCAGCAGGGCGTTAATGCCGGCCAGTCGCTCAACGACCTGACTACCATCCGTCAGTTCGTGACCGGCAATGCATTGTTCGCGTTCTTTGACGCACCCTGGTTCCCGATCTATCTGATCGTCATTTTTATATTCAACGTCTGGCTCGGCGTCTTCTCGCTGCTCGGGTCTGCGCTGCTTGTTGTGCTCGCGATCGCCAACGAGCGTGTTTCCAGACGCCCCCTTTCGGAAGCGACAACGCTATCGATCCGCTCCACCTCGCTTGCCACCAGTAACCTGCGCAACGCTGAAGTGATCGAGGCGATGGGTATGCTGCCGGACCTGATGGCGCGCTGGTCGGTGCTCAACGCGGGATTTCTCTCCCGGCAGGCCGACGCGAGCGAGAAAGCGGCGCTCGTGGGCAACGTCACCAAATTCGTCCGCCTGACGCTGCAGTCACTCGTGCTGGGACTTGGCGCTTTGCTGGCCATCGACGGGAAAGTTTCGCCAGGCATGATGATCGCCGGCTCGATCCTGATGGGCCGGGCGTTGAGCCCGCTCGAAACCGTGATTGCCGTGTGGCGTCAATGGAGCAGCGCGAAAAGCGCATACGAGCGTCTCGTTGACCTGCTCGACTCTAACCCGGAACGCCGGATCGGCATGAGCCTTCCGGCGCCGTCTGGACGGATGACCCTCGAAGGCGTGAGTGCGGCGCCTCCTGGCGGTCGCGTTGCGGTGCTGCAAGGACTGAGCTTCTCGATTGAAGCTGGCGACGTGGTTGGCGTAATCGGACCGAGCGCATCAGGCAAGTCGACGCTTGCGCGCCTGCTCGTCGGGGCATGGCCAGCCGCGGTCGGTACCGTGCGCCTGGACGGCGCGGACATTTATCAGTGGGACAAGGATCAGCTCGGCCCGCATATTGGCTACTTGCCTCAGGACATCGAACTGTTCGGCGGATCGATTGCCGAAAATATTGCCCGCTTCGGTCAGATCGACTCGCAACTGGTGATCGAGGCCGCGCAGCTCGCCGGTGTGCACGACATGATCCTGCGTTTGCCGCAAGGTTACGACACGCTCGTCGGCGATGCCGGTGCCGGACTCTCCGGCGGCCAGAAGCAGCGTATCGGCCTCGCCCGTGCGCTCTATCGCAACCCGGCGCTGATCGTTCTCGACGAACCCAACTCGAATCTGGACGAAATCGGCGAAGCCGCGCTGAAGCTGGCGATCGACCGCTTGCGTGCGGCTGGCAAGACCGTTGTGCTGATTACGCATCGAACCAGCATCATCGCGGCCACCACCAAGCTGCTTCTGCTGGTCGAAGGGCAACTGCGGTTATTTGGCGAAACATCGCAAGTACTCGCCGCACTGCAAAAAGCACCCGCACAGCAGCCGCAACCTGCCGCCAGCGCCACGCCATCCTCGAACCATCAGGCCGCAACCGCTGACGCAGCGGAAGCCTCCGTTTGACCCGCACAGTCCCATGTTCAATACCACATCCAAGAAAACGGGTCTTCCCGCGGTAGAGATCGTCGGCGCCGCCCTGCCGCCTACCCTCAATACCGACGAATCACGCTATGTCAAGGCAGGCTGGACGATCGTTCTGGTCGGCGTCGTCGGCTCCCTGCTCTGGGCCACATTTGCGCCCCTGAGCAAAGGCGTTCCCGTGCAAAGCACGGTGGTCGTCACAGGCAACCGCAAGGAGATTCAGCATCCGACCGGCGGCATCATCCAGAACATCCTGGTGCACGACGGCGACCAGGTGAAAGCCGGACAGGTGCTTGTCACGATGAATAATGTCCAGGCGCAATCGGAGGAATCAACGGTCCGCGCGCAGTATCTGACTGAACTCGCGATGAAAGCACGCCTCGTCGCGGAAGCGACGAACGCCAAAACCATCACGTTCGCGCCGGAACTCGTCGCGAGTGCCGCCGCGCACAACCAGCAGGTCGAAGACGACATGAAGTTGCAGCAGCAACTGTTCAGCGCGCGCCGGATGGCCCTGCAATCATCGGTCGGTGCATTGCAGGAAACCATCACGGGATACGACGCGCAACTGGCCGGCGCAAATCAGTTACGCGGATACAAGCTGACAGAACAAAAGGCACTGGATAGTCAGCTGAACGGCGTACGTCAACTCGCGAGCGAAGGCTACGTGCCGCAGTCGAAACTCCAGGATCTCGAACGCGAAGATGCTCGCCTTGACGGCGAAATATCCTCCCAGACGGGTGCCACGGGGCAACTGACGAGCGAGATTGCTGAAGCTCGCCTGCATGTAGTCGAGCAGCAGGAAGACTATATGAAGGACGTGCGCACTCAACTCACCGAAGTGCAGCGCGATACGGACACGCTGCGCAGCCGTCTGGACGCAAGCGAATTCCAGCTAGCCAATAGCGAGGTTCGCTCGCCAGTCGACGGCACAGTGATTGGCGTGAATGTGTTTACCAGCGGCGGCGTTGTTGGCGCCGGTGCGAAACTGATGGAGGTTGTGCCGAGCGGTGCGCCGCTGGAGATTGAAGGCCAGTTGCCCGTCAATCTGATCGACAAGGTAAAGGAAGGCATGCCGGTCGACATGATGTTTACCGCATTCAACCAGAACAGCACGCCGAGAATCCCTGGGGTGCTGACCTTCATTTCGGCGGACCGGTTGCAGGATGAACATACCGGCCAGCCCTACTACCGCGTCCGTGCGAACGTGACGCCGCGTGGCATGAAGCTGCTCCAGCACCTGAACGTCAAGCCGGGCATGCCGGTCGAGGTGTTCGTGAATGCAGGCGAGCGCTCCATGCTGAGCTACCTCCTGAAGCCGATCTTCGATCGGGCGCATACAGCACTGACGGAGGAATGACGTGCAAGCAGTGAATAAAATGCGCGCGCGGAACCACGCCGCACGCGCCGGCGGCTCATTGCCCGCCCCGGCTCCAACGCGCCTGCGTAGGGTGTGTCTCGCAACTTCGATAGCGGTCCTGATCGGGATGACTGCGCCAGCGCACGCAATCGGCCTCGCCGATGCGTACGATGCAGCCTTGAGTGCTGATCCTGTGTATGCGGGCGCCCTGAAAGAAAAGGAAGCCGGCGACGCAAACATCGGCATTGGGCGATCGTATCTGTTGCCCAATCTGTCGGCCAATTATTCGAACTACCGCGATGCGACGGGTACAACCTTCTTTGGGTCACCCGAAGGTGACACCTCGACCAATCAGAGCTACCGCGCCTATTCGGAAGGGATTACGCTGCGTCAGCCGATTATCAATCTTGAAGGCCTTGCCCGTTACCGCTACGGCAAGGCAACTGCACTAGCCAGCGACGCAACCTTCGCTGACCACAGTGAAGAGTTGCTTGTGCGCGTGCTTGCCGCCTATACGGATACGGTCTTTGCGCTTGACCAGCTTGCCTTTGCGTCCGCCCAAAAGAAAGCGCTGGATGAACAGCTTGCCAGCAACGAGGCGATGTTCAGCAATGGCGAAGGCACCCGTACCGACATTCTCGAAACCCGCTCAAAACAGGCACTGGCGCAGGCCGATGTCGCTGATGCGCAAGACAATGTTGATAACACATCCCATGTGCTAGAAACGCTCACTGGTTTGCCGGCTACGCTCAATGTCGACGATCTCGACCGGTTGAGCGACAACTATCAGCCGAAAATGATCTCACCTGCGAGCTATGAACAATGGCGCGACATCGCCCTCGACAACAATGCCGAACTCGATGCAGAACGGCATTCGGTCGAGGCCAGCCACCAGCAACTCGAAGTCGTGCGAGCCGGCTTCTATCCGCACGTCGACCTGGTGGGCAGTCTCGGCAAGAGCCAGTCCAATAGCGTCGATACGATCGACCAGCGCTATCTGACCAAATCGATTGGCGTGGAGATCACCATTCCGCTTTATTCGGGCGGAATGGTCAGCGCCAGCTCGGCGCAGGCGCGGGCGAACTACGAGCGCATGCAGTTTGAACTGCAGGACAAAACGAACAAGGTATTGCTCGACGTGCGCAAGCAATACAACCTGTGTGTGAGCAGTCTTGCGAGGATCGATGCGCTGCAAAGCGCAGTTGCGTCGGCCACGCTGCTGATCACGGCCACTCACAAAAGCGTGCAGGCGGGCATGCGGACCAATCTGGATGTTTTGACGGCGGAGCAGCAACTGTATGAGGCGAAACGCGATCTCGCCCACGCTCGCTATCAGTACCTGCTAGCCGACCTGCAACTCAAGCACGCAGCCGGTGTATTGAGGGCACAAGATCTTTACGAGGAAGCGCAGTGGTTCCTGCCAACCAACCAGACGGTGTCGACCGCTAAAACCAGCGCAACCAGCCTCCATCTGCCTTGAGGTGATTCGTGGTACTGATTTACGGTGCCGCTTTGCATAAGCAGGCGCCGACCCGGGGACGCCCTTTCGAGCCTGTTCAGATCGAAAGGGCGTCCTTGCGTCTAGATGTTAGTTTCCAACGAGGCCGTAAGCACCCAGGGCGAAATGGTTCGACAGCGCGTCTAAGTCATCAACAGGCGCGCTAGCTGGTGTCGCACCGGGCTCATCGCCGAAGCCTCGCGTTTCGCTCGCAGCCTGCTCTTCCAGACGTCGTGTCGCCGCGAAATTCTCCAGCACGTCTTTGAGTTCCTTGACGAACTCCTCTGCCCGCTCACAACGCAACATGAAGCGCCGTGTAGTCAAACGACTCACGTTATCGCCCGACTCCTGCACCGCGACAAACGACAAGTTGACCTCACCTGGCGGACTTGACGGTTCGATAAGCCACTCCGCAATCCATAGCTTCGGACCGCTAGCTTTCCTGCGGGCTGATTTTCTTTTCGGGTTTGACGGGAGTGGCATAGCGTTTCTTTGGCGATGTGGATTCGATTGCGCAGCGCGTTAGACAAACATCATCGACACCGCGCCAATGCGGCGTAATCTATCGCACGTTCGCAGCACAAGTTGTGCGGGAGCGCACATTCCTGCTTTGCGCCTGGCTTTGCCTGGGACCTATGCCTGGTTGCTGCGCTTATCAACCTGTGTGACAGGCGCTGTCAAAATGTGACGGCCATCACAACTTTTCCTGCCCACCTGATTTATCGTGCGCGCATATTTGCGTTTGACCTTCGTACGAATACAGGTGTCAGCTCTGCGGCGTGCCGCGCATCAAGAGATGCGAATTCCTTCATCATCAGGCGAGAGTGCACATCATTCACCATGCCGGTCGTTCCTTCAGGGCGCGCCGATGCTTCGGCTCGATCCCGCAGCGAAGCCATCACCCCACGCTTATGCGCCGCGTCCTCTTACGTCAGACTATTTGCGATTTTGTGCGCGCCATCACACAAAGGGGGGAAGAGGCCAATGAGAATCCACCCTGCGTTGTAAGCATGCTGTGATCACGACGCAGCCGGACCGCTATCGTGGCTTGCTTCTTGATCACCGCATGAGCTTGCTGCGTATCACACGTGTGTTGGTTCATGAAAAGACCTTTTGGAGAAGAATTAAATGGCTGCAGCACAATATTACGAACAAGTACAAGAAGCGTATCTGGCCTACTACGGCCGCCCGGCTGATCCCGCTGGCCAGGCTTACTGGGCCCAGCAACTGGATGCAGCAAACGGCAACCTGAGCTCGATCATCAACGCATTCGGTACGTCTACCGAGTCGACCGCCCTGTACGGCGGTTCGAGCGTGCAAGCACAGGTCAACGCGATCTATGAACAGCTGTTTGGCCGTCAAGCTGACCTCCCGGGTCTGACGTTCTACGTGAACGGCATTAACAACGGCACGTTCTCGCTGGCTTCGGTTGCGCTGAACATCTACAACGGCGCAATGGGCTCGGACGCAACGCAATTGGCTGCGAAGCTCGAATACGCTGACGCATTCACGTCGGCAGTCAGCCAATCGGTTTCGGCAGAACTGGCTTACTCGGGCACAGCTGCAGGGACCAATGCACGCGCAGCAGTGTCAGGTGTGACGGATGAGGCATCGGAAGCATCGGCGGCCGCTAACCTGTCGACGACGGTGGCGAACATTGGTACGGGTACGGTTGGTACGGTCTATACGCTCACTACTGGTGTGGACAACATCACCCTGACGGGCAACAACAACGTCGTCAACGCGACAGACGGCGGCACGAACGGCAACACGCAAACATGGAGTGCGCTCGACACCATCACGGGTACCGGCACGGGCAACACGCTTAATGTGGCCACCGCGCAGACGCAGAGCAGCGTGCCTGCAGGCGCCACGGTGAGCGGCGTTCAGACATTTAACTTCACGGAATCTGGTAACCACGCGGTCACTTTGGATACCGCAACGGGCTTCTCCGGCCTGACGACTTTCAATGTCAATGCAGTAGGTGGTTCGGTTACCCTGATTTCCGCTGCCACGACTAACGTGACGGTTACGGAAACGCCTGCGGCTACTACGACTGCCGCTCAGGTGAGCGTTGACGGTGGCGACAACGTCACGGTTAACACGAACGGCGACGTCGTTATCGGTGGCACGACGGCCCCGGCCGGTGCTATTACGGTGAACGAGACAGGTACGGGTTCTGTCGGGGTCGATGGCGGCACGTCGGTCAATGTGACGGCAGCATCGACTACAAACGTCAATACGATTGCCATCGATGCGAACACCGCCACGACTGGCGCTGTCACAGTGTCGGCTACGGGCGCGGTTATTGATGGCATCACCATCGGTTCCGCCACTGTCGCTCCGACAGGCGCAATCACCGTGACGGCGACAACAACGGCTGCAGCGACGTCTGTTGGTAACGCCGGCGGCGTGGAGTTGGTTAATACAGTAGGCATCATCAACGTTAACGGCGGCACCACGGTCAGCGTGACGGAAAACATCGCCGCACAGAACGTTCTCGGCTCTACCGGTACTACCGCGACGTCCGTTGGCGGCGCGGTTAACGTGAACGGCAGCGCAACGACAACGTCGGTTACGGTGAACCAGTCCGCTGCTGTCGCGGCTGTCGAGGGCCAGGCAGTGGTACTGTCAAATGCCGGCACTCACGCGACCGATGACATCATTTTTGGCAACGTCGCCGCCGGCGCGACGGTGACCATCGGTGGCACTACGATCAACGGCGGCACCAACGGCGTTTCGGCAGCAGAAGAAGCCGCCTTGTACCTGGCCGAGGCTACCGGCTCGGGCCTTGCGGCCGCAACAAGCGCAATTGCCACTACTGGTGGGGCTGGTGCTGTAGTTACCGGGCCATGGGTAGGTGGTTTCACCGGCGCTTCTGTCTCTGGTAACGAAATTCTCCTGACCTCGGCGACGACTGGCGTCGGCGCTCCGCTGACCGATTCCGGCAACGACGGCACGACCAACATCACCGCTGTGGCAGGCACCCCCACAGTAATTGGTACCCCCGCTGTTGCAGCTGTCGGCGGCGTTGCAGATGGTGCTGTGACTATCACTGACGTGAACTACACCGCCGGGAAATCGGTTGGTGCGATTACGTCCGTCTCGCTGAACAATTTCAGCGGTGGCGCAACGATTTACGACAGCGGTTTGAGCAACCTGACGCTGGCTGGTACGGGCGCTGCCGTTACTATCAACGCTGGCACTTTCGCGACTCCGGTCACGACGCTGAACCTGACTGCAGACGCAGTCACTGGCGCCTCGGCCGCCGTGATTGACGCAGGCATCACGACGTTGAATCTGGTGACGGGCGGTGCTGCTGCTTCGACGCTGGCGTTCAATGACGCAGCCCTGACAACGCTGAACATTTCCGGTACGGAGAACATCACGCTCGACGCAAGCTCGACCGCGATTACGGCTGTCAACGTGAGCGGCAGCGCAGGTGTCACGCTGACCCTGAACAATGCCAGCGAAGCATTCACCTCGACCGGCACGGGCAACGATGTCCTGACGCTGGGCGCTGGTGTGGACGACCTGTCCAAGGCAATCACGTTCGGCTCAGGCGACAACAGCCTGCTGGCGTCGAATAGCGGCCAATATATTGCTAGCGGTGTCACGGTTGACGGTGGTGCAAGCGGTGCGAACACCATCTCGGCTTCGCTGATCGCCAACAGCGTCGGTGCTACGGTCGAAAACTTCCAGATTCTGGACGTTTCGGGCTATACCGGCACGATCGACACGTCGCTCCTGGCAACCTCGATTTCGGGCGTGGCTATCAGCTCGAACACGGGCGCAGTTGCGACGCTGGAAAACCTGGCGGCAGCCGTGACGGTGACCGACACGTTCAGCGGCGATGACAGCACGCTCGTGCTGACGCACGCTGGTACGGCAACGGACAGCGTGGCTGTGAATTTCGCAGACTCGTCGGCTGTGGCAGGTGTCCAGACGCTCTTTATCACCTCGACGGGCGACTCCAGCGTAACCGTGGCTTCTGGCGGCGCAGCGGGCAGCACGAACAACCTGAATCTCTTCGAGACGGATAACCATCTTTCGACGCTGACGATCAAGGGTTCGGCTGCACTTAACCTGAACCTGGTTCTGGATACGACAGCAGATTTCGCTGATACGGGCGTTACCGCAGCAGTCGCGTCCGCACTAAAGACGATTGACGGCTCGGCCGCAACCGGTGCGTTGCACATCACGGTGGGCGCTACTGAAGCTGCTGGTACCGGCGGCAACAGTATGGGTCTCGACTTCACGGGCGTGACCATCCACGGCGGCACGGGTGGTGACACCATCGTGAACGCCACCAACAACGGTGTTATTACCGAAGGCGCAACGGCTGCAGATTCGAGCACCGTTACGGCGTTCAACACGCTGACCGCGTCGGGCAACAGTGCTTCGATCAACGACTCCGCGTCGGCTGCAAACGACCACGTCACGCTGTTGGGCAACAACGATAGCGCTACGCTGGGTTCGGGCAACGATACGGTCAACCTGAACGGCACTAGCGATAGCGCCACGCTGGGTTCGGGCAAGTCCGTGGTAGCAAACCTGTCGGGCTTATCGGACAGCGTCACGCTGGGCTCGGGCACGGCCGTGACAGTCAATGTCGGCGACGACACGGGCGCAGTCGGTGGTGACCTTCATAACGTTACGTTCGGCTCCGGCGTGGCGACGGTCAACGACAGTCTGCACTTTGGTAGCGGTGTGGCCGACTACCTGACGTTGGGCGGCACGCTGAGCGGAAACACGCTGGCATTCACGGGTGTGACTGTTGCTAACGCGGCTGGTGCTCTGGGTGTTGCAACCGCGCTGCCGTCCGGCGCGGGTGCTGGCACGCTGACGTTCGCGCAAATCGTGGGAGACGCTCAATCGGCAACGGCTCACACGGTGACGTGGTTCCAGTTTGGCGGTAACACCTACGTCGAAGAAAGTGGTTCGGGTTCGGGTAGCGGTACCGCCACGGCCGAACTGGTGAAGATTGCGGGCACGGTCGACCTGTCGCACGCAACGGTCACGGCAGCTGGTGCTCTCCACTTCGCGTAAGCGCAGCGGATTGGTTGGCTTCTAACCTCGGGCAACCGCAGGTGCAGAAGCCAAACCGCCAGATCGCTTCCGGCGGTGTTTTTGCCGCCGGCTCCACCCCCCCCTTCAAAAGAGGGCGGGGTTTTTTGCTGTTGACATACTTGGATAACTAAGCAAATTCTTCCGGACTCCATCACAACAGACCATGCCTGGTCTGCTCGAATAAACCGACAACAAGCAGAACTCCCGCGCTCGCCATGCAACTCCGGATTTTCATTAGCTCCTTGATACTAGCCACCGCGTTGCCGTATTTCGCCGTACCGCTCCTGAATTTCGTGCCGAATATCAAAACTCTGGCCGAGATGCTGATACTCATCGAATTCGCGGGTGGCGGCGCACACGTCGCCGCCGGCTACTACTTCTTTCTGGAAAAAGAAGGACGCGCCATCCTGCTTGCGCACTGGCCCAGAACCATCCTTTTACCGCTATGCATTGCCATCGCCTACGGCATGGTCTTCCTGAAGGGAACCCCAGCACTGAAGGCCGCAGCGCTGCTTTTCTATTTCGTCTGGCAGACGTGGCACTACCAGCGCCAGAATTTCGGCGTCGCGAGCTTCATGATGCGCGCCGGCCAGCAGGTGCCACTAAGCAACAAAGAGAAGCTTCCGATGCAGTTGGCCGTCGCTGCCGCAATCCTCGCGCTGGTCAAGCTGTACGACCTCGGCAACGGTCTCGTGCAGTCGCCGGTCGTGCACGTCATCTGGATTGCTGCCGCGTGCCTGCAAGGCATCGCCGTCCTGACTGCGCTGACCGTCGCCTTCTCGATACGTCGCCAGCAGGGTGCCGCCCGGCGCATTCTGGTAATTGGCCTTGGCACGCTTTTCTTCCTGCCTAGCTTTCTCTATACCCACCCGATTGATGCCGTGCTTTCCTACGCGTTGGCGCACGGCCTGCAATATCTCGTCTTCATGGGCTACATCGGCGACCGCCAGCGCCACAGACTGAGCAGCTGGACGCGACTCATCGTGCTAACGCTCGCCCTTGGCGGCTTGCTCGCGGCTCTCCAGCGCGGAGGCGACAGCCCGGTGCGGGCGTTCCTCTTCGGGGTTTATCTCTCGCTGGTGATGACTCACTTTGTGATGGACGGCATCATCTGGCGCCTGCGTCACGCTCCACAGCGGGCGTACATGGGAAAAGTCTTTTCGTTCGTCTTCACGCGAGCCTCATGACGCCAAACCGTTCCCACGCCCCACGAGTTGTCTGGCTCGAAGGCCTACGGGGTGCCGCTACGTTACAGGTATTTCTGCTGCACTATCTGACGGCATTTTTCCCCGGCGCCAACGACCGGGGCGCCGCTCCGTTTCATTACAGCTGGGAGGCCTGGATAGCCCGGCCATCACCGCTCTTCTGGCTGTTCGACGGTTATTCGGCGGTCTATCTGTTCTTCCTGTTAAGCGGCACGGTACTGACCTATTCGTTTCGCGCCGCTCCCCTGCAGATACCCCAACAGGTCATGCGCCGCGTGGTCAGGCTCATCATGCCGGTGTTCTTTGCCGCCGCGCTAGCGAGCCTGTTATTCTCGCTCTACCCAACCAGCCATGTCGCCGTTGGCGCCATCACAGGTTCGACGAAATGGCTCGCAACCATCGGCCCAGACCCATTCTCAGTGCGCCATTTTGTGCGGGAAGTCGCCATCGAGTCGCTATTCACCGGCTATCAGTGGAGCACGCTCTTTGTACCGCTCGAACCGCACCTCGATACGATAAGCGGGTCCTTCAACGCACCGTTCTGGACGCTGCACGTTGAACTTTGGGGCTCTTTCCTCGTGATGGCCCTCGTGGCAATGCAGCACGCCAGCGGCAAGCTCTATCGCTTGTTCTTAATTACGACGCCGTTCCTGTTCTGGAGTCATCCGCTGATGCTGTTTGTCGCCGGCCACCTGCTGGCAGATTTCGCCCTGCACCCACACGGAAAATCCGTATGGCGTTCGCTCGCGGCGGCGGCTTCCCTGGCGCTGGGCGTTGCACTTTGCTGTAGCCGCGACTGGCGCATAGTCGACAGTCTCCGACAATTGTTTGCACCGGTGGCCGTCCGGGGCGACGACCTGTTTCACTTCCAGAGCCAGCTCGGTGCCCTCTTCGTTTATCTGGCTGTTCTCACATCGGTCTGGGTTCAGCGATGGCTGTCCTCGCGGCTATTTCAGCGCCTCGGCAAGCTCTCGTTCAGCGTTTATCTGGTGCACTTCCCCATATTGTTCACCATCAGTTGCGCGACATTCCTTGAGTTCATACCGCTGGGCTATGGAGCGGCCGTCGCCGTGGCGGGAGTAGTTGGGACAATCGTTACGGCGCTTTTCGCAGTCGTTTTTGAGCGATGGGTCGATGGTGCGGCGGTCCAGGTCGCGCGGAAAGTGGGAAAGACGCAGACCACGCCAGGCCGCCCGGTAGTCGGGGACGTGGGCTAGTGGCCAACCAGCGCAATCGATATGCGCGCGGTGGCCAAATTGAATGCCGCCCCGGCCAGCATTTCTACATTCCCATCGTCGTTCCGCTTAGCCTTTTTTGAAGAGCTTCAGAACACATATGTCACAAGCAAATAACCCGGCACCAGAGGAAGACACGTGAATCCTCCTTTGCTCATCCCGCTACATTCCAGAGGCTGGCATGCCACCATCCGACTGTCCGAGCGAATGCCTTGCTTCGCTATGGCGTCTCATCTGACCAATTTTCGAACCAAAAAAATGTCATCCCCAGCGACATCTAGTACACAGGCAAACGCAAACATGCCGCGATTGCTGATTCCCACGGGCTGCTGGAAGGTTGACGCCGACACCGACTCGACCAACGACCAGGGTTCCATCCGCCTGTCCGGCCACGCGTTCTCGGACATGTCGAAACTGGAGCA
This sequence comes from Paraburkholderia sp., assembly GCF_049581445.1. Lineage (GTDB taxonomy): Bacteria > Pseudomonadota > Gammaproteobacteria > Burkholderiales > Burkholderiaceae > Paraburkholderia. The sequence goes on along the minus strand of NZ_JBAURZ010000040.1, from coordinate 70,866 downwards.
ACGGGTGCAGACCATCCTTCTCACCCAAGACCAGGCCCACATGCTCATCTCGACGCTGAATGCGGCCCTGCGCGAACTGGAGCTCCAACGGGTTGCTGCCGTTGCCCGGGCTGCCGAGGGTGAAGGATTGGTCAGTCATTGGGACTACCCGTAGCCGGAGGATTGACCCGCCGAAGCACCGTTAGCCGAGCAAGGGTTCCGGTTCCATCCGCTTGCCGGGCCGTTCGTTTTCTGAAGGGTTGCAGAACACCCGCGTTACACAGAAAGAACGCTGCATCAGTGGGAGGCGGCACAAACTCCGCTTTGCTCATACCGGTGGACAAGTGGAAGACTGATGCGAGGAGCCAACACGTGGTCCTGCGTATATGCGCAGAACGGCCTTCAGCCTTCTCGATTTCCGCTCGCGAACAAGGCTTTCTTCTGGCGCCTGAGCAGACGCGTCAGATGATACGGGACCTGAGCGCAACGGTACTCACCCTGGACGCAAAGCGTAACGCTGGGTTTGACTTCGAAGACTCACAGCTCAGTCGTGAGTAACTTGCACTCTGGAGTCTCGTGGCCGGTCATCCCGGCATGGACGAATAGGCAATGGTGTATAACCTGAATTGTCTCGCGGCAGGACCCTCTTGGGGCCCTAGCGAGCTAGTTCACGTCGGCGCGTTCAGCAACGGGAAGTGAACGATTTCGGTCGTTGACGTTGATGTTAGTCTCTACCGTTGCAACGAGTTGCTATACGTTGATGAAGGGGGGATACGCCACAATGAACAACAACAAAAATCGGGCGCTCGAGGTCGAGCGCGACACAATAAGTTGCATCGCGAGCGTTGAAGCAATGACCGCGCGCTAGGTCGCGCTGCTCATTTACGGGACGGCGTCGCGCAGCGCAATCGCCTGCACTCAACATTCGCTGCGCCGACTGCGCGACAAAGGATTGGTCGCCCGAGTGGAGCTGGTACGCCGGGGCGGCCAACGACCAGGCCTGGCCAACGACACGCAACTATTTTCTTTTGGAAATAGACGCCGTTCCGGGTTTAGTAAGCGTAACTGGTGCGATACAATCTCGCCCTGTTCGCAAAGGTCCCTTCCCTCATAGCTCAGTTGCTAGAGCGCAACCTTGCAAAGGTTAAGCTCGCGAGTTCGGGCAGGGTCTGCCGCTGCAACGTTAAGTGGTATGTACGCCCATGTGGCTCAGTGGTAGAGCACTCCCTTGGTAAGGGAGAGGTCGGCAGTTCGATCCTGCCCATGGGCACCAAAGTTTGTGTCTGAAGCTGTGCCTTGATGACTTTTGGTGTCAACGCGTAGCAGTATCCGCCCCCTTAGCTCATTTGGTAGAGCACTTGACTTGTAATCATGAGGTGGTCTGTTCGAATCAGACAGGGGGCACCAGATTTCGCAAAACGGGTCACGCGATTTTTTTCGCGCGGCCCGTTTTGCTTGGCGGCTCTATCTCGTGTTTCGATACACCCTGGCGTTGCAGCCTGAGCAGGCACGACGGATTACCCGCGACCTGAGCACGGCGGTACTCGCCCTGCACGGAAAGCGTATGACTGGGTGTGACGGGGACTTTAGACGCTCGTGACATTAAGGTCGAACTTGCGAACCATCAGGGAAAAATGTCACCCCAAATGGCATCTCGGCTACCCACGGCTGGAAGAGTCATAGGCGTCGAGCCCCCGCAATCCACACGCGTTCTTGGCAAAGCCCGAACGGGCATGGAATCGTTGATGACCTGAGCGCCGCAGTGTTCGCGCGATACGCAAAGTGTAGGCCCATACGTCTTGCAAGAAAAAACAACGATGCCTTGGTGCCTATGCTTTGAGCTCCGCAGTCGTCGACTATGCTTGCCAGCACAGCAATTGACACCGTTTTCGGGAAGCAATTGTTCAAATTTATAGAGAAATTGGCCTCAAGTTTCAGCGATTATTGCAAATCAGACATTAAATCAAACTGAAAACGTTTCCGAGAAAATGATGTGCGATGCAGGAGTAAAATCTGGATATAATTGCGCCCGCCGCTACCGAGGTGATGAAGTGGACGTAGACGTAAAAAAAATACTGAGAAATCAAATCCTATTTTCCGCTGCCAGTGAGAGCGTCATAAGTCACGCAGCCGGGGTCATTCGCTTTGTCGAATACCAGACTCGAGATCCCATTTACTACCAAGGGGACCCCCGTTCGCCACTTGTCATGGTAATAAAAGGGCAACTACGCGCCTCGACAGTGTCTGAATACGGCGTGGAAGCGCCATTTAAGGTGATTAATCCAGGCGAAGTTGCAGGAATTCTCGCAATACTAGGCCGTTCACCGAGTCCGCTAAATGTCGCGGCAGTGAAAACTAGCCTCATTGGCATCCTCAATCGAGCCGACGCGCGAACTCTCCTGCAGGAGCCCAGCGTATCGCCAGCGCTTAATAGCGTCCTGGCCAGCGAGTTTCGGCGCATTGTTGAACAAGATGCAACGCAAGCACCATCACGCGCTGATTCCAGAATCTCCGCTTTAATCGAAGCATCGTATAATGTCATCAAAGAGAGCGGATCCGGAATAATCGAGCTTCCGGACCAGGTGACTATTGCCGCCATGGTAAAAGTCAGTCGAGAAACCGTCTCGCGCGTGCTAAAGACGCTTGAGCGTCGCGGCATGATTTCAAAAGAGGGGCGACGAATTCGAGTCCTCGATTCCGTTGCATTGCACAAGTTAGCGACCGGCTAAAGCAATTTGTAATTTTATGCAGAACTTCACGCAACAATGTTTTATTGGCTGCGTGATGCTATTCGTCTTTATTGCCTGAAAGCTATGAAATCCCATAACTTGAAAGGCATACCAAGCGTTTGGTACGTGCACAACTTTGACCGGGGCGTTTTTAATGTGAAACATCTTGAAAAGTTTGCAGAATTTCCATAGCACGGCCAGTCGCGGCGGCGAAATGCATAAAGAAAAAGAAGCACTGCTGCGTCAGCAGAGCCTGTTTTCTCTGTCAGATGACCGTGTCATAGCCAAAGCCAGCGCGATGCTGCGTATCGCACAATTTAAGGCCGGTGACCGCATTTGCTTCCAAGGCGACCCGCAGTCCCCTCTCGTGTTCGTGATTTCGGGGTGGTTACGCTCTTCGACGGTCTCAGAGGAAGGAAGCGAAGTGCCTGTACGCATGGTCTACCCAGGACAGTCCGCGGGAGAAGCGGCAATTGTTAAAGGCGTACCCATTATTGTAAATATCGAGGTTATCGAGGACAGTGAGGTTGGTCTCTTCAATCGCAGCGATGCAACCGAATTGCTCAAGGAACCAAGCATTTCGCGCGCATTGAGCACGATCCTCGCATCACAGGTTCAATATCTGGTGACACGCCATGCCGCCAAAGAATCACCTCGCGCTGATTCGCGGATTTCAGCAATCATTGAATCGGCGCTTGACGGCATAAAAGGCGAAACAACACCGCTGATTGAACTGCCGGACCAGGCGACAATTGCCGCAATGGCAAAAGTTAGCCGCGAGACAGTGTCCCGAGTGCTCAGATCACTTGAGGATCGCGGTGTGATTGCCAAGGATGGACGACGGATTCGCATTTGCGATCGCTTACGACTCCGTAACCTTGCAGCAGGATAGGTTAGGGTCGGTGGTGAGCAGTACAGGCTCGATGCTCGTGACAGCGTCCGACGATTGCATTTAGGTGAAGAAAAGGAGCGTCGGCTGTTCAAGCCGACGCTAAAAGCCTCTGGTATCGAGATCGTGTTGCGAGGACCAAGGCGCTCTGATTGTGTCCGGTTCCGATCAAAACTGCTGTGACGGAACGCACAAATCGCGCCAAGGTTCGTCGGTAGGCGTCCGGGGCTGTCGCCATGTATATAGCGGCGGCACTGCTGAGGTTCACTTCGTTTGCTGGCGCGTAGACGGATGGTCGCATCGTACCCGGGCAGATTATGCAGAACACCATTCCGGTCAGCGACACCCCCGCAAGCGGGTTAATACCGACTGAAGTTGCTTGCGACGATGCAAGGTTGGTGACGGCTGCAAAGCCACGGGTGGGTGACGGTGCGCAGGCGGTGCGCGCAATCACGTCCGCCAGGGAAATCGGAACGCTTGAGAAGACAATCCGAGGGTCCTGCGAACACGCGTACCACGCCATACAACTCACAGATATGCCCTCCCGGCCGCAACGACCTGAGTAGCAGTGCATGCCCGCAGCACCTCGGTACTGCTAATTACCCGTCCGCTCGCGCTCTGGCCGTGTGACCCGTCTCACGTGCGCACGATTCCCCGCCCCAGATCGCTATAACGGGGCATCATCAGAGTAAATTTCAGGCCCGTTTCATCTCAGGTTGCCGAACTGCTGCTCCAGAATTTATGAAACTTCGTCGTTGAGAGAGACCGTTCATGGCTAAAACGCGACAGTGTCTCCAATGGAAGCCGATGCACCTTTTCGCGGATTTTGAATGCCCCCCGCAAACCCTGGTGGTAAATATTCACGCCCTCGAGCGCGACACCCTCGTATCCACGCTCGACGATGGCGACTTCCGCGGTGGAGTCACTCAAGATCGTCGCCTGCTCCAGTTCTTCAGACCACCGCCTTTTCCGCAACAGCTTGCTTCGCGGTGGTCTTCCCGACCACAATCTCCTTGGCCGCCGACGCTTCCGTTGCTACCGCGGCGTTCGTACCCGGCTTGGGTCTGCGCTTCTTGCCACCAACATGAGCGTCGATGTCGGCAATGGTTAAATTGTGTTTTGCCATCAGGTCACGAATCTTCTCGATGAGGGCAGACGATTGCTTTGCAATGAGTCCGTCCGTCTGCGCCTGCAATCTGGCCAGCTTCGTGGATTTGTATTAATGTAGCCACGGCAACTCCATTTTTCATAATTCGATTGCGCGCACTGTGCCGTGAGCGCGCATAATATGGCTATGACGTTGCGGCCTTTCTGAATTTCGATGCCAGCCCCGGCACCACGCCCCGGTTCGAACCCTCACTCATAGTGTCTGTAGCGGCGATACGGTATGAGCATGCCTGGCCTAACTGCGCGGGGCGTTTCGCGCCGCACGCTTAAGGCACTCAATTTGCTAAATGAACGTTAGCCTTTAAACCTCGGCTGGATGAGCGATTCATCCGTTGTAATTGATTGTGGACAAAGAGGTAATGTATGGATGAAAGAAAGCGGGACAGCATAGTGGCTTATCTCCGCCGCCGTATGAAGGAATTTGGCATCAAGCCGGATGACCTGGCGTCAGCAATTGCGCGCGACCAGCTAGCGCAGCAAGGAGCACGCTACCGCAGTGCGACGGGCGACACCTGGAATGGCGAAGGAGAGATGCCGCAATGGTTGAACCAGGCGATTAGCGCGGGACAAGCCATCGAACACTTCGAAGTGTCGTCGAAGCAGGAGCCATCGTCGAAGAAACCAGGAAAGGTTGACTGGCGCGATGACCCGTTTGCGGGCAGCCCACTGGCACGAGTGCAGCGATAACGCCAAGACCCTGCTTTCTCTGCCTCCGACAGAAGCGGTCCGCAAGCGTTCGAACAGGCCGCCTATCGGGATAGCGTGACGTTCCGAATGCGTGACACAATCAGTCCATCGTCATCGATATCAAGCAGTCTGACCGAGATCTTGTAATCGTACAGATAGGCCTCTCGAACCTGAAATTTCGAAATGCCGCTATCTGTGATGACGACCGGCAACTGACATCTACCGCTTCGCCAGTCAGCCCCGGAAATACCTGCGACGCGGGATATTTTCCGTAGGTTTCGCATTGATAGTCCCTCACATGGTCAGCTTATGGCTGTGTCTCCGGCATGATGAAGCTGGTGTTTGGCCTGGCAACGAAGCTTTCTTCGCTTGCCGCCGAAAATTGCGAGGCCGGAAACACCTGTGGCGGATAAATTCGAATCGCACTTCCGACCTCTTGTTCCCTCAGACCGGCGAAGCCGAACTCGGTGGCAAAGCGGCCAGGTTGCGACTGCGCCGGTGTCGTGAAGATTCCAGTAAGTAAGAAAATCTGATTGGCGTGGGTGAACTCTACGAGCGCGGCATTGACGAGTTAAATAGCTTGCTTGCCAACACCGCGGACGGTATCGCTCATCGCTGCAAGCGACGTCATCGAGTGAACCCGCGACCGCAACCCCGGACAGCGGTTCATGCATTGCGTCAATGCTGGCCCGCGTTCAGTAGCATCCAAACCTGCCGCCTCGCCGGGCCGTCAAGAATGCGCGCAAACACTGCGCGGCACCGGATGCAGGTGTAGTGTTCCTCGATACGAGCCTCCTTGACCGCCCCGGCGCCGTTAAGCGTCAGGTCCTGGTGTGGTGGCTCCGCTGCCGGTTGCCCGTACAAATCTGCACAACGTGCGCAGGGTTGAATCCACAAGTCCATTCCTTTCTAGCCTCGCGTCCATGTTCATAAATTCAAATGGTAACGATACTGCGGACACCCGCCTGATCGCAATTTTCAGGCCTCAGTTTTTGTGGTGCCAAAAAATCCGAAAGACTCCCAATGGAAGATCTGTCCGCCCTATCCTCCACCAACCTCAGCGAGTTATCCCCATTTTTTGTGGGCAAGGTTGTGGACAACCTGCCTGAATGCAGGGTAACTGATTGATGTCAAAGTGAAAGCCCCGACTGCTTTATCCGCAACGTTAAACGTAGAGACCAACGTCTTGTCACCTGACGGCCGATAAAGGTATCGAGAGACTCGCCTCCGAGCCGGTCGAACGGTTCGATGCGAAAGCGATAATATATTCAGGCATCTGAGGAGGTCACGCGAATGTGCACAAGTTACGAGTCCAATAATCCGAAGGAAGATTTCGACGCGTTCAGCATTTTCCCGGCGCCCGATTTTGACTACAAGGCTGAGATATTTAAGGACTACGTGGCGCCAATATTTCGGCGCGTAGAGACCGGCTTCGAGACAGCTCCCGCGACATTCGGCATGGTCCCGCGTAAGCGCATTCTGCCCCACGTTAAGCAGTTCGACACAATGAATGCACGCGCCGAATCAGTAGGCGAAAAGCGTAGCTTCAGTGGCGCATGGAGCCGGCTTCAACTCTGTCTCATACCGTGCCGATCGTTCTTTGAGCCAGGTTATGAGACTGGAAAGCCGGTCCGCTGGCGCATCGCGCTTGCTGGCAATGAGCCGACAGCCGTTGCAGGGTTGTGGCGTGAATGGGACGAGCCCGATGGCGGCAAATCGCTCTCTTTCACGATGCTGACGCTCAATGCCGACGACCATCCACTAATGCGGCGTTTTCACAAACCTGGAGACGAGAAGAGGTCGGTGGTCATGGTTCGACCGAATGCGTACGAGGACTGGCTGCGATGTCGGAACACCGACGAGGCGAGGTCTTTCCTCCAGCTGTACCCGGCGGGCGAGATGCAAGCAGAGCCCTTTCCGCTGCCGCCAAGAACGTCCAAACCCAAGTTTCCGAAAGAGAAGCCACCGGAGGACGGGCAGCAATCGCTACTCGATTAAGGCGGTGCTTGCAGAGCATCTGTCACTCAAGGGCAAGCGCTAACTCGCTCCTTGCCGGCGGAGCCGCGTAAATCCTGATGGTCGTCATGACGTACGCGCCTTAGCTTGTACCCGGCGGCCGTTCACCCGAGAGCTCACCTGACGGTGCGCGACGGGCGCGGCCACCGACAATGACTCAAGACAGAAAATGATGAACGCTTCGACTTTCGCAGCCCGATGGCGCCGGGATGGGAAGAGCGCATACAGCGGAAATCTTTCGTCCGCCCAATCCGGGAAGAGGTCCACGAGCAAGCCGTCGCGCATCATCTGCTCGATGCCAATTTCCATCACTTGGGCGATGCCAGCGCCGGCGATGCACGCGCCGAGCATGGTTTCCACATCCGACACGAGCAGGCGCCCCTCCGCGGGTATTTCCGCGACCTTCTTGCCCCGATGGAATTCCCACTCGAAGGGCCTGGCTGTCACCGGGTTGTAAAACATGATTCGTTGATGTTTCCTCACCTCCTCCGGATTGCCTGGCTTCCCGTGCTCAGCCACGTACCGCGGAGACGCGACCGTAATGATGCGCGTCTCAAGCAGCTTGCGTGCAACCAGTGTTCCCCCTGGCGGGGAGCCAAAACGCACCGCGAGGTCAAATCCATCAGCCACGAGGTCGCCGACGTCGTCGCGCATGATGAGTTCGAGCGAAAGGTCAGGATGACGCGCCAGAAAATCTGGCAATCGTGACGCCAGCACCGTCCTTGAAAAGAACGGGTCGACGTTGACACGGAGCTTTCCCTGCACAACGTTCGCTGAACCGGACGCTGCTGAAGCCGCCTCTTCGATGCCGGTCAGATGGGGGCCGACCGCTTCATACAGCCGCCTCCCTTCGTCGGTTAATGTCTGCGAGCGCGTCGTACGGTCGAGCAGCCGCACGCCTACCCGCTTTTCGAGGCGGGAAACAGCGCGGCTAACGCCCGATGGCGACAATCCCAGAGCGTCTGCTGCACGCACAAAGCTGCCGCTCTCCGCGACTGCAGCGAGTACGGTGATGCCCGCAAACAGTCGGCCATCAAACGTCATGCTTTCTCCAATGCTTATCTCATTTGGAGAGTTTAGTCACGAGTGATTTGAACAGCACGTACTTTATTCAACAATCAGAAAATGCGAGATTGTCGTCCTGACCCCGCGGTGGCTTGCGCGGCTGACCTGAACCAGCTTGGGAGAGTAGCAATGGAAGTTTTGAAGACACAGGGAATTGAACTGCCGCGCCTCGGATTCGGCACATTTCGTATGCCGGGCGGCGGCTGCCAGCCGGTAGTCGAAAGTGCACTGGAGCTCGGATATCGGCACATCGACACCGCCGAGATGTATCAAAACGAGGAAGCTGTAGGCGCCGCCATTGCTGCTGCGGGTCTCGCGCGCAAGCAACTGCATCTGACGACCAAGGTATGGCACGAGAACCTCAAGCCAGAGTCTATTCGTCGCGCACTGGACGCCAGTCTCGGAAAGCTCGGTGTCGATTATGTCGACCTGTACATGGTGCATTGGCCGTCGCGTGACATGGACCTCGGCGCCGTCATGGAGACAATGCAGGGCTTTCTGCAAAACGGGACCGTTCGTTCAATCGGTGTGTGCAATTTCAACATGACGATGTTGCGAAAGGCCGTCGAAGAAATCGGCGCACCGATTGCCTGCCACCAGATTGAATACCACGCGTTCCTGGGCCAGTCGAAAATGCTGAGCTACGTGCGCGAGAAGGGCATTCCACTCGTCGCCTATGCCCCGCTTGCACAAGGCAGGGCAGCAAGCGACCCTGTCCTTCAGGGAATCGGCGCCAGGCGCGGCGCGACTGCGGCCCAGGTCGCACTTGCCTGGCTTCTGGAACAAGAAGGGGTCGCCGTCATCCCTAAGGCTCAACGCCGCGAAAGCCAAAAATCCAATCTCGACGCGCTGGCGGTGAAACTCGACGATGAAGACCGGCACGCTATTGCGGAATTGCCGAAGAACCAGCGTTTCGTCACTCCGCCGTTCGCGCCGGAATGGGACGCGTAAGCGTCGTCGACCTTCGCGTGAGCCGCCACCACTATTGAGCGAATCAAACGAGCGCCACCCACGCTTTCTCGTCGACCTTGACCGGGACCGCCTCCAGAGCAGAGCCTGTACAGGGACCGTCAATGCACTGCCCGTCATCGAACCTGAACAACGCGCTATGGTGCGCACACATCAGAACTTGCGACCGGTAGCACGAGACGGTTCCCGGCTCGAAATCGAGCTGTACCGAAAAGTGCGGGCAACGATTCACATACGCCCACACTTGCTGACCACGCCGCACAACCACCACTGGACGGCCGGCACGTTCTTCGTCGATAACGCGCGCACCACCGTCCGGCACTTCGGCGAACCGACATAATTGACCTGCACTCATCGCTCACACCCTTCGCTCTGGATTCCCAAGGCTCCAGTCCCACGGGCGTACTTCGACCCGCGCGAATAGGCCTTCCTTCATGTAAGGGTCGTTGCCGACGAACTGCATGACTGCGTTGATATCGTCGGCCTCGACTACCAGAAGTGTTCCGTTCATTACGTTGCAAAGCGGCTCCAGCGTCGAGCCACCTAGCCTCACAAACACACCGTGCTGCGCGGCTGAGCGCAGGTAAGTCCGATGGCTGGGACGAACGCGTTCGCGGACCTCACGCATACCTGGCTGGTCCGTGGCAAAAACTGCGAAGAATCGCGCCATTTCTCTGTCTCCCCGCTCAATGTGGTGCTCTCCCCTTCCACGCGTCCCGAAGCAACTGGTAAATCGCTTCGCGCTCAATGGGACGAGGGTTCGCGTATGGGTTCTGGCAAGCGAGGTCCGCAGCCTTACCGAGGCCACTTTCCGGCATGCCGATATCTGCGAGCGCCACCGATATGCCGAGCTGCTGGTTTAGTCTGAACAGCAGCGGACCGGCATCTGCAGCGTGGTTACCGCCGAGGGCACGGGCAACTTTGCCCAGCGCTTCCGGCGCCGCAGTGTGGTTGTAGTGGGCCGTGTGCGGAAGCACCGCTGCGTGGGTCTGCGCGTGGGGCAGATTGAAGGTGCCGCCCAAGGTATGGCAGAGCTTGTGATGCAGCGCCATCCCCACCGCGCCGAGACAGGTCCCAGCGAGCCACGCGCCATACAGTGCGCGTGCGCGCATCGCCTGGTCGTCCGGCGCGCGGACGACCACAGGCAAGGCCTCACCGAGTGCCCGTATCGACTCCTCCGCCATAAGACTGATAACCGGGTTCGCGTCTTCGGCGTACAACGCCTCCACTGCGTGCGCCATGGCGTTCATTCCTGAAGCGGCGGAGATATCCGGCGGCAGGGAGAGCGTCAAAGACGGGTCATACAGCACGGTACGCGGCAACACGCGTGCATCGCGACCCGTCTTCTTCAGATGCCCTTCCGTGAGACCGAAAATCGGCGTCATCTCCGAGCCAGCGTAAGTTGTCGGCACGGCGATGATGGGCAGCGACGACTCGAGCGCAATCGCCTTACCGAGCCCGATTGTCGAGCCGCCTCCAATCGCGATGCAGCAGTCCGCGTCCAGTCCCCTAGCCATCTCGCGAGCTGCGCGCGCAACTTCGACGGGCACATGCATGACTGCTTGAGCGCATACGCCGGCAGCCCGCTCGCCTAAGATCTCCCTCACCCGGTCAGCAAGGTGGCGCTGCTCGGGCGTTGACAGAATGAGCGCACGACGCGCGCCGAGTCGGGTAAGCTCGTCTGGGAGCCGCGCAAGCGCCCCCCATTCGAACACCACACGGGACGGTGTACCCTGATAGACGAAGCGCTCCACGTTGACCTCAGCGCTTGAAGTGCGGCGGCACGTTGCCGTCGACGTTGACCCACACGGACCGCGCCTCGGTGTAGTCGTGCATCGCCTCGAACCCCATCTCACGGCCGTAGCCCGATTTCCCCACGCCGCCAAATGGGCTGCCAGGATTGACGCGCTTGTAGCAGTTAATCCAGCACATTCCCGCGTTAATTTGCGAAGCCATCTTGTGGGCACGTGAAAGGTCCCGGGTCCACAGGCCGCTGCCGAGACCGTAGTCGGTCCCGTTCGCGATGGACAGCGCCTCTTCGTCACTGTTGAAACGCAGTACCGTCACAAAGGGGCCGAACACCTCTTCCTGAGCCACGCGGTCAGCCGGCGTTTTCGCCTCGAGGACGGTCGGCCGGACGTAGTAGCCGTTTGCGAGAGCAGGGTCTTGCGGGGAGCTACCGCCTGTGAGCACGCGACCGCCCTGCTCGCGCGCCACATCGACGAACGCAAGCACGCGCTCCTGGTGTTGCAGCGAGGTGAGCGGGCCCATTTCTGTATTCGGGTCGAGCGGATTGCCGACACGGATAGATGCCGCCAGCGAGACGAAGCGCTCAAGGAAAGCATCGGCGATGCGCTCGTGCAGAATGAGACGCGAGCCAGCGATGCATGCCTGCCCCTGGTTGTGGAAGATTGCCCACGCAGCGCCGTTAATTGCGGCATCCAGGTCTGCGTCGTCAAAGACGATATTTGCGCCCTTTCCGCCCAGCTCCAGTTGCACGCGCTTCAGATTACCCTGCGACGCTTCGACAATGCGTCGCCCTGTCGCCGTCGAGCCCGTGAATGCAATCTTGCCGACGCCGGGATGCTCGGCGAGACGCTGACCAGCCGTGTGGCCATAGCCTGGTACGACGTTCACCACGCCCGAAGGAAAGCCAACCTCGGCCATCAACTCAGCGATGCGCAGGGTCGAGAGCGGCGTGATTTCCGACGGTTTAAGCACAACCGTATTCCCTGCTGCGAGTGCAGGTCCCATCTTCCAGCTCGTGAACATGAGCGGAAAGTTCCAGGGGACAATCTGCCCGACGACCCCGATGGGGGCGCGCTGCACGTAGTTCAGGAAGCCGGTCTCGACCGGAATCACGGAACCCTGAAGCTTGTCAGCCATGCCACCGAAATACCGGAAGCAGGCTGCCGTGCGCGGCACATCGAGCGCCCGGGAATCGCGAATCGGGTGACCGGTGTCCAGCGACTCCAACTGGGCCAGTTCCTCTGCGTTGGCCTCGATGGCATCAGCGAGGCGAAGTAACAGCAGCCCGCGCTCTGCCGCCGCCATGGCCGACCATTTCGGGAAAGCTCGACTGGCCGCCTCGACTGCGCGGTCCACGTCGACCGCGGTCGCCGCTGCGATCTTCGTGATAAGCGAACCGTCGTGAGGATTGAGCACGTCGATGGTGCCGCCTTCGGCGGCATCAACAAAACGGCCGTCGATGAAAAGTTGGTTTTGCATAATTCGTTCTCAGGGAGTTGCTGACTCGCTACTTAGAATTCAATCGGGTACGGCGCGAACTCGCCGCTCTCGTATCGCTGCGGAAGATCCGGTGTGGCGTTCTCCCAGACGAGCAACATCGAACGCTTCGTCGAGTACCCTTGATGCCGGATGTCGGCCGGCATCGCGCAGATGTCGCCTGCGCGCATCGTGATGCGTGCGCGCGGCGCCCCCGAGTTCTTGTCGCCGACATCCCAGACAATTTCATCGGAGAGTTGCAGGAACCATTCGACGCGGTCGTTTCCGTGGAATACCGGCAGGATGAACTCCTCGGTCGTCGGACAGAACAGGCTGCGACCGCAGACCGACGTAACGGACGGATTCCACGTCACATCGGAGCGCGACAGATACTTGAAGAGATTGAATGCCCGAAGCTCGCTCTCGAAACCAGGCTCGATGTGCACCTCGGGCTCATCCTGAGCGACATCGAGAAACGCCCGGTTGACTGGAAGGTCGTCGCGCAGCGGTGAATCTCCTTCGAGGCCCGGCATCCTTCGCGTCGCAATACGGGTACGTTCGATTGCTGCGCTGTTGTCGCCGTGTTTGCGTCCGAATGCACTACCGGTTTCCTCCGGGGCCGCGAACGGGTCGAAGCCCTCGTTCGTCCAGTCGTGCAGCATGGCCTTGAAGGTCGCCATGATGGTTGGCGTCTCGAACGTTTCGGTGTAGTCGACGCCAGCGTCTTTCAGGACTCCATTGAAAGAGCCTGCGTAAACATCGACCTTGCCGTAGTGATTGCGCGTGCCGAACACATGGTCAAAATTCACCCAGCCGTAGAAGAAGCCCCACGCAACATCGCGCATCATCGCGCGCAGGAATGCGTCTGCTGGAACTGCGTGAGTGCGCGCCTGGCCTTTCGCAGGCCAGCTGATTTTCACAAAATATTCGTCGCGGTGAAACTCGAATTCACCGAGCTGGAAACGACGGTATCCGGTGACTGCATCGGGTTCCGTTGCGCGTACCGTATCAGCGGCGAAGCCTGCTGAGTGGTCGAAGGTTTCGAGGGTAGCCATAACTTGTCTCCTGGGTATTCGAATGGTCGTTGGACGATGCATCAGTGCAGGCAGATGTCCGCCCACTTCTCCACGGACAGCTCGCCGAGAACGGTCTGCACGAGCGCAACGCCAGGCTTGCGTGCGGTAAAGCGATACGCACAGCCCGCCGGCAACAGAGCTTGATGCCCCTTGCGCAGCACGGCGTGCCCCATCGAACGGCCTGCAGGATTGTCGCCAGCATGAATGGTCCCGCGCCCTGACGTCGGCGGCGTATCGAGCTTTATGAAATCGATCTGGATTTCGCCATCCATCAGGATGACGAATTCATCGTGTGCACACGCGAACCAGGGCGACTCACCTTCGGTTCGGAGTACTTCGATGACGTATTCGAGATTCTTGCCGACTACGACCTTCTCGTAGCATGCCGACTTTGACGCCACCTCGAAAATGTTCGAGAACGCATAGTGGCGAGCGCTGCCGCTGGTGATTTCAATCTCGCCCTTGTGATAGCTGTCGAGCGAGCCAAAAGTAGTGTGATATGCCGTTTCGGTCATTTGCTGTCTCCGGTTGTTGGAAGCTTTCGTTAGCTTCAACTCTAGGTGCAAGGAGCGACAGCAACAACCCGTGGGATGGCGACTACGGCATTTGCGTTTTGCAAATAATGACGGCTCTAGCGAACCCAGCCGCGCTCGATCAAAGGCACGTCCCATGCAGGTTCGGGCCCGAGGTATCCCACGAGGAACTCGACCAGCGCTTTGACCTTTAAAGCCTGACGCTGTGTTGCCGGATAGACGGCGGCGAATTGAAGTGAAGTTAAATCGTAGTCCGTCAAAATCGGAACCAGCGAGCCATCAAGCAGCGCAGCGCTCGCAACCAGCGTTGGCAAGCACACTACGCCGCCCCCGGTGAGCGCGTAATCGCGAAGCAAATGAACCGAATTCGAGCGAATCATCCCCGGCAGTTCCATCTCGACAACATCGTCGCCGCGCTTCATGGTCCACCGGTTTCGCGAAGGATATCCGGAGTAGAGCGCGGTGGTGTGCTGGAGCAAGTCACGGGGGTGTTGCGGCGCACCATGTTGTTCCACGTAATGAGGCGCTGCGCAGAACAGGCGGCGAACGGTGAAGAGCCGTCGTTCGATAAGCGATTCGGAAATAGGTGGGAATATCTGGAACGCGATGTCGAAGCCTTCCTCAACCGGGTCGACGACACGGTCGTTGACAATCACGTCAAGCTGGATGCCCGGGTAGCGCCGATTGAACTCGGCCAGCGGAGCGCCGAAATGGCCCAGAGCATAGCCCGGCAGCATCTGGATGCGCAGCCGCCCCGTAGGGGTTGCTCGAAGCTCGCGCATCTGGTCCGTCAGTTCATTGACGCGACCGACAACCTCCGCGCACTCGCGGTAGAACGCCTCTCCAACGTCCGACAAACGCACGTGGCGCGTACTGCGGTGAAACAGTGGCGCGCTGACGAATTTTTCCAGTTGTTGAATCCGGTTCGTCACCACTGAACTGGTTACACCAAGCTGCCTCGCGGCTTCGGTGAAGCTGCTCGCTTCCGCGACCCTCACGAAAGCCTCGATGCTTAAAAACCGGTCCATGCCGCATCCTTTTATTGGATTCAACGCCCTCAGTGTATATGGACCGGAGGAGCCGCCGTGCATCACGCACCGACGGCCGCTTCACTGCTTATGCGCCGTAGAGTCCGCAGTACCAGTCACGGTCCCGGGTCACCTTATCTCGGCTGCTCTCCCGCTGCCAGTTCCGGACTCAAGGGCGCACGACGCGCCAGGATTGCCGGCGCGGTCTCCTTCAGTAGCATGCTGACGGCGATACCCAACACCACCGCGACCATCGGCAGCCAAAGAATGTTCTGAATGCCGAAGTGCGTGGCGACGTATCCGCCCAACGCGGGCGCAATTCCGCCGCCGAAGATTTCGCCTACGCCAACGACGACGCCAATGGATGTCGAGACAAGACCGACTGGCGCAGCTTCTGTAGCGACGGGTCCGGATAGCAGCGAGACGAGGCCGAGCGTGAAGAACGATGCGACGAACAGGACAGCAAACAATGGAACCGCCTGCGGTCCAAGGCCTCGGAAAATGTAGAGCATCACTGCGGTCCCTGCAAAGCCGACGATGCTCGCCGTCCGCCGCCCGACGATGTCAGACAGTCCTGGCAAGCCGAATTGACCGAGGAACCCACCAAAGCCAATCGCCGAGACAACGAGCCCCATTCGCTGCGTATCCAGCGACAGATACTGCGTGAGATAAAGCGGCAGCAGCGCGCCCAGAACGAACACCCCGGTCATCGCGCAGCAGAGGGCGCCCATCGCTACGACAATGTTCCTGCTCTTCAGGACGTGACCGAGTGAAGCGGGGGTATGTCCTGAAGCAACCCGGTGCGTCACCTTGGGTTCGCGTATGACATAAAACATCATCAAGCCGAGTATCAGGCCCGGAACTGCCACCAGCGCAAACACCCAACGCCACGTAACATAGTTGAGCAATTGTGTAGCAATGATAGGGGCCAGCGCCAACCCAAAAAGCGCGAATCCGCTTTGCTGAAGGCCGAGATTCAAACCGCGTCGCCGAGGATGGGACGCGTCGTCGGTCGCCGCGAAGCTCGTGGGACAGAAGGACCCTTCCGCGACACCCATTAAACCTCGAATGGCTATCAGGCTGAAGAGGCCGCCCGCGAGACCCGACACACCCGAGAGCAGCGAGAATGCAATGATGGCAGGGATGAGCACTTTGCGGCGGCCCACCTTGTCCGAGATGCCACCCGTCAATGCTGCGAAGACGCCCCACGAAAGGCCGAGCATGCCAATGCAGTTGCCAACGTCCTGTGCAGTCAGGTTAAGGTCCTTCATGATTGACGGGAAGAGCGGCGCGATGAGCCAGCGGTCTAGCCCGACTAACCCGAACCCGAGCGCTAGCAGCGTCACCGCCTTCCATTCGTAGGAAGTATCCCGTTCGTTTGCCTTCATTTCCGTCTCCGTGAGGGTTGATTCAAGTGCGCAGACGGCAGCGTCTCTGCACGGCTCAACCCCAATGTCTTTGAGTGCGACCTCAGTCGCGAAGAATGGCCAGCCGTTTTTCTGGTGCGCTGCGATTTGAACTCACCGGGCTGACGCCATAAAGATAGGGGCAAGGCTCACCAATCGAGTATCGGAGAACGGGCGAACGCGCTATTTGCGAAATCAGAACAATCGGTTGCGGCAAGCCGGATGCGAGTCCAGGAAGCCGGGCGCGACCACCAGCAGAAGGGATTGCCTGTCGGTTTGTGGCCTCCTGGGACAATCCCTCGTAGACATCGGAGGACCCAAGTGGCGGTTCGTTTGACGATGAATATTGGAGGGCTTTGCATTCCACGAATAGCAATGCAGCGGAACTCGGTAGACTCAGCATTTAGAGATGCTCGAGGTCGCACCGAAGTCGGACCGCATACAGACCGGGGTCATGAAAGTCGCCGCAGCGTGAAGCGTGCGAGGAACTGAGGTTCTTCAGGTTGTCGTGTATCGACGACCCACTCCGGCAGCTTTGGATGCTGCGGCACGTTCTTCGAAATATGCGCGGTCGAGAGGTATCGTTACGTCGAACATCGAGGCTTTCCGCTGGCCTGTGGGCCCCCAATATTCAACCTGCCCTTGCTGGCCAACGACGATGACCTCGCGGGCACCACCTTCCAGATAGGCCGCTACCCGCCGGTCGATGTCGTGCATCCGGTCGCTATCAAGCAGCACCTCAACGCAAAGGTCGGGAACAAACGGCGCCGGGTCGTCCCGGTCGAAACTCTCCCACTTGTCACAGGGCATCCATACGACGTCCGGGACCCTGATGCCGAATGACGAGGTTGTAACTGCCACCGACATAGCGGCAAGGTGACCAATCTGCTCAGTCAGATGGCAATAGACGTCCGTAAGCACTATCTGACGCCTGGCGGATGGGGAGAGATTCGGCATTGGGTCGCCGAGTTCGTCTAGCTCGTATCTGTAGTGCCCAGCAGGTTCTGCTTCGGGGACAAGGCGATGCCACGCTGCGAGAAGTTCGTGGCGGTCCAGAAGTGCAGGTGTGCCCATAGTCATCTCGCAGGGAAGTCGCGTAAGCGTAAACCCCCTGATCAAGCCTTGACAATCGTTATATATTGGTGCGACGCACAATCAGGGACATGCTGGTCACGATGCAGCCGCCGAGTTAATCGTCTTGCCGGGACCCGCTACAACGTTTCGGCCTCCCATCCTGTGACTCGTAACAGCCTGATGTTCATCTGATTTCTTAATTTTATTGTGCATCGCAGCAGCGGACCGAGCGTGAGCATGCAATGAGCACCCGACAATTTGATGATTTACGATGTCAGGCAGCATGATGCGAACTTGGTCCACTACGAATACGCGCCAAAGGATGAGATGGCTCGATACATATAAAACCTGGCAACGCAGGTCAGGGCAATCCGTAACCCGCTTTGTGGCGGGCGCGCCGCAAAATTGGAATAAAAACGCTGGCACCGCAGGACCGGCAAGCGGGATGTATCAAAAGCCTTAGTGCCAAGTCCCCGCAGCAGGGGCATTACCGGCTGACGACAGGAGGTCGAACATGAAACTTGAGGACGCCACTTTCAGGCGATTACGCCGTCTCGCGCCGGTTCTGGATGATGTGCTTAACGCAGGAGAGGTCGAGTTCGCAGACCAGGCCATCGACCTGGCATCATTGGCCCAGCTTTGCTCAGAGCTTTTCGACACGTACCACGAGCAACACCCAAGCGAAATTGCGCAGGCGCATGCCGATTCCGTTGAGTCGCACTAGTACGCGGGACTTCGTATCCGGGCTCCCACCAAACGGACCGTCATGCCCCGCTTTGCCCCTAGCTGTGTAGCGCCTCGCGCTCGCGCTGCTTTCGATGCTCATGGCGAATATCGGTACCCCGAACAACGTACACGACGGCTTCAGCTATGTTGGTCGCATGGTCGCCGATACGTTCGATGGCCTTCGCGATGAACAGGTAATCGAGCCCCGTCGAAATCCCTCGTGGGTTCTCCATCATGTATGTCACCAGCTTGCGCACGAACGCCCGAAACTCGTTATCGATGGCCTCGTCGTCCCTGATAATCTGGTCTGCTGCAGCAGTGTCCATACGCGCGAACGCGTCCAATGCACGGCGCAGCACATTCAGCGCCATTTCTCCCGAAACCTTGATTTCAGTGATATTGATGTTTGGCGCGCTGCTGGCCGTCGCGATGCGTCCGGTTCGCTTCACTATCTTGCGAGCTTCGTCCCCTGCGCGTTCCAGGTTGGTTACGCATTTTGAAGCGGCCATCAACAAGCGAAGGTCCCGAGCGGCCGGCTGGCGACGAGCGATGACATTGGTAATCTCTTCGTCGAGTTCCATTTCCATCACGTTGAGGCGGCGTTCGGCTTCAAGCACGCGCTCGATAAGGTGCGGGTCGAATGTGTTCAGCGCCTCGATTGCGTGGACAATCTGTGACTCCACCAGCCCGCCCATTTCGAGCAGTCGGGTTGAAAGCAGGGTGAGGTCAGCATCAAACTGACGTGAGAGATGTTTGTCCGGCATTATTTTCTCCTCAATCGAGGCCCCGATAACTTGGCTACGCCAACGACGTGGGGGTCTTTCATCCACCGGATGGCGTCAACCGCCGAGCTGGCCGGCGAATTTTCAAGTTCCGCACCGAGCACTGGCTCGTGCCCCCGCCTGACCGTGCCCGGACCACCACGACTGAAAACCTCAACCGTTTCGATGGTTGATAAAAACAGTATATACCGTATTATTCAAGTGAAAGAATTCGATTCACCACACATGACCACTCGCCCCGGTCACGCAGCCAGCGACGGCCCAGTTCGTCCGCTGCGACAGGTCCGGTACGTTTGCGCGCAGGCTAATACTGATTGCGGTCAAACCGCGCATGCGTGCATGCTTCGGCTAACATTCTGGCAAACGACCACGACCCGACGCACGCAACACGATATTCATGCACCGGGAGGCTTTTGGCATCCCGTACATGGTCGATATGTCACTTCTACAAGATTTCGGGGACTCATATGGCCGCAAAGCGCAAATCAAAAGAGAGAAACGCCGCGTCAGGGGAAACCTCGCGTGCGAGCAACGAGTTGAAGGCGGCTATCGAGCCGGTTGCCACTGCACTAACGGAAGAGCTTGCGGCCCTTCTTGCGGCCGTTCTGGATGGCCGTAAAAAGAAGACTCTTGACCGGCTATCTCAAGCGCTAAGCGAGGCAGTTCCCACGTTGCTACAGCGCGCAATCGAGGACGAGTTACTGGCGAGCGGCGAAATCGCCCGTGAACGTCGGACCCGGTTTGCGACAGTACTGCGGGGACGTGAAACAACTGCGAATTCTCCACAAGCGTTTGCCACCGAGAAAAGAAACAGGCTCGAGGAAGATGAAGGCAATGGTTGGATGTCGACCGACGCGGCCGCCCAGCTTCTGAACTTGTCGCCCGCACATGTGAAAGCGCTTTCGGAAGATGGAAAGCTAGGTCACGTCGACACTAACGCCGACGGCGTGACGATGCTCGAAAGAACGGCGGTCCTCCTGTACTACCAGCGAAGGAAGTAAATGTAGCAAGCGGCACCGTTACGAAGGACACAAAGTTTGTTGAGGCGTCAGGCATCCTCGGCTCGTTCGACACACAGCGCGCAGCGGAAATGGTTGGCCTAGCGTGGGCTCGCGCCTGGGTCGACAGCCACGGTTAACTGAGCCTTTATTGCTCTGGGCCAAATTGATTTCGCGAACGACGACAGGCAGCAATCTCCAGGCACTCTAGTTCGCGGGCGGCCGCGGTCGTGAGGCTAATCAAATATCCCCGTTCTCTCGGGCTTCTACTCTGGCGAGCCTTCTTCTAAATCCTCGTCCTTTTCGCCATCCTCAGACTCAATTCGGGTTGTACCGCCACCGGTAACTGGGTCGCTGGCAGGAAAAGTGTCTTCAAGTGCTTTATCAACCTCTTGCTCCTGCTTTCCTGCATTGGAATTCTGTTCCTGATGGCTTGCTGTCATTGTCGTCTCCATCGGTTAGCGAACGACAATATCCAGCAAGGCTTGTTCCGCAACCGCCAGGTTACCTCGGAACGTCCAGTGCCGGGCGCACCGTCGCAAAAAAGCGAATCACTGGGAGCAGTAGTGCGTGTCGCGCTCCCGTAGACGGAGAATGTCAGGCGGCCTACGCGGCTAAGTGGTATGCGTCCATCGCGGCGCGCTCCGTTTCAGGAAAAACGTACCATTCGCCGTCGCCATGTTGGAAGAAGTACATGACCACACGCTCCCCGCCGCACTGCGCCCCGAACCTGATGTAACGGGCATGCGTTCCCGGCATACGCGCACGTTTAATCATTACGGACGCGGCCGGATGGGGGAATAGCCACTTTGCGATGAGCGAGCGTAAGGACCCTTCGTGAAGATGCATGGCGATTCTCCCTCTTTTTTGCACCGCGGCAGTCACCGGGAACTGCTGCCCGGACAGAGCAGCGTGAGACCATTGCCTGTGCTCACGCAGGAGATGTGCCAGGCAGCGTCTATGCATGCGAGTCAAATTTGTTGCATCCTATGCGCGTCCGTGATTTCGGAATGTCGCTCGTACGCCCTACAGCTTGCAGGGCGCGGGCGCGGGCGATTCAACGAGTGTCTGGTTGAACTTTGGAAAACATCACGCTGCCAAACCATTATTGGAGACCGAGGTGACCGAGCATGACAAGCGTGCTGCTGGTAGACGATGATTCGGAGGCGTTGGCGGCTTGGGCAGCAATCTGCGCTGCTGACGGATTCGAAGTAAAGACCGCAAGCAACGGCCAGTTGGCGCTCGTAATGTTCCTCGAGTCCCCCGCCGACATCGTGGTCGCTGACTGGCGCATGCCAGTCATTTCGGGAAGCGAACTCTGTCATCGCCTGCGCACGCTCCCCGGGATATCCGACGTCGCCTTCATTCTGGTTTCCGGAGAGCCCAGCCCGCCCGCCTTTGTCAGCTATGACGGATTTCTTCGTAAGCCCGTGGATGGAAGCGTGTTACTGGCTACAATGCGACGGCTGCTAGCGGACAACGTCACACATCGACAATTACAACGCGGCGAAATAACGTAACGACCGCGTCCTGTCTCGCAAAGGCAGTTTCAAAATGCGTGCGTTCGGCGAACCCTGATAGCGACCCGAACCATCAGGTGCTAGAACATGCTGACTTGAAGGTTTGCCATGTGTTCTTTGCGAGCGACTCGCCCTTATCTGTGTATGCAATCCATCGCGTCCATATCACGGTCCAGCAGGGTGCTACACCATTGTGCGTCGGTTCACTTTTTACTAAATGTCCCTTGAAACAGGGCCGCGGCGAGGCGTGTATTCTTACCAGTGAACCATATGATTTCAGCTGAACCCGACCATCCATCAGCCACGGATGGTCAACCATCAGCAAGCCGCCGACCACAGTAAGCGACTTGTAGCACATCCGAACAAATACACAGCGCCGGAGCACGGCTCCATGGTGCGGTTTGGAGACATCATGAGTGCAGGGTTTCAACATCCGTTTCCGGCCGCATTCGGTAGCGTCGAAAGGGGCAAAGTCGTCAGCGCCCAACAGGCCGTCAGGCTGATTCGCCCAGGCAACACGGTAGCGACGGGCGGTTTTGTCGGCATCGGCTTCGCGGAGGAAATCGCGGTCGCACTGGAGCAGCTGTTCCTTGACTCAGGCGAGAGCGAGCACGACGCACCGCGAAATCTGACGCTCGTCTACGCAGGCGGTCAGGGAGACGGCGCTCGAAAAGGCTTGAATCACTTTGCTCACGAAGGCCTCGTCCAGCGGGTCATAGGTGGTCACTGGGGACTTGTCCCTGGGCTTCAACGCCTGGCCGTAGAAGGCAAAATTGAGGCGTATAACCTCCCTCAAGGCGTTATCTCCCAGCTGTTCCGCGACATCGCAGCTCATCGCCCAGGCCACTTGTCCACAGTCGGACTCGGTACCTTCGTCGACCCTCGCAATGGCGGCGGCAAACTCAACGCCCGAACGACCGAGGAGCTGGTAAGCCTGATATCGGTCAACGGTTCCGACTGCCTTCTATACAAGACCTTTCCCGTCGACGTCGCCATTGTGCGCGGCACCACTGCTGACGCGAACGGGAATGTGACGATGGAGAAGGAAGCGCTAACCCTCGAGTCGCTTGCCATCGCGATGGCCGCGCGTAACTCCGGCGGCATCGTGATAGTTCAGGTTGAACGCATTGCCGAGTCCGGCACGCTAAATCCCAGGCAGGTCAAAATACCTGGGATTCTGGTCGATTGCGTCGTGGTCGCGAAGCCGGAAAACCACTGGCAAACCTTCGCGGAATCGTACAGCCCAGGCTTTGCGAGCGAGCTTCGCATCGCTGCAAGTTCGATTCCGGCCATGGCATTGACGGAGCGAAAAGTTATTGCCCGGCGTGCTTCGTTCGAGCTGATGGCCAACAGCGTGGTGAACCTCGGAATTGGCATGCCCGAGGGGATAGCGAACGTCGCCAACGAGGAACAGGTTTGCGACCTCTTCACGATGACGACAGAGCCGGGCGTCATTGGTGGCATACCCGCTGGCGGCCTGAACTTCGGCGCAGCGACGAATACCGACGCCATCATTGACCAGCCCTACCAGTTCGACTTCTATGACGGTGGTGGTTTAGACATCGCGTTTCTCGGGCTCGCACAAGTCGACCGCGAAGGCAATCTCAATGTCAGCAAGTTTGGACCGAAGCTCGCAGGAGCGGGTGGTTTCATCAACATCTCCCAGGCAGCGAAGAAGGTGGTGTTTGTCGGGACTTTTAACGCCGGCAAGTTGAACGTGAGTATCAAAGACGGTCGTCTGCAGATTCTTCAAGACGGGGTCTGTCAAAAGTTTGTGGATGCAGTCGAACATCGAACCTTCGGTGGCCGCTATGCGAGCGAGCGCAAGCAGCCCGTGCTGTACATCACTGAGCGATGTGTCTTTACGCTGACGCCCGATGGATTAGAACTTGTCGAAATAGCGCCGGGGGTCGACCTGCAGCGAGACATCGTCTCTCAGATGGGTTTCACTCCCATCATCAAGTCGCCACCGCGTCTGATGGATGCCCGCGTTTTTGAAAATAAACCGATGGGTTTGCGAGCGATGCTGTTGAGGCTAAAGCTCAGCGAGCGGTTCAGCTACGACGCCGAGAAGAACATGCTCTTCATCAACTTCGAAGGGCACAAGGTGTCGACCATTGAGGACGTGGAAGCGATCCGTGCTGAAGTTGAGCGGGTGCTCTCCGACGTCAAGGTCAGGCCTCACGCTATTGTCAACTACGACAACTTCGCCATCGCGCCCGAGGTGATCGACGCCTACTCCGAGACGGTTAACGGTCTTGTCACCCGCTACTACGCAGACGTGACCCGATACACGACAAGCAGTTTCCTTCGAATGAAACTGGGGGACGCGCTGCAGCGTCGCAGCGTCGCTACATACATCTACGAGAGTCCCGAGGAGGCGTCTTCTCACGACGCGCGTTAGTCAGGGGAGGCCCTCAGACGGACGCTTGAGGTACCATAAACACCTCAAAAACCCATCAATTTGGGAACCGCCAACCATGGGTCATCGATTTCTCATGAAAGAAATCGCCCTTCAGGCGGGCCTTGGGTTAGCCACGGTCGACCGCGTGCTGAACGGAAGGGAACATGTGCGCGAGCACACGCGTCAGCGTGTCCAGCACGCAATAAAAGAACTCGAGAAGCAGCAGTTCCAGTTGGCGACCAGCGGGCGCAAGCTTGTTATCGATGTGGTGGTCGAGGCGCCTCCCAGGTTTTCCGACGAGATACGTGAAGCGGTAGAGTCGGAGCTACCGGGCCTGCATCCAGCCGTGTTCAGGCCTCGCTTTCTGATGCGGGACACCATGACGACCTCTGAGGTCCTCGATGCGTTGAGCGCAATTGGTCGCAGAGGCAGCCACGGCGTGTTCCTGAAAGCACGAGATGTCCCGGAGATTTCGCAAGCCATTGCCGAACTGCAACAGCGAGGCATTCCCGTTATTACGACTTTCACTGACATTCCGTTGTCTAGGCGAATAGCCTATGCGGGGCTTGATAACCGAATGGCCGGGGCCACGGCCGCGTACCTGATTGGCCAATGGCTTGTGCGACCGGAGGGCGACGTTCTGGTCACGATGAGCGACGAGCGCTTCAGGGGCGAGGAAGAGCGCGAAATGAGCTTTCGTGCGGAACTACATCGACGCTATCCGAAGCTGAAACTCGTCGACGCTAGCGGTGGTCACGGTCTCGACACTCAAACTGAGGAGCGCGTAAGAGAAGCCGTGGGTCGGAGGAAAAAAATCGTTGCGGTCTATTCGATGGGAGGCGGCAACGTTGCGATTTTTCGCGCGCTGCAATCCATAGGCCAAGTCCCGGCGTGTTTCATTGGACATGACCTGGACAGGGACAATGTTCATCTGCTCCGCGATGGGAAGCTCAGTGCAGTGCTGCACCATGACCTGCGGCAGGACATGCGGACTGCATGTCACCATATTATGCATTTCCATAAGATGCTGCCTGCTTCAGCCGTAGGCGCTTCTTCGTCTGTGGTCGTCGTTACACCGGCCAACATTCCACCGTATGTCGAACAGCGCTTCGGCACGCTGGACCCGTGACCCTGACCGAACCAGGTGGCAAGCCAAAGATGCCGCCAACCTGGTGCCTCTAATGCAATCGGTCTATCGAACAAGGAACCCGGACGTCAGCGGGTTCCAAATGCTTTACTGCCCGTACGGAACCGGCAGCCCATCCTTGATGATGTACACAGTGGTCGGTGCACCCTTGAGATCGCCGTACTCGTCGAACGAATACGTGCCAGCAACGCCCTTATAGTTTTCCTTGGCGAGTTGAGCGATCAGCTTCGCCTTGTCGGTCGTGGTTCCGGCCTTCACCATCGCGTCCGCCAGCAACTTCACGCCGTCGTAATAACTGACAGCGTAGACCTGCGTATCCGTGTTGTAGGCAGCTTTGTACTTCTGCAGGAACTCACGACCGGCTGGGGTCTTGTCGAGTCCGATACCACCTTGAGCACAGTAGACGATCGACGCGGCGTCACCAGCGACCTTGCCCATGTCCGCCGAGCAGATACCGTCGCCGCCCAGCAGCTTCGCACGCAGACCACGTTGGCGCATCTGCTTTGCCATAGGAGCGCCCTGCGCCGCATAACCGCCAAAGAAAATCACGTCCGGATTCTTGGCCTTGATAGTGGTGAGAATCCCGAGAAAGTCGGTTGCCGTCGAATTGGTGAACTCCTGATCGACAATCTGGATGCCATTTGCCTTCGCAACCTTGATGAACTGTTCGGCGACGCCTTGACCATATGCCGTGCGGTCGTCAATGACTGCTGCAGTCTTGGCTTTTAATGTCTTCGCTGCGAACTGTCCCATCGTGCCGCCGAGCTGCTCGTCGCTCGCGCCGATACGGAAGATGTTCTTGAAACCCTGTTTGGTCAAAGCGGGATTGGATGCGACCGGCAACATCGGCACGCCGCCGGTGTTGTAGACGCGCGATGCCGGAATGGCGACGCCCGAGTTGTATGGTCCAACGACCGCGACGACTCCGCTGTCGACCAGCTTCTGGGCGACCTGCACGCCGACTTTCGGGTCTGCCTGGTCGTCTTCCGAGTCCAGCTTAAAGGTAACCTTTTGCCCCGCAACGGTGACGCCCGTCTTGTTCAACTCGTCGATGGCGAGACGTGCACCGTTCTCATTGTCCTTGCCATTGGGCGCCTGCGGCCCGGTGAGCGGAGCCGAGTGACCAATGGTGACGACAACCTGGGCGCTTGCGGACAGCGTAAAACCAGCGGCCAGCAGAGCGGCCATAGTTGTTGCGAGACTGCGCATACGGAACTCCAAGTGGGCTAAATGAAAGACCAGATTATGGGCAAACCGGTCAACACACAACTAGGTTCAACACTGCACGCTCTAGTCCGGCGGCCCGTAAGAGCCACGATGACCATCTCTCCGTCTTGAGGTGTTTTTGAGGTTTTTACGGTCACGCAAGCACCCGCCATAGGGCTATTGTGGGGGGTAGAACAGAAGGAGACGCCATGAACGCCATCGAACCGCATCCCGACGCCCACGTACGCCCTTGGTACCGCGAACAGAATTGTTCGCTCCCGGAGTTTGTCGCGGCACTCCAACCCCGTCCCAATGACAGCAGGCTGCGGTTTGCCACTGAAACGCGCGACCACATCCCGCTGTACGACTGTCGCGAACTTGGCGCTGTGCTAGAAGACGCATTGCAGCGCGCGGATCTGCAGGCCGAGTGGGCCGACGTACTAGACAAGGGCGTGGGTGTGCTGGTGCTGAAGCGGGCATACATGGACACCGTCCCGGTTGATGAGGCGACCGAGGTTTTTGAGTCGGTTATCCGCGAGGAGCGCGAAGCGGGCGGCGCCGCTGCGGACCACTTCGCCAAAGCGGGCGCGAATGACCGGATCTGGAATGCGCAAGAAAAGCTTTGTCTGCGCGCCCCGGCGGTGTTCGCCCGCTACTACGCGAATTCGGCCCTCTGCGCGATCGCCGAGGCGTGGCTGGGTCCACACTTTCAGATGACGTCGCAGGTCAACGTCGTACGTCCCGGCGGACAGGCGCAACAGGCGCATCGCGATTACCACCTCGGATTTCAAACCGTCGCGCAAGCCGAGCGTTATCCGGCGCATGTGCACACGATGTCCCCATTTCTCACGCTGCAAGGGGCCGTGGCTCACAGCGACATGCCTGTGGAAAGCGGGCCGACCAAACTGCTCCCTTTCTCGCAGCGATATGCCGAGGGCTACCTCGCATGGCGTCGCCAGGACTTTCGTGACTACTTTGAGACGCACTACGTACAACTGCCGCTCGAAAAAGGCGATGCGCTGTTCTTCAATCCGGCGCTTTTCCACGCAGCCGGCTCGAACCGGACGACGTCAGTTCAACGCATGGCCAACCTTCTGCAGGTTTCCTCGGCCTACGGCCGTGCAATGGAGTCGCTGAATCGCACGAAGATGTGCGAGGTGCTCTATCCGGCCCTGCTGGACCACATGCGCACGGAGAGCATGACGCGGGAAGAAGTGGATGCGGTGATCGCGTCGTGTGCCGAGGGCTATCCATTTCCGACGAACCTGGACCGCGACCCGCCGCTGGGCGGACTTGCGCCTGAGAGTCAGCAGGGCTTGTTCAGCCGGGCGCTAACAGAGCGGTGGAGCGCGGAAAGATTCATCGCCGCGCTTCGTGAGCAGGCCGGGAGGCGGGAGGCGTAGGGGCTTTTCTTACTCACTTGCACAACGAAAACGCCTCACGGCTGGCAATATCGCCATTCCCGTAGATACCGACCACCGTGCAGTCCGACGCGACACACTCATACGTGCTGTCCTGAAACGTCAGCACGTAGTGGCGGTGTCCATCCTCGGCGGCGTCCGGGCCCCAGGCATCCGCGACCAGTGACGAGTTCACGATTTCATGCGCTGAATCAACCCGCAAGCCTTGCCCGGCTAACGGATGCGCATGAAGCCCCTCAGCGTTGGGCGGTCCGAACTGATGAAACGCGGCGGCGGAAAACTCGACCACGCAGAACGGGTCGTCGTCATCGTCAAACGGGCCGAAGCGGTCGAAATCCGCCTCGGCGATCCGATAGGCAATCACCACACGCCGTTCATTGGCGACGACAAAAGGCTCGGGGGCCTCGGCGGCCGGCCTGGGCACGCCGTCGAGCAGGATCACCCGATCCTGCTCATAAGATTCGAGGGGGCTGTTCATCTGCTTTGCCTGTCTCCTTCGCAGTCGCTCGTGAATGGCTCGCACTATGCCACGGGTGACACGGTGACGGCGCACATTCCCTCGCAATTCCCCGCAGATTCTCCCCCCGGCGACAACCCGAGCCGCCGACCGAAAGTTGAAAGAAATGACTATGACGAGTACATGTCAGGTGCCAAAAAAGCAAGCAACGAATTCCGTTGACATCTCAGAATTACCCCGTACAATTGGTTTTGTTGCAGTGCAACAATAAACCTTCTAGCCCTAGCGGCGCGCGGATCTTGTTTCATATAGAGCCTCTCGCACTCGCCGCCTTACCCTTTGGAGCAGTGATGAGCACGCTTACCCCCCAACAATTGATCGCCGCGCAACAAGCCAGTCTGTCCACGTTTTTCGGTTTCGCGAACCAGGCTTATGCGGGTTTCGAACAGCTGGTCGCGTTGAATGTGCAAGCTGGCAAAGTCAACCTGGCCGAAACGCAAGCCATCATGACGAAGGCAGCCACCGCGAAAGACCCGAGCGAACTGTTCGCACTGGTTAGCAGCCTGCAACAACCCGCTTCGGAAAAGCTCGCAGCCTATGGCCGTCACGTCCACGAGATCGTCTCGGGCGCGCAAGCCGAATTCTCGAGCGCTGCTACGGCGCAATTCCAGCAGGTTCAGAAGGATGCGCAAGGCTTCATCGAAAGCCTGGCAAAGAATGCCCCCGCAGGTAGCGAAGGCGCGGTTGCTGCTTGGAACTCGGCCTTCTCGGCAGCCAACGCAACGTACGAGTCCGCCACCAAGGCTGCCAAGCAATTCGTGGCAACGGTATCGGCCGGCGCGTAATATTTCGCTCGCCTGACGCGAGCACGCCGCCATTGCAAAAAGCGAACTCCGGTTCGCTTTTTGTTTTTTGCGCGCGACAAGCGCCGACCACACGCCGGGGGTGTGCTCAGGCCGGCGCGAAAATGACCGCCTGCCGGTCGGCGATATAACGGTGGGTGCGCGTGAAACGATAGACCTGGCCGTCGGCGGTGATCCGGTTCAGGCCCGGCTCGGTAAGGGCCAGCATCTCGTCGGCAAGGTGGGCGTCGACCGCGTTGCTGCTCGACAATTCGTCGAGCGAGCTGCCGGGGTTGCCGATATACACGAGGCGTTCGCCTGTCCCATAGCGCATAACGACCACGGCTTGACCTGCATCCAGCGCCAGCTCGAGATAGTTGGCAAGCTCGCGTAACGATGCAGGCGTGCTTGTTCGCACCGCGTAGGCTGAACCGGCTGGTGTTGTCATCGCACCGTTCCCCCGTCAGATTGACGCGTCGAAAGACGGCAGACCCGTCCGTTCCTTGAATCAACACGCTTCTACTATAAGCAAATGGTGGCGCGTCGGTGACGCTCTTTTTGCCGAATGCGGCACGCCCCACCTTCGCAGCGCAATGTGTAAGGGCTTTTCTTCGACTAGTTGCGCCACCTCGTGCAGCACGTGTTAATCTGCACGGATGGCTTGAGGAAACGCGGCCGCGTTCCGCGAATCTTGCAGCACCCATTCGCATGTCGAGGTCAACCGTACGCGGCTGACCGATTCAGATGAGTCCTTCCGGTTACTGATTGCGGCCCTGCCCGGCGCCCTGGTAACGCACGGCCTCATCGCACGTTCCAACAATCGTCATTGAAATAGTCGCCTCGCCAATCCATTCATCAAGCAACGAACGGCGGGGAGAATCGACGCTATACGCAAACGCAAGTCCGTTTCATGCGCGGCGCGATTCAGTTCGTTTTGCTTAGACTTATGTGCTCTTCCACGTCCGTACTATTGGCAACAAATCCCCGAAGGCTCCCAGCCTCCGGCGTGTTGTCGTTTGGATCAATTGCTCTGCAGCTTTCGGCTCGATACGCCGGGTTAATCAACCCGAAATCGGCTTTTACAGAATACCCGCTTTGCATCGGGACTCTCTCTCCGGGCAAACCATTTCTTGGAGATAATCAATGGACGAAATGAAACGCGATCGCATCGTGGCGTATTTGCGGCATCGAATAGAAGAGTTTGGCATCAGGCTCGAAGACCTCGCACCCGAACCCGAGGTCGCCGCGCCCCTTAAAGTGCAGGGTGCGGACCGCTATCGCAGTGCGAACGGTGACCGTTGGGATGGCGAAGGCGAAATGCCGGAGTGGCTGCGGCGCGCAATCAGCGCAGGTCAGTCCATCGATCATTTCGAGGTTGCACCTGCGCAGCGCGCAAGCTCCGGGCGTTAAGGCCTGGCACGATGCCGGCGCTGTCTGAAATCGCACGCCAGTTCATCAATTCATCAATTCATCAATGCATCGAAGCCTCATCGAGCCCGAAGTGGCTCCGCAAGCCTTCATGCAGTGTCATGGCAAGTGTGGCCATTTCCGCATTCCAGTGTTCATGCTTATGACACAGGTTCTGAAGCTCACGACATTGCGCCGCAAACTGCGGCTCGCCGATAATCAGAAACGCCCCACCCGCACTGTGCGCCCAATCGCGCAACGCTTGCCGGTCGCAGCGCTCCACGATCGCGGATAACTTCGGCAGATCGGTGCCAAGATGATCCTTTAGCATCGCGATGTAACGGTTTCTGGTTGCCTCATCCAGTTCGGGTCCGGCATCCGCAGCGCGATCAGGCGCCTCGCTCGGTTCGACGGGCACGGACGTTGAGTCGTTCGCGCACAACGCATCAAGTGCCGCCTCGAGTTCCCTCAGAGAAGTGGGTTTAGGAATATGCCCGGTAAAACCGCGCTCCCGCCACTCGTCCATCTGCTGCATGTCGCTGACCGCGCTGAACGCCATCACCGGTAAGCCGGGGTATTGCCGGTTCAACGCGGCGAGCAACTCGTAGCCATCCATGACCGGCATGTGAATGTCGGTCATGACAACATCGACTTCCGTATTCTCCAGTACCGCCAGCGCCTGGCGGCCATCGCCCGCAAGAATCGGTTCGCATCCAAGCGCCGTCAGTTGCTCAAGGATCAAGGACTGATTCAGTGGATTATCCTCAGCAACGAGAATCGCCAGACCCAATAGCGGCTTCGCAGTGGGCAGCGCGTCCTGCACAGCGGTGTTCGGCGTACCTGCCAGCGAATGGTTCGCTGCGACCGACCGCGTTGACGAAACGTCTTCAGAAACAAGACCGTCGGTGACGCGCTCCATTGCCAGGTTGGCCGCCATCTCCACCGCCGCGAGGAACGCCTGGTGGCTGAACTCGCTGACTTCGAAGACGCCGTCCGCGCACTGCGTCGGACGATGCGGACCGGTTCGTGTCACCCACACCACACCCACTGGCCGCACCGCCCGCAAGGCGGCAATCAAATCGAGATCATGCTCGCCCGAGACGACCAGCGCATCCGGCCGGTTCGCCTGCAACCACTCGTGGGCAGCGTGCACCGAACTGACGCTATGGCCAAACCATCCCATGCTGCCAAGCCACGCACCGACAATCCCACCTGACTCTGCTTCCTGGCAAAGCACCATCACCTTACCGCGCCGCGTCGGCGGGGCGTCCGGTGCCCGCTCGGCATCGGGCGGGCGTGTCAGGGGAAGCGAGACGCTAAACGCACTGCCCACTCCCTGCACGCTCTCAACGGAAATCTGGCCGCCCATCATTTCGCACAGACTCGCGCAAATCGACAGCCCTAGACCCGTCCCGCCATAGCGGCTCGATGTCGTGCTTTCGCCTTGAACAAACGGGTGAAAGATTCTTTCCACTTGCGCCGGATCCATGCCAATCCCCGAGTCAGAGACCCGGCAGAACAAAGCGCTGCGGCCCTGCGGGTCCTCGCGCACCTCGGCGTTAAGCACGATCTTGCCGCGCGACGTGAACTTCTGCGCGTTACTAAGCAGGTTGTTGACGATCTGCGCGATACGGGCCCGGTCCCCGCACAAAACCTGATCGAGCGTGGGCGACAGGTGCAAGTAGAACCGGATAGGACGGCCCGCGATCATCGGCGCGTAAGACAGTGCGAGATTTTCGAGGGCGGTGATGGGCCTGAACGATTCAATCACGAGCTTCAATTCGCCCGCATCGATCTTCGAGAAATCGAGGATGTCGTTGACGATACCGCGCAGCCCTTCGGCAGCGGTGTTCAGCGACAGCAAGCGCTGTTCGTGCGATTCCAGACCCGGCGCGCGCGCCAGCAACTCCAGGTTGCCGAGCAACACATTAAGCGGCGTGCGAATCTCGTGGCTCATCGAAGCAAAGAAGGTTGAGCGCGCCCGCAGTGTCGATTCGGTTGCCTGCTGGGCGGAACGCAGTTGCTGTTCGAGCGTGTGCTGCATGGTGACGTCGAGCACCGCGCAGAACAGCACCGCCTCGCCTGCATAGCGCGCCGGGGCGCAGGTCAATTGCAGGATCTGTGCGCCCGCCACGCCGTCTTGATCGGGCAGCGCGGGCACTCTGAATACGACGATTCGCGCGTCCTGGGCGGATGCAGTCCCCGCAACATTCTCCGTCCGGAACGCCTGAGCGATGTGAGTCGGCAATAAATTGGCGGGCGGTTCGATATGCAGCAGTTCGCCCGCCAACGTATTGGCGGTCAGGATCGCAAAGTCGCTGCGGCGGACGATGCACAGCCCAATCGGCGTTGCGCTGACGAGCACATGGTTGATCGCCTCGTTCTCAAGCGCGCGCGTTGTTTCCTCATGGGCGTTACTCAGTAATCGCAGTCCCCAGAAACGCGCGATCAAAGCGATGCCCACGAGCAGTAACAACGCGGCGCCCGCAATGGAGGCGAGTTGCCAGCCCAGCGCAACCACCAGCCCACCCCACGACAGATAACCGACCATCGAACCGAACCCCGGCATGATCGTCTTGCGCATCAGCACGCCATCACGGGTGTATCTGTAGACGCCATCCGGCATCCGGGCCGCAGTCGTTCTCAGCATGCTGGCCGTGGCGGTGTCGACGGGTGGTGACGAGGCAACCACTCGCTGATCGTCCGCCAGCAACAGCAGCACATCAGCGTTGGCGTGTCCGCCCAGATACGCAATAAGCGTGTCAACGGGTAGGCTCATCGCCACTAGCGTGGCCGGTGTATCGCCGTCGTAGTAAGTGCTGAGCGCCGTCATCACAGGCACACGCAGCAGCGGATCGATATACGGCCCCACCCACACGCGCTGGTTTTTAGCCAGCGCGCGCTGGCCAGTCTCCACCTCGAGTTCATGCAGTAAAACGCTGCGCAACGTGACGGCGTCGCCTGGATGAAGCGGCGGCACACTGCCGTCTGCCTGAGCTGTAACAGACGGCATGATCAATGCGTAGTCGTTCCTCAACCCGATCAGCAAAGCCCGGTAATTGAGGTCGAATGCTTGCTGCGTCGCGATGGTGGACTGGCCCGCCTCGTACAGCTTCGATAATTTCTGGCTGAACTCGGCCCCCCAAGCGTCGCGGGTGCTTTTGGGTACCAGCACGGCGAAGTGCGATCCAGCAATATCGCCATTGCCGACCGCCACACCGGTCTCCCGAATCGAAGCCTCGACGCCCGCAGGCAGACCTTGCGGCGTGTTGGTCTGTTCGTAGTACTGGACGGTCAGTTCAGTGCGCCGCAGGAACGAGACCTCGCCATGCAGAAGGAGCGAGATGTCACCTGTATATCGCATGGCGAGGCTGCGCCGATATTCGAGTTGCTTGTCGAGGGCCAGCGCCGCAAGCAGCAGCGCGGAGACGATCACGATCGCCATGAGGGCGGCTATGGCACTTAGATAAAGCGTGCGTTGGCGCCTGGCGTTCTTCGCCAGCGAGGCAAAGGCCTGATTGAGCGACGTCTGGGTACGGTCGAGGATCTTCTGCATCGGGTCACGTCATTCACGTCGTTTGCACAGGCAGACCTCTGCGACGGCTTGATTCGCCTGCAAGCGGCACCGTCTGCGGCCCGCGCAGCGACTTCAGGCCCAGTGTAACGCCTTTACCCCGTCACGCTGCTTTGGTCTGATGGATCGGCGTTACTCCCACCTCGACAAAGGACGCGCGGAGCCTCACGATGATTCCGTCAGCGCCTGGTTTGTGTGAGGCCGGCTGACCCGAGTAAAAACGGCGTTTTAAAGGCCCGTCCCATTCCGGACGGGCTTTTTTTGGCCACTGGTGGCCGCGCAAGAGAGGCTGGCGCAGCCGCTATTGCGCAGCGTCGAGCAATTCCAGTTGTTGGGGCAACGACTGCGCGGGTCGCTCGAGCGCCAGCAGCGCTGCCTTGCGATGGATGCCGCCCGCATAGCCCGTCAGTTGACCTGTGCTACCGATCACCCGGTGACACGGCACGATGATCGCCACCGGGTTGCGCCCGTTCGCAGCACCCACGGCGCGCGCAGTGCCAAGCGGCAGACCGAGCCGTTGCGCGAGCCGTCCATAACTCTCGATCTCGCCAAACGGA
Source organism: Paraburkholderia sp. (assembly GCF_049581445.1). Lineage (GTDB taxonomy): Bacteria > Pseudomonadota > Gammaproteobacteria > Burkholderiales > Burkholderiaceae > Paraburkholderia. The sequence continues at coordinate 35,982 of NZ_JBAURZ010000040.1, read as the reverse complement.
ATCTGTACCAGCGCATTCCACACTTGCTGCTGAAACGGCGAACCCATCATGTGTAGACGGACCGTGAAGCGCTGCCGCTCGCCGGCGAAGTATTCGGCGATCTGCTGCGCCGTTTCCGCGAGCACGCGCGGCGGCTTGTCAGACGCGGCACCGGCAGCACCCGCAGGAAAATACTTTTGACCATCAAAGTACAGGCCGGTCAACGCATCGTCTTCGGCGCGCAGCAAGATCGCGCCAAGCGGGCTCGGAATCGAAAGATAGTGTTTCATGCTGCGTTCGCCTTTTCTTCGCGGACAAGTGCGAGATGTTGAGCGGCGTAGGCACGCCACGGCGCCCATTGCGGCGCGATATCTTTGAGCATGCTTGACGCCGTGCTGCCAATGCCTGGCGCGCTCAGAGGATCCCCCACGGGAAACGCATTCGGCCAGCCGAGTGCGCGCATCGCAATGTATTGAGTCTGCCACTCGTCGAAGCCGGCCACCGCGCGCAGATAGGCGAGCGTTTCCTCGAGTGCGGTGAGCGGTCGGACGGAATCCGGCGTGCTCGGCCATCGCTGCGTTGGCGTAGAACCGGCAATTTTCGAACTTGGGTGTACGCACGGGACACACCGGTCGGCAATAAATACCCGTTGACGTGACCGCAACGAAGAACCAGCCGTCAAAGCGCCTGTCCCGCGAGAGCACCACTTGATAGCAGGTTTCACGATCGAGATTCATGGCATCAATGTAGCGCATTGGCCGCTGCGAAACTGGCCAGATTCGGACGTAAGCGTGACAGGATGCAAATTGGCTAAGACGACGATGAAAACATTCAATGAGGCACGTCGAACGAAGCCGGTCAACGGACGCGAGAGGCGCTCCGTTTACCACGGGACAACTGCGCGACAGACGCCGCCCCAGCCGCGTGCAAGATCGCAGCGCCCCGCACAGTTACAGCGCTGCGGCGCCCTAACCCGGTTCCGCGTCATGGGCATGACAAACGCGCCGAACGACTGCACCGCACCGGGGCATGAAAAATGCATTCGTGCACGCGGGGAGTCGCGTTAAACTGACTGGGATGATCGGGCTGCACCGCGCATATGACCGCGTGGCGCGGCTGTCAGCGGCACGTGGGGTTTCCACGCTACCAACGGGACGCGACACACAGCGCGTCAACCGCCCGTACAATGGTTCGACAAACAACGGAACGAGGACAACTTCGATGCGCACTACCGGGTCTTCCGGGTCAATGGCCCTGCTCACCGAATACGACGACGCAACGGCGCGCGAACTTCGCTCGCTGCGCCTCGAATCGACAGAAGACGGCAAGGGTATTCTTCTGGTCGAAGTCGACGAGCGCAAGCCGGGCATCCATCGCGAAGTGCGTTATGAAATCACGCCCGCGGAACTGATTGCGGCCATTCGCGCGCACGGTGCCGAATTGCCGGGCGAACAGCACAATCACCGTACCTGAGTCCCCCGCGGCATGCGCGCAAGCGCATGCCGCACACCAGCCGCCGCTGATGTTGCAACATCTTTTCGCCGGCGGGCGGCGTTGCAACGAGCGTGCCGCATTCTCCAGCGTTGCCTGACCCAGCAAGGTTTCTCCCGCTTCAATCACGCGCCGCCTTTCCAGACGCTTGCACGTCTGAAAAATGCGTCCATAATCGGTAAGTTACTTCTTAGCTTCCCACCGGAAACGGCTGTGGATGTAAGCCGATGCTACATGATCTCGTGGAGCAGTACGGGCCTGCTCTCGTCTTTGCCAATGTATTAGCCGCGTCGCTAGGCCTACCCGTGCCCGCGATGCCCGCGCTCGTCCTGTTCGGCGCGATGGCGGCCACACATCCCGCCACGGTCGGCACGCAACTGGCGTCGGTGCTGATCCTCGCGATCTTTGCCACGTTGATTGGCGACAGTGTGTGGTATCTCGCCGGCCGCATCTACGGTGGCAATACGCTCAAGACGTTGTGCAAGCTCTCGCTGTCGCGTGACACTTGCGTCAAGAAGACCGAGCGTTTCTTCGGACGATGGGGCGTACGCGTGCTCGCAGTGGCCAAGTTCGTCCCGGGGTTGGCGATCGTGTCCATCCCGATGGCGGGCGCCATGGGCACCGCGTATCGCACTTTCCTCACTTATGACGGCATCGGGGCCGCGCTTTGGTCCGGCACGGGCCTGATCATCGGCGCCATCTTCGCGGCGCAGATCGACATGCTGATGGCAAGTGCCAGCCGGCTCGGGCGCATGGTGCTGGTGGTGCTGGCTGCGCTGCTGCTGCTCTACGCGGTCTATCGCTGGATCCGCCGGCGCCAGCTCATCAAGAAACTGGCCACGGCGCGCCTGGATGTGGACGAACTCGATGCGCTGATGGCGGCAGGACGTTCGCCGGTTCTGTTCGACATCCGTTCGCGCGAAAAGCGCATGCTCGACCCGTTCGTGATTCCCGGTAGCCTGTTTGCCGATGAACGCCAGCTCAACGAAATCATCGCGAAGTACCCACCCGATCAAAAGCTCGTCATCTATTGTTCCTGTCCGAACGAGATTTCGGCAGCCTGGATGGCCAAGCAACTGAACGAAGCCGGCTTTAGCGACGTGCTGCCGCTGCGCGGCGGCCTCGACGCCTGGCGTGACTCGGGACGGCAACTCGAATCGCTTGACGAGGAGCCGGCGCCTGAAGTCCATGCGGGTGTCGCACCGGCGGTATAGCCGGTCCGGTCGCTTCGCCTGCTGTACCAAACGACAGAAGGAGCGGTTTAATGATCGAGATTCAAGAAGCCGAATCGCAACAATGTGTGCAGCCCGCGCCGCCCGTTGTTGCCGATGCGCCTTTTTCTTCGCTCGCCACGCGAATGCATCAGATGTTTCCGGATCTGAGCTGGGAGGAGGTCGATCGCCTGCGCAAGTTCGGCGAAGTACGGCACTTTCAGCCGGGTGAATTGCTGTTTGAAACCGGCGAGATCGGGCCCGGTATGTACGTGATGCTGGCCGGACGCGTCAGGATCTATCAGCGCGACGGACTCGGGCGCGAGCGTGTGGTTTCGGAACAGGGCGTTAGAAAATTTCTTGCCGAAGTGGGCCAGTTGTCGTCCCGGGTGTGCCTCGTAAGCGGCGTAGCCCTGGAGCCGGTTGAAGCGGTGCTGATTCCGCCAGCAGGCGTGCGCGCGCTGATCGTCTCCGAGGCTGAACTCGGCGAGCGCATCATGCGTGCGCTGATCCTGCGGCGCGTGTCCCTGATCGAAAAGGGCGCGGGCGGCCCCATCCTGGTAGGCAAGAGCTACGACTCGCGATTGGTCTCGCTGCAAGGTTTTCTCTCGCGCAACGGCCACCCGCACACGGTGATCAATGAGCTCGATGAAGAAGCGCGGAGCCTGATCGAACAGTTCGGTGCACAAGCCGAAGACCTGCCGCTCGTGATCTGTCCGGACGGTTCGGTGCTACGTCATCCGAGCGATCCTGAACTGGCGACCTGCCTCGGCATGCTGCCGGAGCTCGACGCGTCACACATCTACGACGTCGCGATAGTCGGCGCCGGCCCGGCGGGGCTGGCCACTGCCGTGTATGCGGCCTCGGAAGGGCTATCCGTGATCGTGCTCGACAGCCGCGCGCCTGGCGGCCAGGCGGGTGCGAGTTCACGCATCGAGAACTATCTCGGCTTCCCAACCGGCATCAGCGGCCAGGCGCTAGCGGGCCGCGCGTTCGTGCAGGCGCAGAAGTTCGGCGCGCACGTCGCCATTCCGGTCAAGGTCAAAGCGCTGCATTGCGAAGAATCCCCGCACCGGCTCGAACTGAAATGCGGTGGCAGCGTGAAGGCGCGCAGCATCGTGATAGCCAGCGGTGCCGTCTATCGGCGACCGGCGCTTGAGGGTCTTGAGCACTTCGATGGACGCGGGGTCTATTACTGGGCCTCACCGGTCGAAGCGAAGCTCTGCAAGCGCGAGCAGATCGTACTGGTCGGCGGCGGCAACTCGGCGGGCCAGGCCATCGTCTATCTGGCTACGCACGCGGCCAAAGTCCATGTGCTGATTCGCCGAAGCGGTTTTGAAGCAACCATGTCGCGCTATCTGATTGACCGTATCCGCACGCTGCCCAATGTGTTCATCCATCCGCACTCGGAGATCGGAAAGCTCGAGGCGGACGAACGCGGCCTCTCCTCGGTCGTCTTGAAGGAGCCGCTTCCCGACGGCACCGAGCGGTTCGACACGCGGCATCTGTTCCTCTTCACCGGCGCCGATCCGAACACCGAATGGCTGCAGACTTGTGGCGTACAACTTGACCCGAAGGGCTTCGTGCTGACGGGCGAGAGGGGCCAGAACTCCACTTGCGACCTCGGCACCAGCGTTGAAGGCGTGTACGCCATCGGCGACGCGCGCGCCGGTTCGACCAAGCGCGTAGCAGCTGCTGTCGGTGAAGGAGCGGCGGTCGTGGCGCAGATCCATCAAATGCTGGCGGTGAGTTCCGGAGAAGCTGTGGCGTTGGGGGCGTAGACTAGTCGGCCCATCCAACGACCGATTGACCGCGTGAAGACACTTACCCTATCCGCTGCGCGCACCCTTCATCTGGCCGCGCAGGGTTTGTTGCTGCCGCCGCGCCGCAAGGCCACCAAAGCCGATGTGCTCGACGCGATTCGCCGCATGGCGCAATTGCAGATCGACACGATTCACGTCGTCGCGCGCAGCCCCTATCTCGTCCTCTTCAGCCGCCTCGGGCCGTATGCGCCGCAGTGGCTCGACGAGCTTCTGGCGGACGGCGCGCTATTCGAATACTGGTCCCACGAAGCGTGTTTCTTGCCGATCGAGGATTACGGGCTGCTGCGCCATCGCATGCTCGACCCGAGCGGAATGGGCGGGAAATACGCGGCGGAATGGCATGAGAAATACCGCACGGAGATCGACAGCCTGCTCGAACATGTACGCGCGAACGGGCCGGTTCGCTCGGCGGATTTTGCTCGCGAGGCCGGCAAGAGCAATGGCTGGTGGGACTGGAAACCGGAGAAGCGTCACCTCGAGGTGTTGTTCGCAATCGGTCAATTGATGGTGGCGGAGCGGCGCAATTTTCATCGTGTCTACGATGTGAGCGAACGGGTGCTGCCTGGCTGGAACGACGCGCGCGATCTTCAACCGGCGCAAGCGGTCGCGCAGGAACTGCTGCGGCGCACGTGCCTCGCGCTAGGCGTAGCACGCGCGGATTGGGTGGCCGATTACTACCGGCTGCCCCGCCGACCGTATGTGGCCGAACTACATGCGCTTGCAGAGGCGGGCGAACTGATCCAGGTGAAAGTGGACGGCTGGAAACAGGACACATTCGTGCATCGCGAACTCGCTCCGCTGATCGACGACGCTGTCAGCGGCAAGCTCGCCTCCACAGTGACGACCTTACTCTCGCCGTTCGATCCAGTCGTGTGGGATCGCAAGCGTGCGGCCGCACTGTTCGACTTCGACTATGTGATCGAGTGCTATACGCCCGCGGCTAAACGCAAGTACGGCTATTTCGTTCTGCCCATCCTGAACCGTGGGAAACTGATCGGCCGTGCTGATGCGAAGGCGCACCGGGCGAGCGGCATCTTTGAGCTGAAAGCAGTTCATCTGGAGCCTGGTGTGCGCGTCAGTGCGCGTCTCGCCACCGACCTGCGCCGTGCGTTTCAGCGCTGCGCGGACTGGCATGGCACGCCGCAATGGCAGATCACGTCGGGACCACCGGAGTTGATTGACGCGCTAGCGGCGCAAGAAGGTGTGGAAGCGTGAATCTCCCTACGAATCAGCGGGGATGAGGCGTGCATCACGCGGCGGGTGCAGTGCGGCAGGGGCGCAGGGGCAAAGCCAGGTGGCCGCAAATACCCGCCATCTGCGCGTAACGAGATCCGCGCAGAAAAGGGCCAGCCGCCTTGGCCAGCCCAGCGCTTTAATGGTCGAGCCTGGTCCGCAATTCACGGGCCGTTTCCAGCAAACCTTCGTACCCGGAACGGGCGTGCTCCGGCAAATCCGGATCACCGACCAGCGTGCCGAGCGTCTCGATCAGGCTATACAGGAGCCCTTTCGCCGCACCCGATGCAATACCGCCCGACTTCACCAGATCGTCGACGTGGTTGATGGCGGCGTCGAGGTGTTCGAGCTCGGGCCGTTCGCCCGCTTCCTGCTTTTGCGAAACATCACGCGTCATGATGGACGATCTCTCCTGTGGTGGCTGCAGCGACTGAGGCTAGCGCTGAGGTGAACGAATACCTGACGTTGTTATATACCGATCGCGATCGGTCGTCTATTCGTCCATTCGTCCATTCGCCACAGGTCGACATCCCCGCACAGCTTGCCACCGCTCGCGTCAAACGGCGGAGGCCTCACCGTCCTTCGCGTCGCGAATTGCCCTGCGCCGCGGCTAAGGCGTCCACCGGTACATCAAGATCTTGGCGCGCGCATCGTCCTCCACCAGCACCACATATTCGCCGTTGGCTCGCTCCACGGCGCTAATGCCGAGATATATGTCCACCCATCCGCTCGTGCTGCCTACGCTAGCACCTGGCGTCATATAACCAACCATCTGACCGTTGCGAACGTCGTAGACATCGATCTTTTGCGTGTACAACTCGGCCACGAAAATGTAGTTGCCCGCCACGGCGAGACCCACCGTCGTCACCTGAGGATCGCTCGCCGTATTCCACGGCAGCGCGATCGTATATTGCAGCTTGGGATTGGCGCTGCTCCAGTTGTCGTAGCGGGCCAGGACCGGACCGGCCGCCTTCCAGAGCGTCGCGTTCCACGGAATTGCGCTCGTGAATCCGGTGATGTACATGGTGTCGCTTGCCGCGTCATACACGATGCGACCGAGCCGCGTGAACGGCGCCGGCATCGGAAACATTTTTGCGTTTGCGTATTGATAGATCGGATTGCCAAACGAATCCAGACTTACCAGTGGCATCTCCCGAATGCCGCTCGTGGGTGTCGCAAGCCACACATTGCCAGGCGTATCGACCCACCAGAAGCCGTCACCCACCGTGCTGCCGGTGGACGGGTTGCTGGTGATCTCGTTCGCATCGACCACGCCGTCGCCATTGCTGTCGCGCCACATCCACTCGCCGTAAGAGGGCTGCCCGACCGGCCAGTCACCGGGGATGGGATTTTGCGCCAGCAAGCCCGACGGAATCGCAATATCGCCATGCGCCGCGTCGAAGCGGTACACGCTCAGGTAGTGAGCGTACGGATCGAGTGCATACAGGAACAGATTGCCGTTGATACGCCGCATCATCGGCTCGCCACGCACACCGCGCGTCAGATGAAACGATGGATCGTCCGGATAGGCAAAGCGGTCGAGTGTGAACGCCGCATACGACCATTCGTGTCCGGCGGGCTGGGTGTAGTTGAGCGCGAAGCGCTTCGAGCCGCTATACACGTTATTGGGCGACGCCGGATCGAATGCACCGCTATCCACGAACGTGAGCCCGTAGAGCCGCCAGTTGAGTTCTTGCGAGCTGAATCCGTAGCTTTCGAGCACTGCCCCTTCGCCGACCGACGCGGAGCCCAACGGACGCGGCCCCTCGCCGTTCTGCGACACAACGAGGTTGCCATTCTGATCGAAGCCGAGGCCGGTGATGCCGTTGAAACGCCAGTCGCCAGGCGCACCGCTGACCGTGTGGAAGATGCCCTCGCGCGTGCCGAGTGCAGTTGCGAGTTGCGTCACGCCAGAGGCGCTTTTAATGAAGACCAGGATCTGCTGCGAAGGGCCGTTATCGGCCACGAGAAGCTGGCCGGAGGGCGCAATGGCGAGCGCCGTGGGAACGGTGCCTGCGGGTAACGGAAGTGTTCCCGGGAGTAACGCGCCGTCCTCGGAATAATGTGCGACGCTCATGCCAGTCGCCGAGCCCACACCGCAGATCACCCATAGCGTGCCGTCCGTATCAATCACGATGCGCCCCGGCGACGTCACGCTCCACGAGCGGGTCTGCCGCATGGTTTGTGCATCGAGTACGACGATGCGGTTGCCGTGGGTATCGGCGACAAAGACCTCAGTGTCAGTCGCGGCGAGTCCGCGGATGCCCGCATCCACGCCTGTCGTCACATCCTCGACACGCAGGAAACTGTCCTTCGTAATGTTGGCGCTATTGCCGATGCCGTAGGCGAACGGCGCGCCGGTTGCGATGTTGGACAGCAATCGTCGTGTGATGCCGAACCATGTCTGATTGGCAGGCGGGTAATCCGCACCGACCAGCGCATTGCTCTCATTGCCGATCGACATCGCCGCGTATAGATACGTGCCGTTCACGGCGACTGCGTCGCCACCGGCCGCGCCCCATCCGTGCGTGTTTCCCGCCACCGCGAGCTTGTTGCCGTTTTGATAGGCCGCGATTTCGCTACCGCTCTCGTCCCACGGCGAATTCGTATACACCGTGCCGTTGGGTGCGACGCTAATGGACTGGATGTCCTGTTGCACCCACGTGCCGTTGCCGAATCCGAACGTGTTGCCAATCCACGACGTGGTGTAATTCAATTGCGACTGTGCAAACACCGCACAGGGCCAGACGATCGGCACAATCAGCAAGGCTGCGCCAAAGCGGGACAACAGTTTCACGATCGGCTCCTTGCGAGGGTGCGCGTCAGCCTTCACACGCTGTCACCGTCACGCCCCTCATGCGAACGCCACGCGTCACGCAAACATGGCGACGTATGGCGTTTTTATCCTCGCATGGTTCCGAACGAAATTAATCGATAAAAAATCGCGCAAAAAGAACCAATAACCCAAAGCGCATTAATTTCTCGGCCTCGCCTCCCGAGAGACGAGCGGTGGTTAGGCGTCCTGGGACAGGCGAGATTGCAAGCGCGCAAAGATCAGCTGGGTCGCTCCCGAAAACGCTCACCTTTTGGCCTGCAAGCCGCGAATCTTCGTTCACTGCGCTCCCGAACCTTCTCACCTTCCACGCTGAGTGGTGCGGGCAGCAACGGCGCTACGCTTCACCCTTGCGCCCAGCGTCAAGTCCAAATACGTGCCATGCGTATCAAGAAGTCCGCACGCGCCGCACGAAAATGCGCCGCGTCAGATCGAACGCGACCAGGTTGCCGGCCACCACTAGCACGAGGCCGACCACAGCCAACGCCGACCATCGATAGCCTTCGAAAACCGTCGACGCCGCCAGCGCGACTATCGGAAACAGCACGGTGCAATATGCAGCCCGTTCCGGCCCGATGCGCCCCACCAGCATTAGATACGCGGTGAAGCCGATCACCGAGCCGAAGACGGCCAGATAACCAAGCGCGCCGAGATAACGGATGTCCGGTTCGACGGCGAACGAGTAGCCCGCCAGCGCACTCCCCACCATCAGAATGGTCGCGCCGATCAGCATCGCCCAGCTATTCGTGACGAGCGGATGCAACCCCATCGATTGCATCCGGCTCGACAACAGATTGCCCGTGGAGAAGCACAAGGTTCCGAGGAACGCGACCGCCAGACCCAGCAACTCCGCCGGATCGCTGAGATGCCCCGCCATTTGCTGGACGAACAGGCACACGATGCCGACGAGGCCAAGCAGCGCCCCGGCGATCACCGACGGCTGCAACGGACGGCCCATGAACAGCCGGCCGTTGATGGAGTTCATCAGCGGCGCAATCGAAAACACCACGGCCACCAAACCACTCGGTACGACCTGTTCGGCGTAGTAGAAGCACAGAAAATTCAGGCAGAACAGCGCCAGCCCCTGCGCGAACAGAAAGCGCCAGGCAGCGCGCGGCGGCCAGATCGGGCGTCGCATCAGGCGCAGCAACGCGAACAGCAGCAGCGCGGCGAGGCCAAAGCGCCAGGCAATTGATACGGGCGGCGGCACCACACCGAGCTGCCATTTGATAGCGATCCAGGTGGTGCCCCAGATCAGGACGGTGATGGCATAGAGAAACAGATTCATGACAGAGCGAGCCAAAGTGAGAGTCGGAACATTCCACGACCTCACTGTGCCTCTGCGATGGCCGCCGCACTTGTCCAGGATTGCGCACTTTTCAGCGCCGCCAAGCGAGCCAGGTGGCGCCCGCTCTATACTGTCGACTAATGAACCTTTCACTTCCGCAAGCCGTGAACTCCAGTCTGCCCGCCGCCGTGACCGACCCTGCCGAGACGCCATTTGGCCTGCACTCGGTGTGTCACACGCTGCGCGACGCCAATGCGAAGCTGGAACGCTTCGCATGGCTTGGCGACCAGCTTGCCGTGGCGGAATGGACCCGCGAGACGAAGGAAGCGGAAACCGTCTACGAACAGCCCGGCCATCACACGCTGTCGTGCTACCTGGATGGCGGCTATCGGACCGAGCGTCAGAAATTGCCCGGCCGGTATGGCGCACCAACGCGGCTTTGCGCGCTGCCAGGTGATCACGAATCGCGCTGGTGGGTGCGCGGCCAGATGCATTTCATGCACCTGTATTTCTTGCCTGACCACTTCACGCAGCGCGCCGTCCGGGAGTTGGACCGTGAGCCGCGTGAGATCACGCTGGCGGATCGCACCTACTTCGAAGACGCCCGCATGGCGAGCCTGTGCCAATCGCTCACGGATGAAAGCTGGGACGACCCGGATGGCCTGCTGCGCACCAACGAAACCGCGCACGAGGTATTGAGTCTGCTGCTGCAATCGCAAGGCGTGAGCCGGGCGGGAAACGGGCTCAAAGGTGGATTATCAGTGGCCACGCGCCGTCGCCTGCGTGACTACATCGACGCTCACTTAACCGATTCGCTGACGCTAGGCGTTCTCGCTGATGTCGCGTGCCTGTCCGAATTCCACCTGGCACGCATGTTCCGCACTTCGTTCGGCCTGCCACCGCACGCGTGGATCGCCCAGCAGCGCATCGAACGGGCTCGGCTGCTGTTGCGCACCACAGCGCTGCCGCTCACGCAGGTGGCGGCTCAGTGCGGTTACGCCAACGCCAGCCACTTTAGTCATCGGTTTCGCGAGGTGCTCGGCGTGGCACCGGTCATGTACCGGCAAGCGGTGAAGGTGGCCTAGACGCCACTACGCAGCGTTCGGCACCCCCTTCAGTGCCTGGGCAAGACTATTTCAACGCTAAGGCCAGCACACGCGCCACGTGAACGGCGTCAACCCCGGCGCCATCGTGAATCTGATGCCGGCAACTCGTGCCGTCGGCCACCATCACTGTGTTGCTATCCAGCTTGCGCACCGCAGGCAACAGCGACAACTCCGCCATCGCCTGTGACGTCGCATAGTGTTCGGCCTCGTAGCCAAAGCTGCCCGCCATTCCACAACACGAAGATTCGACAGTCGAGACCTCAAGTTGCGGAATCCACTTCAGCACGGTTTGCACCGGCGTGAATGCGTCGAACGCCTTCTGATGACAGTGTCCGTGCACCAGCGCTTTTTGCGCAGGCAACGGTTTGAGTTCGAGCGTCAGACGATTCGCCTTCTGTTCACGCACCAGAAATTCTTCGAACAGGAACGCGGATTTCGCCAGTTGCTGTGCTTCATCACCGAAACCGTAGTGCAGGAACTCGTCCCGCAACGAGAGAAGACATGACGGTTCAAGCCCCACAATCGGCACACCGCGCTCGACGAATGGCCGGAACGTGTCCAGCATGCGCCGTGCTTCTTCCTTCGCCTGATCGACCAGACCCGCCGCAAGGAAAGTACGGCCGCAGCACACCGGCCGCTCGCCCGCGCGCGTGTTGAAATGCACGGTATAACCGGCGGCTTCGAGCACCTGCTGTGCGGCGCGCGCGTTCTCCGGCTCCATGTTGTTGTTGAACGTATCAACGAACAGCAGCACTTCCTTGACGGTTCCGTCCGCTGCGGCGCGCGGCGTCACCGTCCCCGATGCACCAGACAAAAACGGTGTGCGAAAACGCGGAAGCGACCGCTGCGGCGCGAAACCCACCGCACGCTTAAACCATGTGGACAGCAACGGCACGCTATCGGCAAGCGCCATCACCGCCGGAATCTTGCCCGCGAACGGCGCATAGCGTGGCATGAAGGCCACCAGTTTGTCGCGCATGCGGATGCCGTGTCGTTTGGCGCGCGCTGCGCGCGCCTCGATCTTGAACTTCGCCATATCGACGCCGGTCGGACAATCGCGCTTGCAGCCCTTGCACGAAACGCACAGGTCAAGCGTTTCCTTGACGTCGTCGCTGGCGAGCCCTTCCTCTCCGAGTTGGCCCGAGATAGCCAGTCGCAAGGTATTGGCGCGTCCACGCGTGACGTGTTGTTCGTCCTTGGTCACACGATAACTTGGACACATCGTGCCTGCATCAAACTTGCGGCAGTGGCCATTGTTGTTGCACATCTCTACCGCTTTCGCGAGGCCGCCAGTGAGATCGTCGCCCGTGCCTGGCAACGTCTCGCGGCCCGTGAGCGGATCGCGCTCCACATTCCATGCGGACCAGTCGAGCGCTGTCGCGAGTGCGCGTGCCTTGTAGCCCGGTGCAAAGCGAAAATTGCTTGCGTCATCCATCTTCGGCGGACGCACGATCTTGTCCGGATTGAAGCGATTCTCCGGATCGAAGAGCGCCTTGATCTCGCTGAATGCCTGGTTGATGCGCGGGCCGTACTGCCACGCCACCCACTCGCCACGACACAGACCATCGCCATGTTCACCCGAGTACGCGCCCTTGTATTCCTGAACCAGAGCCGCCGCTTCCTCGGCGATCGCGCGCATCTTGAGCGCGCCGTCGCGCCGCATATCGAGGATCGGTCGCACATGCAGCGTGCCGACGCTCGCGTGCGCATACCAGGTGCCTTCGGTGTGGTGACGATGGAACACCTCGGTGAGCTTGCTGGTGTACTCAGCCAGGTGTTCGAGCGGCACCGCGCAGTCTTCGATGAAGGACACGGGCTTGCCGTCGCCCTTCATGCTCATCATGATGTTCAGCCCTGCCTTGCGGACTTCCCACAAAGCCTTCTGCTCATTCGCATCGGGCATCGGCACAACCGAGTCGGGCAGTCCCAGATCGGCCATCAGTTCGGTCAACTGCTTTACTCCAGCCAGTTGTGCGTCGCGGCTTTCGCCTGCGAACTCCACCAGCAGGATCGCCTCGGGACGGCCCACCAGCGCCTTCTCTATGACCGGACGAAACGCCGGATTGCTGATGGCCAGATCGATCATCGTGCGGTCCACCAGTTCGACCGCCACTGGTTTGAGCTTGACGATGTGCTGGGTCAGGTCCATTGCCTGCCAGAACGTCGGGAAATTGACCACACCCAGCGCCTTATGCGCAGGCAAAGGCGCGAGCTTCAACGTCAAATGCCGGCTGAATGCCAGCGTGCCTTCCGAACCCACCAGCAGATGCGCGAGATTAGCGACGCCGTCATCGGTATAAGCACGCGGATTCTGGCAATCGAACACGTCGATGTTGTAGCCGGCGACTCGCCGCAACACCTTGGGCACGCGCGCCACGATCTCATCACGCTCACGCAGTGCGATGCGCTTCACGCCCTCGACGATCGCCTGCAAACGCTCGCCTTGCAACGGCTCGCGCAGTGATGCAAAACGCGCCTCGCTGCCATCGGCGAGGATGGCGTCGATGGCAGCGACGTTGTGCACCATGTTGCCGTATTCGATCGAGCGCGAGCCGCATGAATTATTGCCCGCCATGCCGCCAATCGTGCATTGCGCCGCCGTCGATACATCAACCGGAAACCACAAGCCGTGTGGCTTTAACCACGCATTCAGATGATCGAGCACGACGCCCGGTTCGACCGTCACGGTGCGCGCGTCGACATCGAAGGCGACGATATTGTTCAACCACTTGCTGGTATCGACCACCAGCGCCTCGCCCACCGTTTGCCCGCACTGGCTCGTGCCAGCGCCGCGTGCTAGCAGCGGGACCTTCTCGCTACGCGCCACTTCGAGCGCGATGCGCAAGTCATCCTGATCGCGCGGCACCACGACGCCGATCGGCGTGATCTGGTAGATCGACGCGTCCGTTGAATAGCGGCCGCGGCTTGCCGCATCAAACAGCACATCACCGCGAATAGCCTCGCGCAACCGGTTGGCAAGCGGCGTCATCAGGCGCGCGGTGGACGGCACCAGATGAATCGGTTTGACGAGCAAGGGGGAAGCGGCATTCGTCATAGCGTCGACCCGAAAAAATCCCTAGTAAAGCGTGACGCTGACGGGTGCGAGCCCTTCAATGCGTCCGTGCGCGGTGCCCGCGCTCTGTGGGAAGAACATGCCGGTATAGGAACCTGCCGTGATCACCATCTCGGGAGTAACTGCAAGACCACGGTCCACCGCGCAGTGATTCACGAGCCACGCCAGCAAACGGCGGGGATCGCCGCACGGATTGGCCGGCACTGCGCGCACCACACCCTGCCCTTCGAAACTGAAGCTCAGCGATGGCGCAACAAACGGAAAGTCTTCGCTATACGGCGTAAATTGGCCCACGATAAGTGCGCCGTTGTTCTGCAGATCGGCCAGTTGTGCGAGCTTGTCGACATTCGGCCACTCCGCAAAGCGGCTTGCGACGATTTCGATGGTCGTGCCGAATGATTCGATGCCAGCGTGCACCTCGGCTTCGCTGTAGGGCTCGCTAGCCGGCTCGAAACGGCGGCCGAAGCGAAATGCAATCTCCAGTTCGAGTCCGAGTGGCGCAAACGCGCCGCGTCGCAGCTTCACGCCGTCGCGGTACACGTCGACGTCCGGCAATGGCGCGCCCTGGATCGGTCCGGTGAGCGACTTCGCGCCGATCTTCCAGCCACCGATGCGCGCGCCCGACAGTCGCAGGATCTCGTGCTGGATGGCGTAGGCGGCGTTGGCGTCGGCGGGTATCAGTTCCGCTGGCAGGCTGTCGAGCGTCAGGTGGTCTCTGCGCGCGTCGGCAAGTCGTTGGCTCAAGGTTGAGGTATCGGTCGTGTTCATCGTCTAACGTAGAAGGTTGCGAAAGAAGCGGACTCTGCTATCAGGCCTTGAGAGTCGAAGCGGGTTGCGGCGTGTGAGCAGCCGTCGCTTCGAAGCGGCTTTCGGGCTGCATGCGAAACGCGAGCACCACGCCAATCGCCATCAACACCATGCTGCCCACAAACGGCAGTTCCCAGTTGCCGAAGCGATCGATCAGAAAACCGCCGACCACCGGCGAGATGATCGCGGCGAGCGCCGAGCCCGTGTTCATCATGCCGCTCGCGGTGCCGGAGTATTCCGGCGCGATGTCCATTGGAATGGCCCACATCGGACCAATGGTCATCTCCGCAAAAAAGAAACCAGCGGACAGACAGGCCATCGACACATACAGATTGTGCGCAAACATCAACGGCACCAGCGCGGCCAAGGTGAACAACATACAGATGGACACCATCCAGCTGCGAGCACGCTTCAGGCTGCCGGTGCGCGTGAAAATCCGGTCCGTGACGATGCCACCGAAGGTGTCGCCCAGGACGCCCGCAAAAAACACCGTGGACGCGAAGATGGCCGACTTTTTCAGATCGAGGTGGTAACTATGCAGGAAGTATTGCGGAATCCAGCTGAGGAAGAGCCACAACGTCCAGCCGTAGCAGAAGTAGACGATGGTGACCGGCGCCATGCGGCGAAACAACGCTTTCCACGGCACGTTTGCGGCTTTCGGCTTGGGCTGCGGCAGCATGGCCAGTTCTTCGCTCGTGATGCGCGGATGATCTTTCGGATGCTCCGTGAAGGTCACCGACCACACGATCACCCATAACAGACTGAACACGCCGCAGATGTAGAACGATTCACGCCAGCCCCAGGTGGCCATCACGAGCACGATCACACCGGGCGCGACCGCGTTGCCGATCCGCGATGCAGCATGCGTGATGCCCTGCGCGAAGCCGCGTTTCTCCTTCGCGACCCAACGCGCCATCGCCGCTGTGGAAGCCGGAAAGGTTGCACCCTCGCCGAAACCGAGCAGCAGACGCGCGGCGAGCAGCGAAATCAGACCGCCTGAAAGACCCGTAAGGATGGTCGCCACGGCCCACAGCGCGCCGCAAAAAATCAGCGTGCGTTTTGCGCCGAAGCGGTCGCTGACCCAGCCGCCGATCACCTGAAACACCAGATACGGATAGGCGAACGCGGAGAAGACCAATCCAATCTGTGTATGTGAGAGATGAAACTCCTTGCCGAACCCAGCCGCCGCGGTACTGACATTTACGCGGTCAAGGTAGGTGATGAAATACATGATGCATAGCATCAATAGAACAAGACTGGTCGCACTGGTCACACGAAACCGCTTCATCGTCTGTCTCCGTTGCTGGTGTCGGCCGCGCGTCTGGAAGGACACGCAGCTTCAAGGTTCCCCACGCGGGCATCGCATGGGCAGGAGGTATTGAGTCGCGCCTATACCCTGCCATCGCTGCTGAGGGAAGGGGCTGCCGTTGCTTGCTTTACGTCTTCGCCCCAGTTTCCTTGAGTTGCGTGTCGTTCCTTTTGAAATCCTTTGACGCTTTTGACGCTTGTGCCGCTTCTGCCGCTTGTGACGTGATTCAGGCCGCTGCCTTCAGGCTGGTCGCCTGCGGCTGCGAGCTCAGCCATTCCATCGCCGCCGGCATGCCGCTCGCAGCAACCGGCACGCCTGCCAGGTTCAAACCCATCTCACAGCCGGCCAGCGTCGCGAGTAGCGTCAGATCGTTGCAGTCGCCCAGATGGCCAATGCGGAACATGCGGCCTTTCATCTTGCCAAGACCCGTGCCGAGCGACATGTCGAAACGTTCGTAGATGGTTTTGCGCACCGCGTCCGCGTCGATCCCCTCGGGCATCATCACGCCCGTCAGGACAGGGCTATACACCGCCGGATCGGCACACTGGATCTCGAGCCCCCAGGCGCGCACTGCGCGGCGGCTCGCTTCGGCAAGGCGCTCATGGCGCGCAAAAACGTTCTCGAGCCCTTCGCCGAGAATCATGTCGAGCGCTTCCGAGAGCCCGTACAGCAGGTTCGTGTTCGGCGTGTACGGCCAGTAACCGGACTTGTTCATCTCGATGATCTCGGTCCAGTCCCAGAAGCTGCGCGGAAGTTTCGCCTGCTTGCTGGCGGCAACGGCCTTGGGCGATACCGCGTTGAAGCTGATGCCCGGCGGCAGCATCAAACCTTTTTGCGAGCCCGACACAGTGACGTCGACGCCCCATTCGTCATGACGATAGTCAGCGCAGGCGAGGCCTGAGATCGTATCGACCAATAGCAGCGCCGGATGACCGGTTGCATCGATGGCACGGCGTACTGCCGCGATATCGGACGTGACACCCGTCGAGGTTTCGTTGTGAACCACGCACACCGCCTTGATCGTGTGCTGTGTATCCTCGCGCAAACGCGCTTCGATCATTTGCGGCTGCACGCCACGCCGCCAGCCCTCGATGCCCGGCAGACCGAGAAACTCCGGCTTCAGACCCAGGCTCTCGGCCATCTTTTTCCACAGCGTGGCGAAGTGACCCGTTTCGAACATCAACACGTGATCGCCCGGGCTCAGCGTGTTCGACAACGCCGCTTCCCATGCGCCGGTGCCAGATGCCGGATAGATCACCACCGGTTGTTGCGTCTTGAAGATCTTCTTGATGCCCTCGAGTACCTTCAGCCCAAGCGCACCGAACTCCGGGCCGCGATGGTCGATGGTCGGATAGCTCATCGCGCGCAGAATGCGATCGGGCACAGGACTCGGCCCAGGGATCTGCAGGAAGTGGCGGCCAGCGGGATGAAAATCTAACTTGAGCATCGATGTTCTCCAATTGAATTTTGCATGCAAAAAACTATAGCAGACGATCGGTGACGCTCCCAAGACAAAAATTGCTTGCTGGCGCGGGTGTTTACCCGCACATTACCTATTGGTCAGGTTCCGATAAAATCGGCTCCAATGCGATGTCGAGGATTTTTGTATGCAAAATTCGGATTTTGATGCGGGGCTTGCCGCCCCCGCCCTGATGCCGAAAGTCGAGCGGCAGCGGCTGCACGACACCGTGGTGGAACATATCCGCCGCTTCATCGTCGAGGGCGTGCTGGAGCCTGGCAAGAAACTGAACGAGCGCGAGCTGTGCGAAACGCTCGGGATTTCTCGCACGCCGCTGCGGGAAGCGCTGAAGGTGCTGGCGGCGGAAGGGCTGATCGAAATCTGGCCGAATCGCGGCGCGTCGGTTTCGAAGATGTCCGAGGCGGAGTTGCGTGAGACGTTCGAACTGATGAGCGGCCTCGAAGCGTTTTCGGGTGAGCTCGCGGCCGAGCGGATCACTGCGGTTGAACTGGCGGAGATCAAGGCGCTGCATTACGCGATGCTCGCGTGCCGCGCGCAGAATGACCTGGCCGGCTACTACAGCCGCAACCAGGCGATCCACGACAAGATCAATGAAGCGGCTCGTAACTCGGCGTTGCGACAGACTTATATTTCGGTGAACCGACGATTGCAGGCGCTGCGTTTCCGGTCCAACTTCCAGATTCCGAAGTGGGACCGCGCGGTTCACGATCATGGTGAGATGCTGGAGGCGCTTGAAGCGCGCGATGGTAAGCGGCTTAGTGCGATCTTGAGGCAGCATTTGCTGGATAAGCGGGATGCGGTGCTGCAGGTGCAGTCGCGGGAGGAGGTGGCGGGGGGGACGTTGGAGGCGTAGCTTGCTGATACTTGAGGTGCATACGGCAGGCGAACTCGCGGCGAGTTATCCGCATATTTTGTCGGCTAGTCTCTGGACAAATCATCTCTCGTGACAGGTTGCCCTGCTGCACAGGGCTTTGCTGGCGACGAGTGGAGAAAAATCGGAGGACGTAGTCGCCTGTCTACGATCGCAGTCGCCCCCTAAACGGTCAATCGACTTGAAGTGAAGCGCCCGTTTGTTTCAATCTGCGCGGCTGGAAATGTGCTTGCGGCGAACCGCCCATTGATACCGTTCGACCAGTCTTGCGGCAACGCAGAGAACTTGTTCACGCCATAATTTCTCGGCAGCATCAATGCGAACGTCCTCCCGTTCTAACGCATCTGCCGCCCAGTACGCTCGGACGTCGCCGACGGGAAGATCGTCTGTTTCAGATGCGATTGCACGAAACAGCAGGAACTCCGGCTCGCTTTGAACCTTGGTCCAGTGCGCCAACGGAAGCATTGCCCGAGTTGTTTCAATGACACCAAGGCGACCTTCAAGGAAGTCCAGCGCTCTGGCGCGAATCTTTCGACAATGCTTAACCCAAAGCTCTTCGTTCCTGACTCCCGGAGGAACCTTCATCTCTCGATCCATCACCGTCCCTCCCGGGGCTTTAGCCCGTTTCACGCGGGTTTTCTTTCACCTCCTCACCTTCGCACCATTCCTGCAGCGCCTTCTTCACATCGTCAATCACAGATCCCCAGTCACCTAGCTTCCGCTGCCGGAAGAGTCGCATGGACGGGTACCAGGGGCTATCAGTTCTATCAAGCATCCAGCGCCAGTCGGTGCAAGTCGGAACTAGCACCCATACAGGGCATCCAGCGGCTCCGGCAAGGTGTGCACACGACGTGTCGACAGTGATAAGCAGGTCGAGTTGTTGAAGTATCGCCAGCGTATCGGTGAAGTTCTTGATCGCGGGACCCAGCAGATGCAGTTCGACTTCATTGGCCAAGTCCTCGCCCTGAAGCTCACGATGACCCTTTTGTAGCGAAAACCAAGTGACGCCAGGATGCGTAAACAAAGAGCGCAGCGTGTCGAGGTTCATTGACCGGTAGCGGTCGAATACGTACTCTGGGTTGCCTGCCCACACTAACCCAATGCGCTGTTTCCTGGGTATGTCAGGCGGCGAACAGCGATTAAGGTAGGTCCGCCACTGACAGATTTTCTCGGATTTCGCTGCTAGGTACGGCATGG
Organism: Paraburkholderia sp.; assembly: GCF_049581445.1. GTDB lineage: Bacteria > Pseudomonadota > Gammaproteobacteria > Burkholderiales > Burkholderiaceae > Paraburkholderia. The sequence continues at coordinate 16,281 of NZ_JBAURZ010000040.1, read as the reverse complement.
TGATCGGCAGCATCGGCACATCAAGATTCATATATTCCGGCATCTTGAACATGCGGGACCAGTAGTCGTAGTGGCCACTTGGCTGTGCGTCAAATGCAGCGCGAACGCCCGTCGCGTTGGCGGCGAGTTCCGCAAGCGGAGGATGCACCCATACATCGACCGTGGCTCCCTGTCGATGCAGCCAATCTGCCATTCGTAGAAACTGTATCTCATCGCCCAGGCCTTGTTCGCCAATAAGAAGAAACTGACGTCCAGCGAGGGGTTCGCCCGTCCATTCGGCGATGACCGGGTTAATCAAATCCTCATTCCCCGGCAACTGTTCGTGCCATCTGTATTGTTTCCAGCCATCTTTAAATTCGCCGAAGAGAAGCTGGGTTGTTGCCAGGTTGAACTGTATGCTTGGGTAATGCGCCCAAAGCGCTGCCGCCTCGATACTATGCGTCCGCATTTCTGTAAATTGACCGAGGACGGCGTATGCGTAGGTCGCGTTGTGATGCAGAAGAGCATTTTCCGGATCAATTGCGATTCCCTGCTTGGCGACACCGATAGCTTCGTGAAAATAGTCGATGCAGTTCAAGGTGTACGCCAGTTCCTTGAGTGCCACTGCGTGCGATGCAAACGAGGATCGTATGTTTGCGACGACCACGTTCACCTCATCTCGACGCTCCAGCTTTGCCAGCACCCTGATCAAGTCAAGCCCATCGGACAAGAGCGTTGAATCGAGCTTCCAGGCCCGTATCCAATAGCGGGCGGCATCTTCACCCCTCCCAAGTTCGGAACTGATAGCGGCCAAAGCGCGCACTGCATGGTGCAATTCTGGCTCTATCTCGACAGCCCTTTTGTACTGGACCATGGCTTCAACGAGGCGACCCGATAATCGCAGGCAGTCTGCCAGATTCCGGTGTAGCGTTGCCGTACTCCCCGCGATATCGATGGCTCTGCAATAGAATGCTTCGGCACAGACGTACTCATGTCTGGATGCGGCAATTAGCCCCGCGTGTTCCCATAGTTCTGCATTTTTGGGAGCGGCCGTGAGCGCAAGCTGGATATGGGCATACGCCTGATCAAAATCATTTATATGCACGTACGCAAGCGATAAGCGACGCAATGCGCGCACATCACGAGGGTGTGCAGAAAGCACCTTTCGGTAGCCGTCAATCGCCTCTGCGATACGACGTCCGGCGAAGTCGGCATCAGCGCGCGCAAGCCAATCGGTCACGTTCGGTGAGTCTTGATTCGCAAGGAGCGGTGTGGACATTCGGAGCGTTTTCATTGACGGGTTTCTGTTTGACTATGCGCCAGCAGGTATGCCCCTGCGATCCCTAGAGTCGGGCCGCGTAGCTGCGGGGGCGCTGAACGCTTCTAAGTGGCTGGCGGAGTCGGGCTACTTAATCGTCCGTCGTGCGACCCGGCGTCCGCACCGTGCAGGGCTTGCAGCGCAGCCCGCACTTCTTCGATCACGGGCTCCCATTTGCCCAATTCCCTCTGCCGGAACAGACGCATGGACGGATACCAGGGACTGTCTGTCCGGCCAACCAGCCACCGCCACTCAAAATACGCGGGCACAAGGACCCATACCGGTCGGCCAGCAGCCCCTGCAAGATGGGCAACAGACGTGTCTACTGTGACTACGAGGTCGAGTGTCTCAAGTATCGCAAGCGTATCGGCGAAGTCATCGATCGCGGGCCCGAGTGTATGTATGTCAAATTCGTTCGCCAGCGCCTCGCTTTCACGCTCATGATCTCCTTTTTGCACCGAGAACCAGGTTATGTCCGGTAACGCAAAAAGCGGCCTGAAGGCATCCAGCGTCACAGACCGGAACCGGTCAAGCGCACTATAAGCCCCCCCCGCCCACACAACACCGATACGTTTGCGCTCTTTGTGGTTGGATTCGGGGGAAATGGTTTTAATACGGATCCGCCAGACGTCGAGCATGTCGGGCTCTGCTGCCACGTAGGGCATGACGATGGGCAGCATTGGGAGATCAAGCTGCATATGTTCCGGCATCCTCATCATGTGACTGCAATATTCATAGGGTCCTTGCGGCAGGGCCGTGAACACTGAACGCACACCGGTCAAGCTGGCCGCAATTCTGCCGACAGAAGGGCAAACCAGCACATCAACAATTGCGCCCTCCTTATGCAGCCATTCCGCAAATCTGATCAACTGGATTTCGTCCCCGCACCCTTGCTCGCCAACGAGCAGGAACCGGCACCCGGCAACCGGTTCGCCGTCCCATACGGGAAAGTCCGGAAAAAATCGCGTAGCACGCCCGAAAGGCGATGCGTATATCGCATTGTGCAGCGCCCAGCCGACCTTAAAGTCACCAAGCGCGAGTTCGAGACATCCAAGTTGGGACCGGATAGCCAGGTCATCCGGCATAAGCCGCGCTGCGTCCCTCATGTGAACCCCAGCTTCCTCAACGCTGCCGCATACACTTAGGGCGTGTGCGGCATAGAGTTGCAGCATGCCACGCTGCGGATCGATGTTGAGTCCCTGCCGGGCAACGGTCAGCATATCGGCGAAACGATCGATCTGATACAGCGCAAGGCACAGTGCCTCTAACGCGTCAATATCGGCCGCGTGCCGGATTCTTATCTGCGTAACCGCTTCATCAAGCTCGACGGTGCGCTGAACTCTTGCAAGTGCAGCAACCAGGTCGAGCCCGTCTTGCACTGCATAAGGGTTGAGCGCCCAGGCGCGTCGCCAATAGTCAGCAGCAGCATCCCATTCTCCTAGTTTGGTGCTTATACGCGCGACCTCGCGAATTGCATGATGCAGGTCTACCTCTATCGCAGCGGCTCGTTTGTACTCCGTCTTTGCGTCAGCGAGGCGTCCCCATAGCTGTAGACAATCAGCGAGGTTACGGTGCAGCGTCGCGGTGCTTCCAGAGAGAGTGAGAGCGCGATGATAGAACGCTTCGGCCCGGACAAGCTCGCCGCTCGCGGCCGCAACGAGGCCCGCATGCTCCCACAGATCCGCCCGTGTAGGCGCGGACTCAAGAGCAAGCTCCAGGTATTTACGTGCCTGTGCGAATTCCTTTACATGTACGCAATTCAGCGCCATACGATGCAGCGCATGCGTATCGCGCGGATACACGGCAAGAATGCCCCGGTAACCGTCTGCCGCCTCCCTATGGCGCAGCGCGGCAAAATCAGCGTCAGCACGAGTAACCAGAGGGCTTATGCTCACGGCGGCACTGTCATTTGAGGAGGACAACATTTCAAATATTTTCTGTTTGCCTGGCTGCGCGAGGAGTTAGCCCCTGCATCGCGCAAAGGCGACAAAGGGGTGACGCTTGAGCGTTGTGCGGGCTTTGAATTACTTATAGGAGACCATAATGGTGTTGCCGTTCAGTGCCGATATACCGTAGACAAAGACGTAGTAGGGTCCTAGCGCCGGGTTATCGATCGCACAGGTCGCCGCACCGCCGTTTGCCATGCCCTGCTGACAATCTGCGTGAACTTCAGACGGTGAGCCCGCCTTGATATACAGCCATGCGCTTTCCTTTCCGTTCGATGGTGTAAGCGTTGCACTCAGGTTAGTTGCTCCAGCAGGGACGTCCAATTCGTAGTATTGAAAAACATCCTTCTTTACTGACACCACCGCGGCATAGTTGTTCGAAATAGTTATAACGGAGGGTGGCGGGACATTGAACGGACGCGAAAGCGTACTCGTCGCACCGTTGGCATCAATAACGGTGAGACTGATCTGGCGGGTACCCGGATATTCATAGTTAGCATACGGATTGACCGTACCACTACTAAGAGCGATAGGATCATATCCAGTATCTAGGTCCCACAGCCATGTCTTGATAGGCACGCCGCCCCGTGCCGTGGACCGGTCCGTGCAGATAACCTGCATGTAGTTGGCCATTTCGGTACACGAAAAATCAGCAGCCACGGGAATCTTTCCCGCCTTCGCAGCCTTGACGGTCGCAGTCGCGTCGAGAATACCTGCACCCAAAGGCTGGTCAGGCGCGTTTGGAAACGGCTGTGAGTTCTGCTGAATCAAAGCCCGCATTTCCGCCGAAGTTAGCGGTATAGGCGCGACTGACTGGGCGAGCGCTATTACGCCGGCAACCATAGGCGTAGCCATTGAAGTGCCGGTCATGTACGCATAACTCTCGGCCCCCGCATCGTACGTTCCGCTGTTGTAGGTTGAAAAGATGTCGGTACCTGGCGCAGCAATGTCAATCGTGGACCCAAAATCAGACGAAGGACTTCGCGAACCGTCGCGCTGGGTATTGGCCACATTAATAACGCCGTGGCAGTTGGCTGGCTGAGTATTTGATGCGTCACTGCCGTCGTTCATTGCAGCTACAACAATTGTTGCGCCCAAGGCGTTTGCAGAGTCTATCGCGTCCTGAAATGTCTTAGAGCACTGCCCTGGAGTACCAAGGCTAAGGTTTATGATTTTTGCCGGGTGAAGATTGGTCTTAATGCCTGAAACCGGTACGCCAGCGGCCCATATCAAGCCTTCCGTAACTGTTGAAACTGAGCCAATGCCGCAGCCGTTCAGTGTGCGAACCGAAAGCACTTTGGCAGACGGCGCGACGCCAGAAACCCCGATACCGTTGTTTGCTACAGCAGCCAGGATGCCTGCAACGTGAGTGCCATGCCAAACCGGACTACAATTTCTTTCCACGGTAATCCCTGGGTCGGTGCCGTCACCTGGTCCAGGAAGAAATGTAAAGTCATATCCGCCCGGCAGAATGTTCGCGTTCAGGTCGCTATGGCTTGTCACACCGCTATCCACGAGAGCGATTGTTGCGCCTGCTCCGGTCGTCATGTCCCATGCATTCGCGGCACGAATTCCCGCATATGACGGCCGTGGGTCCAGATTTGAAAAGAGACCCCATTGATAACTGTAGTCAGGATCGGTCGGTACTGAACTAGCATATACAAGCGTGTCAGGTTCCACGTACTCCACGCTCGGGTCCGACGCAATCGCACGCATAAATGCTTTCGCCTCTTTCGCGTTGAGGGCACGGGCAGTCGTGATGACATCGGCGCCGAGCGCCAGCCGTCGCGCGTGGTGCGCCTTTGCAGGGAAAGCGCTCGCTAGCGCGTCGAGCTTTGTCTGCACTGTGGTCGTCGAACCACGTTCTGGAGTTCCATTTTTGTACTTGATGATGAAACCGCTAGTCTGCGAATCAGGTGCAATGCTGCTCGCGTTCATCTTCAGCGCCGATTTCAGTTCGACGGTGCTGGAACCTGCGGCACTTGCAGCCGATGCCACCAATTGCGCGTCAGCTTTGCTAACCGGAGTCGCGATGCTGTTGCCGTCGCCACTCCCGCCGCAAGCTGGGAGCGCCAGCGATAATGCTATGCATGCACCGCGAACCAGCGGCGCGCACCCGTTTCCGCCCGTAGTTGCAGTCCCAAGCCGAACAATCGAACTCTGCAATGTGGGCCGCCTGCCTCTGGATTTACCTCTGCTCATCTTCTTATCTGTAGTCCGAATTAATAATTGCCCCTGCTTCTACATCTCGCCTCGTTATTCTCTGTTGTGGCGATCGAGGCCAGCAGACGTTTACACAACCGCCGCCTGCATCCAGGCACCGACATAGGTCGCGCAATGTTTTCGTAACCAACCGCACGCGATTTTAAAGCGCGGTATTTGTATGAGCAATCAGGAGATTCTCACACGCTTGTCAGAATCGCTCCGCAACCTGCCGGACAGGTGACTTGCAAAACAGAGGGCGGCTGGCGTCGTCGCCCCAAATAACGGAGGGTCAATGTAGACCCCATCACACTGGTGCTGCCTCAAAGAACGAGAGAAAGACACACAGTACCGCCCGTGAGTTACCCACAGAAATTGTTGGCTTTTCTGTGCGCAAATCACACCCTGTGATAAAACGCCCCGCTGCACAAGGCTTTCCGGGTGGCGTGTGGGGAAAATCCGTTCCCCCGCCCCCTCAAACATCCATTCCCCCACGTTTCCCGACACGCTGCAGTGCGGGGGAACCTTCGTCCCCCTGCAGCAGGACTGTCCTACATATTAGACATGTGTCTCTTTTGAGATTCAAGCTAACGGCACCCCTTAACGGCTACTCACAAGACAAGTGACTTGTCTAAAGTCCAGACAGGCGGTTTGTCGATGCTGCGTTGCACGCAGCTTGGGGAACGGCGCTGATATTCCCCCCGGCGCGCGATGATAGGGCACCCCTTACGATCCTTCGAGCGACACAAAGTGCCACTGCCCGAACTCGGGATCAAACAGGGCACCTTCCTGACATTCCGCCAGGCTCGCCTCTACCGTTTCCATCGACCTCAGCGCGCACTCAAGCGTCCGCTTCTGGCGCTCGAAACTCCATTGGGGAACTTCGCGATAGGTGTCCTGCCAGGCGAAAAGGCCCGCACGCTCACGCAGCCGGTCGATCTGCCCCATTGCCTCGTCATCCACCTCAAAGCGCGCCGGCAATCCGGCAGACGCGCTATGCCGAAGAAGGTGTGCACAGGTTGCCGTATTACCGTCCTGCGCCAGCGCGACTTTCCGGTTCCTCGCGGGCCATGCCAGCCGCAACTGCGCAATCAATCCCGACCCCTCCGCATTAGCGAATACCTCGGGATCGACCGAGTTGGCTTCATGGACGAAGTACTGCATTCCCTGACGGCTCCTGTATGCCACGTCAATCAGGGCGTGCAAAAACGAGAGATGACACACTACTGCCCGCCCGCCAGCGGTCATGCTTGCCGCTATGTCCAGCAAACCATCTGTACGCGGACGGACCAGTACAAAAACCGGTGTTTCTTTGACATAAGAAGGACTACTAATATTCCCGCTTCCATGTTCTTTCATGGCGATCAACCCTGTCAGTCAAGCATCATACCCTGTGATTTTCACGCCCTGCTCCAGCTTCACAGCATCGGCCAGTCTTCTGCACGCTGATGCACCCGCATGGATTCCGGTACGGCTCGTAGTCGCCAGGGGGAACCGTGTTCCCTGTACCACCGGTCGCGTCCCTCCCAGGTGAATGGGTCTGTCCCTGCACAGGCCGTCCTCGATCGCCTCCATGTACGTGATGGTCGAGACATAGGACCGCCAGCCGCGGATTCTTGACAACACTGTCGCCCCTGCAAGATAGAGCCAGGCAGACACCGCTACGGCCACGGGATAGCCCCAGGCCGGCGCCCGCTCCCACCAGCCCCACAAGGCGATGACCGTGAGCAGGATCACACACGCAATACCCAGCAGCAGCCACTTCGTGACATAGGTTTTCATGTAGACCTTGCGCCATCTTTCCCGCGACTGCTCGCGTGATTCAAACGGGGCGGAATGGCCTGTGTATTTCGGCATATGTCTCATTTCTCAGCCGATATAGCTCATCACATAATCCACTATCGATTCCGCGGTTGGCGCAACCAGCCGGGAGTGGCGCAGGAGGAAAAGCACTACCATCACAATCGCAATGACCCATGTGATAACGGTGTCCGCCGTGCTCCAGCCCTTGGGCGAAAGCAGCATGACAACCACCCATACTGATGCGCACACGCCGAGTTCAGGACCCAGGATTGGGTCGTACTCGTATTCCTTCTTCCACGGCACCGCCACGCGATCCGGTTCTTTCGCCACCACATTCAGCGCGATACCCTGCTCATGTGGTAACGCGATGAGCTGTGCGCCCTGGCCGAAATGCGCCATCTTCGCCGCCAGCGCCTGGAGCACCCAGCGTGCCACCGGAGCCTGCGGACCGATGGCCGGATCAAGCGCATGTTCATCCACTTTCAGGTCGGATTCCTTCACAGCTCCCAGGGTTGCGTGCTGTGCGAGACCCTTCAGGCGGCTGTACCAGAAGTGGCGGATACGTGTACGCGGCACCTGTTCTGAACCCAGCAGCAACGCAAGTGCCTTGTCTGCTTCGTCGGCATCGGCAACGATCTCACGCAACAGCCAACCCTGACATTTCTGCTCCGGCTTTGCCTGCATGAGCGCTGGCGAGCCAAGCAGCAGCGCCACGGCTGCTTCCGAAACGTCCGGCTTAACGTCCGCGTTCTCGTCATTCAGATGCCACGCCAGCACGAGACGATACTTCGGCATCCTCTCGTTGACATACGCATAGTAGGGCCTACGCTCGTTGTCGTTAAACCAGTCCGCCGCAAATCCGGGGTCCCGGTCGTTGCCGATCCATCTGACGCGCGGCTTGCCTGGCAATCCGATCTGTTCCCAAACCGCCTGAAGGTCAAGAGACGATTCAGCCCGCCCGCACTGGATCACGATCTCGAATGAATCACTTTTCGCCGCCGGGACAAGCCGTGCGGCCAGCGGTGTCAACAGCTTTTCGAACATCGCGTGTTCACGCAAAGTGGCATCGGCTCCCTCAACGCTGGCCAGACGCATGACCTTTCCGGGATTCTCAGGCGCGCTGCCCTCCAGCTTCAGCATGCGCTCCGCAAGATCGGGTTCGGGCGTGAGAATCACGCTGTCGAGCACCGCTATGCCCGCACGGCTTTGCCGTTGCCAGCCGGTAATCTCATTCCAGCGCGCCGTGTTATGGGCTGCTGCCTGCCTCGCAGAAATGTCATAGCCCAACAGCCACACCAGACAACTGAGTGCGATCCAGCAGAAGAACGGCACCGCTACCGCATCATGGATGAACCTGTCCCAGGGTATCGAGCCAACCTTCAGCAGGCCAGGCACAACCATGGCAAGCGCGAAGCCCTGGACAATCAGGTACAGCACGAGAAAAAACCAGATGGACGGCGGTTCCTGTACCTCCCATTCGGAAAAAAAACGCGGACTCCAGCGAAAACCCATTCAACCTCCTGTCACGCTTCAACTGTCCAGTCACGCTGCGAGGCGATCAACCGGGGCGGCGGCGTACATCCGCAACGGCACAGATCGTTCTCCAGTGCGGGCAGTTTGTCATCGATGGCGTCCGCCTCGTCGCGCGGCCCTTCCGCTTCGATACGCCCCATGGTGCCGCAGGCGGGGCATTGCACGCGCGCCCCGAGATAGCTCAGGCCGCGCTCGTCCAGGCCTGTACCGTCGATCCCGTCGAGCACGATGCCGTTCGCCGTGGTCCGGTCATGCTGGAATATGCAGGCACGTTCTCCCATGTCAGACTCCCACCCATTCCCAATCGGCCTTGTCGCCTGCATCCTTCGCGGTCGGCATCTTCTGTCCGTGCCGCACCGTCACGATGCCCGCCAGATCGTAACGATGGCCCTTGTCCCATCCCTCCCGAATCCGGGGCAGCCAGCGACCGCTGCGCGGGCACGCTGATCCCGGCTCGCAGAACTGCCGCGTCGCTTCGATGGTGTCGAACGAATACTGCTTCACAGGTATGGGCGCACTGCCTTCCCACAGCCACCGCACCGGGCCGTCAAGACTGATACCATTGCCCCTCTCCATCAGCATCTTCACGCTGTCGGTAGTCGCAACGGCCCCGGCCTTGAACGGGACAAGTTGCAGGCTACGGTGGGTGCTGGAGTTCGTGCGCACTGCACGGTACAGGCCGTCCTCCGCGAACGCCTCGCCAGGCTTCACCGGCTGGGACGACATGCTGGCGCGGTGTGTTGCTTCCCACTGCTCGCGCTCCTGCGGTGTCGAGGGGTAGTCGCGGTCAATTATCACGCGATTTTTGATCGGTTTGAAATCGACCTGTGATGAAAGGCCCCATCCGTAGCCCTCGTACTCAATTCTCATAAATGCAATTCCTGAGAATTCGTAGTCACCCTTTGCAGCATTGTAGTCAGGACTAGATTCAAACTTTAGAACTTTACTATCTCCAGGATTCAAAGTAACGATGCCGCCTGGAAATTCACTTCGATTAACTAATTTTTCCCCATCCAACCCAAACGCCCACGACCCGCTAAGTTTTTCACTTCTTCCACCCACACCATTCTTGCTAACTGCCCCCACTCCCAACCGCCCCCCAACACTCGTGCCTGCCCATTGGTCCGGCGTCTTGAATTTAATCCATCGTTTCCCCGAATTTGTGAATTGCACCGAGACAATATAATGGTCCTGCTTATGTTCGACACCCACTGTGGTGAAATCCAATTTGATGAGCTTCCCGCCATCCGTCCGCGCCTGCTCCGACAGTCTAAAGGGAGCATCGAAAACCTGATGCCTAAAGCGCTCCGGGATTAAGCGCAGGGAACCCGATCTGCTCACGGCTTTGCCCTCATCCAGACAGACAACGTTGAACGTTGCGGCGGGATCATGAGTTTCCGGACCACCGGTCTGAATATCCTTGTCACACAACGTTTGCGCTACATCTTTCAATGCCTGCACATCATTTCTTTGCAAGCTGAGAGCAAAAACCCCAACACCAGTTTGGGTTTCGTCATTGATGGTGTCCCCTTTGGCAAAATAAAACTTGCCCTCACCATCAAAACTCATCTCTCGCGAACCATATTCAAGTCCGCCAGCCCATGAAAGCGAGAATGCACCGGGTTTCATCGCACTATTGCTCAAATCATTTGCCATTATGCAGCCATCCCCCATCAACATAAAAATCAGAAATAAAAATAACGCCTTCGCTATGTGTTGAAGATTATTTTTTGGCATCAACGCTCCCCGTCTTTTGGGCCGATTGCCCTGCGCCATTGCCGGCATTCAAGGTAGACACAGCAGGCGCTTCATAGCCAACTCTCCACGACTTGTTGGTGTGATCAGAAAACCACCTGCGAATGTATTCAAGATAATATGGCGAAGTGGTAGCTGTCGGCTTGAGGCATCCCCCTCCCATGAGATTGTTTTCCGTCTCGATGACCCAGAACGTATTCTTGTTCTTGTTTGCATCGGCAAGCTTAAAGTCAATGTTCCGACCATCCCGAACGTAGATCGAATGCACAAAACCACCTTGCTCCCAATATTCATCCGGGAAATTGAACAGATGCCCGGTTTCGTGCGCCTTGGTCTGAGTCACGATCTCTATTTTTCCAGCTCCACTGTTATCAAGTTTATAGTCATGCTCCGGCCAGTTATTGGCGTCCGCCCGATCGGTAGTCGGATATAGATTGATCGTGATGTTAGGGTTGAGCGCTGGAGCCTCGGATGCCCGTACCACGTGCACGTCTGCACAGAACTTCACGGAAATCCGGCAACCACAGGCACCTCCCTTCTGACACGCATCAAGAATCAGTTTGTAGCTCCGCTGATTCAGCGTCTTTTCAATCTGATTTTTATAGTCTGAGGCATCAACTTCCTTCGGATCACGCTCTACCAGCATCAGTCCTTGCTCAGCAAAGGATTTATGTGAGTTAGCTCCGTTGTCGAACGTTTCATATTGCACAACAACATAGTTATTGCTTTCGTCGCGCAACGGTTGTCCGGTCGCAGGATTCATCTTCACCAGCAATTGCGGCACCAAGGCGGTAACAACCTTCGCCGTCAGCGTTTTACTGCTCGAATCGTAGGTGAACTTGCACGTGGTTGGCGCCGTTCCGGCACACATCACCGGATCGTCACCATTTTTGAGCCGCTCAGTTCTCGTCCAACCATATTTCTGATATGTCGGTGTCTCCCGCTTCATGGTGGCAGACTCACTAAAATCAGCCAGTTGCCAGTTACACGGAGCAGGACTTAATAACTGAATCGGATCAGGCCCGATGCACTTCTGTTGCTCATTGTCCGGGTCGTTAATCGTCAGACCGCCATTGCTTGGCGCATCTGCTTTCGCACCCGATTTCCCACTGGACATGTCCCCGAGGAATGATGGCGGTACTGCTGCGCCAGCATCCGCAGCAGGGGTGGCCGGCACAGCACCGGTGTTACCCAACGACTCCCACTGCAACGCGTCCGGTGCGGGCGCTGGCGGTGGTACGAAGCCCGGATTGGTCCGCCAGACCTCGCATCCTGTCGTGTACGGTACGAACGTCGGTGCAAATGCCGCACCTCCCAGGTCCATCTGTGCGGGGCCAGTCTTCTTCAAGCCACTTGTCTTGAACACGGCACCGCCCCGCGAGCCGAATTCGATACCACCTGGCGTCATGCGCAGGTACGAGCCGCCGACATTCAGCACGATCTCCCTGGACGACTTCACATGCAGCACGCCGTCTACCGTCTCCATCGTCATGTCGCCCTGCGAAGCTAGTTGCATCCGGCCACGCTGGGCCTGGGCAACGAAGTCACCCGCCGCCGTGATGAGGCTCATGCCCTTCTGCGAGAACATCGACAGCACGTCGCCTGCTGCGGCGGTGAAACGCCTGAGCGTACTGAAATGCACGCCTTTTTTCGCGGTGCCGATGATAGGGCCATCGGCGGCAACATGTACGCCATCGCCCGACGCGATACCGACAGGGCCGGGACCAGTCACCAGCACACCGGGTTTCTTCAGTTCCTTCAGGCCGTCATGGATCGCCTGCTGCGCGTCCAGATCGGCGGGCGATGCCTTCGACGCTCCGGCAGAATCGGCAAGTGACTTGACGAACGCCTGGTGATCCGTCAACTGCGCGTCCGTCTCGTCCATGGCGAGCACCTTGCCGCCGCCCGCCTGGTTATACGCCGTCACCATCACGCCCGCGCCGCCTCGATCAACCAGATGGCCCGACGTGCGCAGCTCCGCGCCCGAACCTCTTTCCTTTAAATCACCATCCGGGATGAAGCCCAGGTTGAGCTGGGAGCGGCCCGAGTGCTCGGTGCTCAGTTCGATACCCTCCTGAGGGTGCCAGTCATCAAACCAGAGCTTGTTACCCGAGCGCGTGCGGATCTCGCTGCGCGACATGCGCCTGCGCGAACTGTTGATGAGGTCCGGGTTCACGCTATTTGGCAGGAACGCCAGCGCGAATGGCTTGTTAGGATTACCTTCATAGAAGCCCGCCACACCATGATCTCCATCCACGGGCGGCATGTTCAGGCCAGAACGATCCTTGCTGGCGAAGGGTTTGGCCATGCGTAACGGGATGCTCTCCCCACCCTTCGGCCAGTTGCCGAAGTCGCAGTGGAAGCGCACGATAATCCGCCCCTCTGCATCCAGATACGGGTACGTATATCTGTCCGGCGACGTGACCGTGAATCCCAGCGTGTGAATGCGCGGCCACTTCGACCCGTCTATCGGCAACCGGTAGGGACGACTGGCGGGGATCGCGCGGAAGCTGTTGCTGTAGTTCTGGTTGCGCGCGCCACGATGCACCACCTTCGAGACGAACAGCCCTTCCGTGGTGTCAAGTGCGGTACTGTCGTCCGTTCCGTCCACTGTATCCGGCTTCACGATGCACCCCGGCCGGATCGACGGCATCGTGGACTTCACCTTGCAGGTGACCTGCTGCGCCCGCGCCGCCTCGTGCCGCAGCACCGCCTCACGCTTCGCGCCTGCGGCATCCTCATGATGGGTGCCCCATACCATGGGCGTTCCCATCATCGTCCCGGTTTCCTGCTCGGCGCTGAACTCGTCGCGTACCTGCCCCTGTTCGCGATAAACCGTCGCAGCACTCTCCGGGTTGTAGTCCGCCACGACGAACGACTCGGGCACGGTGCGCGTTTTTACCTTCAGCGAGAAGATCGACTCACTGAAAGTGTGCAGTAGTCCCGAGGGAGGGCGATTCGGCAGTTCGATGGCGGGGCGCGTATAGCCGTCGATGTCATCGGCAATCACCACCACCTCGCCGTGCCTGTCATCCTCGGTGAACCAGAACAGGCCTGCCTGTTCCATTTCAAGCCTGCAATAGGCCAGGTCCCCCATGTTGTACTGAAAGCGGAACGGATGCTTTGGATGCTGCCGCCGCAGGCGCTGCTCGACCCGTATCCACGGGCGCATGTTGTTACGTTCGATGACCTCCTGGACGATGTCGGCGGATGTCCTGCTCTGGTACGTCGCACAGTTGCTGGGTCCGTCAAGCATGCCCAGGCACTGGCGGATCACGACACGATAGGTGCAGTCGTCGCGCGAACGCGATACCGATTCGACGCCCGAAATGAACCCCCGGAACTCGCGAACCGGTGCCCCTTCCTCGGTCAGGAACGAAAACTTCGCCCACTGACCGAGAATGTCCCTGCGCGATACCGGCGCCGATGTCGAGACCAGCGCCGTAATCCTGTACGGCTGGCAGACCTCTTCCCGTACCTCCCACTCGACCACCGACACCTCGGGCATCGGCCCCTTCTCTTCGCCTGCCGGCGCCGTGTTGTTCCGGTAACGCCGGTTCAACTTCATGTGTGCCGACTGCCGGCCCGTTACATGCCTCGCAACACGATCAGATTCCGCCATATGTGTCTCATTATTTTGTAGTCCTATTCACTGTGCATAAAGTTGCGCGCACATCCATTCACCCGAGAACAAGCCATTTTGACTATTCAACCGACAGCCCGGAGCAGGTCTAAGATTTCGTAACCTACAGAACGCCGCAAACAAAATCTGTGAACAATCGTCAAGATTTACGAGGGCACAACGGATTGAGCAAAATCATACTTTACCTATAGAGCAACGCCAGGATATAACGTAGCCTGAGCGGGCAAAAAAAGCCCGCACGAGGCGGGCGAAACGGCCGGTTCAACGGGGGAATGTCAACCCAGGCCGAGGATAGACGGCATGCAAATACGCCACAGCACTTTACAGGCGACGGACTCCGGGTTGACATAGGAGGACCCCGAGAAACTGCTCGCCGTCTGCAAACGGAAAAGGGCGACCGAAGTCGCCTCGAACACAGAACACTGCTGGCACGCTGATGATAGGGCGTCAGAAAGTCACACCCTATGATTTCCCACCCGTCTCGTACCACCGTACGCCCTGCCCGTCGTCATTCACCTGGGCAAGCGCACGCCGCGCCTCATCACGCGCAATCCCCTTGCCAAGTTCAGCCCAGCGCTGCAGGCAGCGATGTATCTCCATCACCTGCAGCGCCGTCGCGCGGTCCACCCGTGCGGCCTCAATAGCCGCACTGCGCACCGAATCATGCGGCGCAGTGACCGCAATGCGTGCGAGCACGTCCGCCTGCTCGAGTAACGTCAGCCTGTACATGGCATTCTCCTTCATCAGATTGCTGTCCCTGCTGCGACCGTGCCGGTGTACGGCACGACGCCATGGATGGCGGTTACTCATCGCCTGCCCTGCTGGTTCCGTTCTCCCTCAGAAAGCGTCAGTTGGGCTGGCATGCGTGGCGTCGTCACGCTTGCGATTGCGCTGGCTTTACCTGAGGCCATGCCCGGCCGCGACCTGATTCTGGTCGCCGCGTTCGCAGTGATTCTGGTAACGGTACTCGGCCAGGGTACGACGATCGGCCCGCTGATCCGCTGGGTGAACCCAGCTCACGCAGCCGACCACGCCTCGCACCATCTGACCGAGCCGCAAGCGTGGGCGCGTCTGGAGGCCGCACAACTGGCCGCGATTCAGCCGCTCGTACATGGTGCCGATGGCAGTGTGATCCATCCGCGTCTGCTCGAACAGTACAGTTACCGCGCCCGTATCACCGCCGCCCTCCAAAACGACGCTGCGTTCCCCGCCGATGATCGCGCGGCCCACTACGATGTCGTCCTCGCTGCCATTGCTGCGGGGCGCATTGAGCTATTGCAGATGCATCGATCGACTGATCGGCGATGAGATGCTGACGATCCTCGAACACGATCTCGATTTGCAGGAGATCGCCGCACAACACGGGCGTGGTTGAGTTTCACTGGAGAGGGATCGCGCTGTCGATACTGGGTGCGGTGCGCGCATTGCGATTTTTACGGTTGTTGCGCCGGCGATCCGTATGCGGCGCGGCACATCGCATCAGGCGAAAATTCAGCTCCCGAAAAACCTCACCTTTCGTATTGTGCGTGATTGCGAGGTGCGTCTCCGCCATCAGCGAGCCTCACCGTTAGTAGCAATTCCGCGAAGCAAACACGTGTCTCCACGAAGTAGCTGTTAGCCTGCATGCGGACATAGGTGAGAATATTCGGGAGCACGATGGTTGAATGGCCGGCCAGCGCGCTCGTTTCTTCGAGTGAAACGTGGGTACCTGGAAATCCTCACCTTTATTGCTACAACGTGTGCAACACTCGCGGGGTGAAGATGAAGCCCCGACGCGAACCGAACGCGTTGCGTCTTCTACCGTAGCCGCCGAACCAGCCAGCTGTCACCCGAACCAGATCTTCGTTCAAGAGGTTATCCAATGC
Organism: Paraburkholderia sp.; assembly: GCF_049581445.1. GTDB lineage: Bacteria > Pseudomonadota > Gammaproteobacteria > Burkholderiales > Burkholderiaceae > Paraburkholderia. The sequence continues at coordinate 237 of NZ_JBAURZ010000040.1, read as the reverse complement.
GTACCGTCGCGATAGCGATCTTTCCTGGCGTGCAAGCGCTCGACGTCGCCGGGCCGGTTGATGTTTTCGCGGAAGCCAATCAGTTTCTGCCACCTGACGAGCGCTACCAGGTGACCTTACTAAGCGCCGAAAGCGGCGCAGTGCGCGCATCCAATGGAATGGCGTTGCTTGCTGACGTCACTTTCGAGCGCGCCGGCCACGCATTCGACCTCGCGCTGGTGGCCGGCGGTCCCGCGC
>NZ_JBAURZ010000039.1:0-10725 GCF_049581445.1 Paraburkholderia sp. | reverse complement strand
GGCCGACGCGGGCGGCACGGCAAACGTGCGCTGGACGCTCAGCACGCCGTCTTTGTCCCGCGCCAGATTGACGGTGGGCGTGTCGAGGCGAATCTCGTCGAAGTGATACAGGCTCTTCAGCGGTTCAAGCGTCGCCGCCGCGACGTGCAGCGCATGCGCCGCGAAAAATGGCTGCTTGTTTTCATCCAGTACGTCGATATCGTTCAGGTCAACGGTGCCCGCCACGCGCAGCGACGGCGCATCATCGGCCATGATGAAGTTCAGCGTGAGGTCGGTCGACAACTTGCCCGCCTGCACCGTCACCGGCAGCTTCTGCGGCGCGTAAGACAGCAGGTGTGGCACATCGAGTCCATCGAAGCGCAGCGACACGTCCGATTCGCGCGAGGCCGCGAACGGCTTGGTCTTGCCGTCAATCGCGAGTGGGCTGCCGTCGATCCGCGCACGCAAAAGCGGCTCAACGAAGATATCTGTCTTCGAAGGCAGTGTCGCAATGAACGGGATGCCGAGCTTCCATTGATCAATCACGTGCTTGACGCCAAGCAGGCGATCATCGAAGGTGATCTGGCCGTTCTCGAGTCGAATGTTCGACACGGAAAAGAGCGTGGGCTTGCTATTCGGTTTGGACGGCTGGTTGGCGAACTTTTCGATCAGGTCGGTGAAATTGAAGCGCTGGGCATCGTACCGGATGATATTGAAGCGAGGCGAATCGACCTGCACCTCATCGACGATCGGCGCCGCGCGGAACAGGGAACTCCATGACGGCTTCACGATGAGCCGCGAGATATCCACGAAATCGCCCTGGCCGCCGCGCTCGCCAAGATGAATGTTGTCCGCTTCGAGCCGGAGCGTGTACGGATTAAGCGCGATCCGGCCAATGGTGGCGGGCCGGTCGAGTTGCTTGCTGAGTTGTTGTTCGGCGATATGCCGAATCAGCGGCGGTGCCGCGAAAAAGCCCAGCAGGCCAAACACAACAAGGAAGATCAGCAGACCGATGACAATACGGCGCGTACGGCGGGCCTGCGCGACACCGCGCACGGTTTGCAGGGATGAAGCGAGGGTTGCCTTGTTGATGCTTGCCATGCCTGGTCGTGAATGATGCGACGGCAAGCCCGCCGCGATGACTGAAGTCCTGCCTCGGGCAAGTATATGTCTTGAGACGTGTGCGGGATAGAAATGTAAGCCAAAAGCAAACAATCATCCAAAACGCATTAGATGAAGCCTGGGCTATCGACGGTGACGGGTGTGTGACGCCTGCTGCGGCGCCACAAACTCGCGCGGCGCGCCCAGGAAAGGACGAGGAAGCGGAAGCGCCGTAGAGGCAAGGAGGCGCGGGCCCGCGCTGAGCCAGCGACTCACGTGTGCGCCACACTCAGGCAGCGCACACGCGTTGGTTTATGACTGACTTACTGACGCACGACAGCCGGCGGCTGCCAACTGCCGTCGGTGGCCTGCGGTTTTGGCGCGTAGAGCCGCAGCACGAGCTGGATATCCGTGCGCGGCGCAGGCAGCCAGTTCGCAGTGCGCGCCTTCGCCGCCGACACCGTCACATCAAGCGAACCGTCGCGATTGCGGCGTGCGCCGTAGCGGTCACCCACTGCGAGCCGTGCCGGGCCGCTTTCACCCAATGCGCCATCCTTCGTATAGGCAGTGATTGACCAGAATCCTCGCACCGGCGGCAACTGGTTCGATGCGAAGTGGATCACGTAGCGGTTTGCCCCATTCAGGGGGTGCCCGTCGCTATCCATCGAAACCGACGCGCGCACTTCGTCGTCCTTGGTGCCGATGCCCAGTTGCGAGTACGCCGCATAAGCACGCAGTGCGTAGTCGGGGCCGTAATTGCCGACGCTGTCGCCAAACCAGCTCCAGCCGTTCGCATTCAACAGATTGGGCGGCGGCGCGGCGACGCGGTCGTGACCATCGGAGAGGCCAGCGGCGATCGCATCCGTTGCGTGGCCCGGCAACGCGACCGGCTCACCCGGCGTCACACCGAGGTCTGCCAGGAACTTCAATGCGTGCGGGTCGTCGGGCACCGGCGGATTGTCCTTCAAGCCTTGCGCCAGGCGATCGAAGAACGCGCCCGCGTCAAGCGCCGCGACCTGCGAGGCCGGTGTGCCGGAGCCGGTAGATGACGGCGCCTCATCGTTACCGCTCGTCGATCCTGCAGACGCCGAGCGTGCGTCGCCTGTGTAGACGCTCAACGGTACGACGCGGATGCCGCGTTGCAGCTTGCGCACCACCGCGAGGTCACGGCCGCCATTCGATTGAACACGCACCGACACCCAGGCATTGCGCGTCGGCACGTCGACCCGCGTGACTTTCTCAGGCAGATCGCCCTTCCAGCCAGGCCCGACAAAGGCAATCGTTTGCTCCTTGATGCCGCTTACTCGCGGCGCGGCCGGCGCGCTCGTCGACCAGACCACGTTGGTCCACATATCGAGCGCCCGGGCATCGACATAGCGGCCACGTGAGTTCGGCAACGTGAGGATGACGGGGCCGTCCGCGAGATCGAGCCAGCCGGTCGAGTCGAGCGTGTCGATACCCGGCGTAGGTGGATTGGTCGAGCCCACCGGCGGCAACGCCTGCGCCACACGCAAGGTATTGATGGGCGCCTGACCCGGATCGCTGCCGACGGCGGCGTCGCGCGCAGTTTCCATCATCACGAGCGGGTAGCCGAATACGTATGAGTCAGCCACTTCGTCCTTGATCCAGCCGGTTGTCTTCGGCGAACTAGTGGATGTCGCCGCACAGCCGGCGAGAAAGGCAAGGCCCGCGAACGACGCGCAGGTCCAATGAAGAGAAAATTGTTCTCGGCGATTTTTTATCATTCGTTCAGATGGCAGAACGTGCGGTCCATGAAGATTCGTCGGTTATCGGCAACTCTGGTCGCGCGGCCCCCAAGCCCATCGCGAACGGCTGCCTGTATCGATCCCGACAACAACGGGTTGTATCGTATCCTTGACAGAAGGCAAGCGCAAAGGCACAACGCACCTTTCTCACGCCTTCGGCCCACATCTGCATCTGGAGCGCTCCATGTACGTCCCCGCCCACTTCGAAGAGAACCGTCCTGAGGTTCTCCACCAACTGATCTCCGACCAGCCGTTTGGCACCCTGGTCACGCACGGTCCGCAGGGTCTCGACGCGAATCACTTGCCGTTTGAGATCGAACCGGCCGAGGGTACGCACGGCACATTGCGTGCGCATGTCGCGCGTGCCAATCCCGTCTGGCAGGAAGTGGCTGCGCAACCGGAGGCGCTCGTGATCTTCCAGGGGCCGGCTGCGTATATTTCGCCGAACTGGTATCCGAGCAAGCACGAGGCGCATCGCCAGGTGCCGACGTTCAACTACATCGTGGTGCATGCGCATGGCCGGATTGTCGTGCGCGACGATGAGGCGTTTGTGCGCGGCCTCGTCGCCCGGCTTACCCGGAAGATGGAAGCCAACGAACCGAGACCGTGGAAGATGGGTGACGCGCCGGCGGACTATCTGACGCAAATGCTGGGGGCGATCGTTGGGATCGAGATCGAAGTAACGCGGCTGGTTGGCAAATGGAAGCTGGGGCAAAACAAGGAAGCGGCCGATCGTCGGGGCGCAGCGGACGCCTTGCTGGCCAACGGCGGCGATATGCAGGAAGCCGTCGCTGAAGCCATGCTGAGCGCGCCCCCCGCGTTTTGAACGCCGACCTCGCCAGGTCAACACGTATTTCCAATTTTTTGGGCTTGACCTTCCCATCATGGGAAGGTCAATACTGGACTCATGATGCGGCCTGATGCCGTTCCGAGCCCTGCCACCATGACTGATCTTGCGACTCCCGACCGCGCCGCGTCGACCCGCGCCGAACTCGATATCAGCGGCATGACCTGCGCTTCCTGCGCGATGCGCGTCGAAAAAGCGCTCGCCAAAGTGCCGGGCGTCAGCCGCGCGTCGGTCAATCTCGCCACTGAAAGGGCCAGCGTGGACGCGGACGGCAGCGTCGATCGCGACACGCTGGTGAATGCCGTGCGCAAAGCCGGCTATGAAGCCGCTGCCGTCCCACTGATCCCAGCCTCGAATTCCACGCCCACGCAGCTTACCGAGCTTGCGATAGGCGGCATGACCTGCGCAGCGTGCGCGATGCGCGTCGAAAAGGCACTGGCGAAGGTGCCTGGTGTCGCGAGCGCATCCGTCAACCTCGCGACCGAAAAGGCGACCGTCAGGCTGACCGATGGCGCCTCCACCGAGGCTGGCAGCGGCCTGGACGCGCTAGTCGCCGCGGTTACTAAAGCGGGCTATCAGGCGACCCCAGTTGCGCAAGAGCCGACGCCAGCAGCGCCATCGGAGGCAGAGCGGGCAAACGGGCGAAATCGCCGTGAACTTACCGCCGTGGTGATCTGCGCACTGCTGACCCTGCCGCTCGTCGTGCCGATGCTGAGCGAAGGGTTCGGCGGCCCGGGTTCATTCGGCGTTAGCAGCTTGGTGCCGCCATGGCTCCAGCTTGGACTTGCCACGCTCGTCCAGGTCGGGTTTGGTGCGCGCTTCTACCGCGCAGCCTGGCGTGCGGTGCGAGCCGGCGCAGGCAATATGGATCTGCTGGTCGCGCTCGGCACGTCGGCGGCTTATGGCGTCAGCGTCTACGAACTCATCGCGCATCCCGGTGACGCCATGCATCTGTACTTCGAGGCGTCGGCAGTCGTGATTACGCTGGTGCGCTTCGGCAAGTGGCTGGAGGCACGCGCCAAGCGCCAAACCACTGATGCGATCCGCGCGCTTAATGCGTTGCGGCCGGATCGTGCGCGCATCCGTGTCGGCAGCGAGGAACATGAAGTGCCGCTGGCGCAGGTGCGCGTCGGCATGATGGTGGTCGTGCGACCGGGCGAGCGCGTGCCTGTGGATGGCGCGGTGCTCGAAGGACGCACGCATATTGATGAATCGCTGATTACCGGCGAGAGCCTGCCCGTGCCCAAGCAGCCGGACGATCCCGTCACCGCCGGCTCGATCAACGGCGAGGGGGCGATTACGATCACGACGAAGGCCATCGGCGCCGAAACCACACTGGCACGCATCATTCGGCTCGTCGAAACGGCGCAGGCCGAGAAGGCGCCGATCCAGCGCCTGGTCGACCGCGTGAGCGAGATCTTTGTCCCGGCGATTCTTCTGATTGCGGCGGTTACGCTGATTGGCTGGCTGATTGCAGGCGCAAGCGGCGAAACGGCCATCCTCAACGCGGTCGCCGTGCTGGTCATTGCCTGCCCGTGCGCGCTAGGGCTGGCGACGCCAGCGGCAATCATGGCCGGCACCGGCGTGGCCGCGCGCCACGGCGTGCTCATCAAGGACGCCTCGGCGCTGGAGATCGCGCACAACGTCACGCTGGTAGCCTTTGACAAGACCGGAACCCTGACGGTGGGGCAACCGTCAGTGACCGCGTTCGAGCCGATTGGCCTCGCGCGCGACGAGGCGTTGGCGCTCGCCGCGGCCGTCCAGCGACACAGCGATCATCCTCTAGCGAAGGCGGTGATGAAGGTTAGTACGCTCGCGCAACGGCCCTTGCAGACCGTCTCGCAAGCCCGCGCAGTACCAGGCCGTGGTGTTGAAGCAGACGTCGACGGCCGAACGATCGCCATGGGCAGCAGCAGTTGGCTCACCGAACTCGGCATCGTCGTGCCGCCCGCACTCGCCGAGCGCGCGCAGCAACTCGAAAGCTCCGGGAACACCGTCTCGTGGCTGATGGACCGTAGCGCCGCGCCCCCCACCGCGCTTGCGCTGATTGGCTTCGGTGACACTGTCAAACCCGGTGCGCGTGCGGCCATCGAGCGCCTCAAGGAAATGGGCGTCAAGAGCGCGCTCCTCACCGGCGACAACCGGGGCAGCGCGGCTAGCGTAGCCGCGGCGCTCGGCATCGATGAGTTTCACGCGCAGGTGCTGCCCGACGACAAGGCGCGCGTGATCCGCGATCTGAAGATCCGTACGGCCGGCGTCGTGGCAATGGCAGGCGACGGTATCAACGACGCCCCAGCCCTCGCCGCCGCCGATCTCGGCATCGCGATGGCCACCGGCACCGATGTCGCGATGGATGCAGCCGGTATCACCCTGATGCGCGGCGACCCGGCGCTCGTGGCCGACGCCATCGATATCTCACGGCGCACCTGGCGCAAGATCCAGCAGAACCTCTTCTGGGCGTTTGTCTACAACCTGATCGGCATTCCGCTCGCCGCGCTCGGCCTGCTTAATCCAATGCTTGCGGGCGCCGCGATGGCGTTTTCGAGCGTCAGTGTGGTGACGAATGCGCTGTTGTTGCGGACGTGGCGCGGGCGGCGGAAGCTGGTTTGATGAGTTCGTAAGCCGCAGGTCGCCAACGCCAACCTCCCTCAAGAATTCGCCCGTTCTGCCGTCAATGGAGCTATAGCGCAGTCCGTCACCCCACCCGGACTGACCCGCAACCTCCTCCTCACAAGCAGAACGCATGCAATTCCCCTCTTTGCACCGGGCCAGCGTCGGTGCCCGGCTGGCCATGCTTTCATGCGCCCTGGTCGCGCTGATCTTCGCCGCTTTCACTTTCGCGCTAACGCGCTCAGCCGGCACGCAGATCAGCGACCAGGTCCTCACGCGGATCGCCGAAAAAGATCGTTCGATCGCCGCGATGATCGCCCTGTTCGACAAAGGGCTCTCTGCCGAAGTCGGCCGCTCCATGACGCTCTTCGCGAGCCTCCTGCCGTCCACCTACAGCCTCGACGAAACGCAGAAAGTGGACGTCAACGGCGTCGCCACACCGACCATCAAGGCGGGCGACAAGGTCCTCAACATGGACTTCTCGATCCCCGATGCATTCCTGCAAAGCAGTGGCGCAATCGCCACCGTGTTCGCACGCACCGGCGACGACTTCGTGCGCGTCACCACTTCGCTGAAGAAGCAGGACGGCTCGCGCGCAATCGGCACCCTGCTCGACCGCAAGGGGCCAGCTTATGCGCTCGTGCTCGGGGGCAAAACCTACACGGGACTCGCCGCGTTGTTCGGCAAGCGGTACATCACCCAATACCGGCCCATCATGGATGCAAGCGGGCGCGTGATCGGCGCGTTCTTTGTCGGAGTCGACGTGGGCGCCCAGATCCAGTCTGTCGAAGACGGGATCCGCGAGTTGAAGATTGGCGAGAGCGGCTACTACTTCGTGCTAGATGCTTCCCACGGACCCGACCGCGGCAAGTTCGTCGTGCATCCGGAAGCGGCTGGCCAACTCGCCGACGACACCAACGCGCCCTACAAACAGATGCTAGACATGCAGCAGGGGCAGCTCGAATACCGTTCGACCGATGCGACGCTGGGAGAAACCGCCGCGCGCGACAAATACGTTTCGTTCGACACCGTGCCGGAGTGGCATTGGCTAGTGGGCGGCATCGCGCCGCGTGACGAAGTGATGGGTGAAGTCACGGCCACCCGTAACCGCTTCCTCGCGATCGGCTTCGCGCTGGTGGCCGCGTTTGCGGTGCTGTTCCTGATTGCTGTGCGGCGGCTCGTCAGCCGACCACTCGAGGAAGCGGCGAAAGCGTCAGAGCGTCTCGCCTCGGGCGATCTGAGCGTGCGTCTCGCGGATGGGCAACAACTGCGCGCCGATGAAATCGGCCGCCTGATGCAGGCCATCGACGGCATCGGAGAAGGGTTGGCGCGCATCGTCACGCAAGTGCGCAGCGCGTCCTCCGACATGACTGACGGCACCGTGAAGATCGCCAACGGCAGTGGCGACATTGCCGCGCGTATCGCCATTCAGGCTAGCAGCCTTGAAGAGACCGCCGCCAGCATGGAACAGATCACCTCGAACGTGCAGCAGAACGCTGATCATGCAGCACAGGCCAATGCGCTAGTCACCAGTGCATCGGAAGCGGCCATGGAAGGCGGCCGCGCGGTAGAGCGCGTGGTCTCGACGATGGGCAACATCAGCCGCTCGTCGAAGAAGATCTCGGACATCACGAGCGTGATCGAAGGTATCGCATTCCAGACCAACATTCTTGCCCTCAACGCGGCTGTCGAAGCGGCGCGCGCGGGCGAACACGGACGCGGCTTCGCGGTAGTGGCCGCCGAAGTGCGCGCGCTGGCACAACGCAGCGCGGCAGCGGTCAAGGAAATCGAAGCGTTGATTGGCGAATCGACCGCGCGTGTGGAAAGCGGCTTCAAGATCGCCGAAGAGGCCAGCGCGACCATGCAGGGCATCGTCGAAAGGGTCGCTCAGGTGCGTGTGATCATGGGCGAGATCAGCGTTGCATCACGCGAGCAGTCGGGCGGTATTGAGCAGGTCAATCTCACCGTCACCCAGATCGGCGAGGCAACGCAGCAGAACGCCACCATCGTCGGTGACGCGGAACACGCTGCCGCAGAACTACGCGATCATGCGGCCCGGCTTGCGCAAGTGGTTAGCGTGTTCAAACTCGACGCGGGACGGTGGGAGTAAACGGCACACGCGCGGTACACACCGGGGCTGCAACCTCGGCGCGAGTCGAACCCGCACGGGCACGCTCACTTAAAATTCAACGTCGAGTTCATCGATTTCGTCCACTTCCTGCTGGGCGTCGGCCATCCACTGCTGCATCTCCGCAAGCGCGAGGATGCGCTGGCCATATTCGACGATATCCGGATCGAGCTTGACGTCGTAGGTCACAAAACGCGTCACCACAGGCGCGTACATCGCATCCGCCGCGCTGCGCTCGCCGAACAGATACGGGCCGCCGTACTGCTCAAGACACTCGCGCCAGATCGCGACAATCCGGTCAATGTCGGACTGCGCGCGCGCCCACACCTTGAAGCCTGGGAAATGCGCCTTCAGGTTCATCGGGAGTGCAGAGCGCAGCGAGCTAAACCCCGAATGCATCTCGCCGCAAATGGCCCGGCAATGAGCACGCGCGCGCCGGTCGAGCGGCAGCAGTTTGGCGTCGGGCTGCACCTCGTTCAGATACTCGGCAATCGCCAGCGTGTCCCAGACCTTGATGCCGTCGTGGAACAGGCACGGCACTAGAATCGACGGCGAGAGCAATAACAACTCCGCGCGCGCGTTGGGGTCGTCGATGGGCGTCACGGTCTCTTCGAAGGGTAACCCGCTGAATTTTGTCAGCAGCCACCCTCGCAGCGACCACGACGAATAGTTCTTGCTGCTAAGCGTAAGCGTGGCATTCGCCATAGGAATCTCCTCCGAAGCGTACGTGTCGCATCTGACAAGCCGCATGCACGCTATGGTGCGTCGGCGCACCAAATCACGGCAAAAACGGCACTCTGGATGGAACAGCGCAAATGCTATGCCAGCGCGGGCCGGCGCGCAGCGCAATGCAGACCGCATTGGCACATGTATTGCCTCTATTCGGGCTCACTCCTTTTGGGCATTCGTGCGAAGGCTATGAATCTGTTCGCCTATCCCGCCTATCAGGCGTTCGCTGACCTGATGCTGCCCTTTCGACACAGTGCCGCACTCGTCAACCATGCGCTCGACGCGTGGCCGGCGATCAGCGACACGCCGCACGGCCGCTCGCTGCGCGCTTCATGCGAACTGATCACGCTCGCCGGGCTTACTCACCGGCGGCCGCCGTTCGAGCTCGATTCGATCGAGGTGGACGGTAAGTCCGTCAAGATCGTCGAGGAAGTCGCGGCGCACACGCCCTTTGCGTCGTTGCTGCACTTTCGCAAGGACACCCGCGTCTCGCCCGCGCAGCCGCGCGTGCTGGTGATCGCGCCCATGTCGGGTCACTTTGCGACGCTGCTGCGTGGCACCGTGAAAACCATGCTGGCCGACCACGACGTCTATATCACCGACTGGCACAACCCACGCGATGTGCCGCTCTCACAGGGCCGTTTCGGGTTTGACGAGTTCGTCCAGCACGTGATCGATTTCACCAGCGTGATTGGCCCTGGTGCTCATCTGCTAGCGGTGTGCCAGCCGACCGTCGCCGCGCTCGCCGCTGTCGCGCTGATGGCGGAGGACGATCATCCGGCGCAGCCTGCCAGCATGACGCTGATGGCTGGCCCGCTCGATACGCGCATCAATCCCACCAAGGTCAACGCCCTCGCGAAGAGCAAACCCATCGAATGGTTCGAGCGAAATCTCATCAGCGCGGTGCCGCCTGGGTTTGCTGGCGCCCACCGGCGCGTTTACCCCGGCTTCGTGCAACTCAATGCGTTCATGGCGATGAATCTTGGGCGCCATCTCGACTCGTTCGAGACGATGCACTACGAGCGAGCCAAAGGCGATCCGGCAAAGGCCGACACGATCCGGGTCTTCTACGAAGAATACTTCGCGACGATGGACCTGACGGCGGACTTCTATCTGGAGACCGTCGAAACCGTGTTCCAGCGTCACGCGCTGCCGATGCACGAACTGGAAGTGCGTGGACGCCTAATCGAACCGTCGAAGATTCGCCGCACCGCGCTCTTCACCGTAGAGGGCGAAAAGGACGATATCTGCGCCGTCGGCCAGACGCTCGCGGCGCAGGACATGTGCGACAAACTGCGGCCTTATCTGAAGACGCATCACGTGCAGACCGGCGTTGGGCACTATGGTGTGTTCAACGGGCACCGCTGGGAACGGCATATCTATCCGCGGGTGCGGGCGGTGATCTACGACAACGAGCCGCGCGCAGTGGCAGTTAATGTGCATGCCCAAGCAATCAAGCCCGGCGTACCGGTCGCGGTCGCGCCTGTTCCGGCACCCGCCGCGACGGCCGTCGCGACGGTGGTGGCAGCCGATGCGCCTTCTACGAGCGCCACCAAGGCCAAGGT
>NZ_JBAURZ010000038.1:0-3277 GCF_049581445.1 Paraburkholderia sp. | reverse complement strand
CGATCAGGCTGCGCGGCCCGCGGCGCAGGCCGCGGCGCGGACGCTCTTCACCTTCTGCGCCCTCAGCTTGGGCCGGGTGCTCAGTAGCGCCTGCGGACGTTTGCGAAGTACGCGTTTCGTCGGCGCGCACGGCATGCACGGCGCGCTCGGATTCGGACGAATCGGTGTCGTGGGTATCAGTCAAAACAACCTCAAAATGTCAGGTCGCGCGCGCCCATTGCGGGCGCGGCAAAAGTTCGGTTACGTCAGGCGCTGCGCGACTCGTTTTCGTCGTCGGTCAGTACGCCCGCGTCCTGTGCAGCATCGCGGCGGTCTTCTGGATCGCCGTGCGCCACACCTGTCGGGTTCGACTCAACGGCGTACTCCGTACTGCGGAGTTCGCCCAAGTCGTGCGCGGGTATTGCCGGATCGGCCTGGGAGACCGGATCCTGATCTTGTGCAACCTCAGCGGCGCTTTCGGCGGCTTCGTTGTGCGGGTGCGGTTCAACATGTCCTTCAACAGGCGTACCGGACGATGCCACGACATGCGCGCCACCGGGTTCGCGTGCACCCACAATGCTTGCGCCCTGCTCAACCTCGGTGACCCCGTCATCTTCAGGCTGATGACCTGTTTCCCCAGCTGCGTCAGGCTCTGCTGTTGATGCTTCAGCTATTTCTGCTCCCGCCAGTGACGCTACGTCAGCGTTTGTGGTTTCGGCGTGAGCGAATTCATCTGATTCGGGCTCGGCGCTTTCGTGCGCGCTGTTCAATGCGGCCGCTACGGGCGCCTCGACGCTGGCAGATTCCTGCGGCGCTGCACTATGGGCACTTGCACCGTCTTCAGGCACCTCCCCAATGGCCTCGCCGTTTTTTGAATCAAGCGCGGCAGCGTCATGCGCAAGCGCTGGCTGCGCGTCATGCTCCGCAGCTTCGGCCGGCGTTTCACCAGCCAACTCACCTCCCGTCGCCACCGCGTCGGGAAACTCGATTGCATGCTGGCCGAGCAGGTCGACGTTCAACTGCGCCGATGGATCTTCCAATGGCGGCAACTCGTCGAGCGCTTTCAGGCCGAGGTCGTCGAGAAACTGCCGCGTCGTCGCATAGAGCGCCGGACGGCCTGGCACGTCACGATGGCCGATCACTTCGATCCAGCCCCTATCCTCGAGTTGCTTGACGACCTGCGTGTTCACGGTAACACCGCGAATCTCTTCAATATCGCCCCGTGTGACCGGTTGCCGATACGCAATAATCGCCAGCGTCTCAAGAACAGCGCGCGAATATTTCGGCGGCTTCTCGGGATGCAAGCGATCCAGATACGAACGCATCGCGGGCTTGCTTTGAAAACGCCAGCCCGACGCCAGCCCGACCAGTTCAACACCACGCCCCGACCAGTCCTGCTTCAGGTCTTCGAGCAACGTGCGAACCGTGTCTGCCGACACGCCATCGGCAAAGAGCTTGCGCAACTCACCGAGCTTTAAAGGCTCCTGCGCGCAGATCAAGGCAGTCTCGAGGACGATCTTCGCCTCTTGGGTATTCATGCAGCTAGGTCAGACCCTGTGGTCAAAGAACCGGATCAAACAGACGATGTGGAACTGAAGACGCGCTCGCCCGATTCTGATCGGTCATATTGATGGGAGCACGCACCGGGGGGAGGCGAAACAGGCAATCGAGCCAAACCCAGCCGGACGGAGCAGCGATGTTCCTGAAAGGAATCGCGTGACTGAACGCCATATTACGCAAAAACAATCGGTGCGTAAAGACGAAATCCCGTTGATTCGGGCTTCCCGGGCATGAAGATGCGAAAAGGTGGCTAACGCCGGTCAAATGAGTGTCCGGCGCTGGCGTCGAACACAAACCCCGGTGGGTTCAGTTTACACGGTGGCGCACGAGGAACTGCTCAAGCCGTGCGACGCCCTGGTCGAGCCGTGCGGTGTCGCATGCATAGCACCAGCGCACAAACCCTTCGCCTTCAGCACCAAACGCGCTGCCAGGCGCGAGACCCAGCCCCACCTCCTGCACCAGCGATTTGCACAGCGCCAGGCTTTGCGCCGCGCCGGGTAACGAAAAGAACAGGTACATGGCTCCCGGCGGCGCCTTCACGTCGACACCCGGCATTGCAGACAACGCCCGAACCAGATGATCGCGCGACGCCTTCAGGTCGCTCACAAGTTGACGGGTAAACGGCTCGCCCTGCTCCACCGCCGCGATGCCGGCTTGCTGCACGAACGCCGGCGCACAGGACGTGTTGTATTCGACCAGCTTGCCCAGATCGTCCATCAACGCGGTGGGCGCGACGATCCAGCCGAGCCGCCAGCCGGTCATGAGCCAGGCCTTGGAGAACGAATTCACGCAGATCACACGCTCGTCCCGTGCCGCCAGGTCAAGAAAGGACGGGGCAATTCGGGAGGCGTCGGGAGTGGCTTCGGCGGCATCCTCCGCGTAATAAAGGCGTTCGTAGACCTCGTCGGCAACGATCCAGATGCCGTGGCGACGGCAATGCTCCAGCACGACGCGCTGTTGTTCCTTCGACATCACCCAGCCGGTTGGATTGTTGGGCGAATTGATTAGCAGCATTTTCGTGGCCGGCGTCAACTCCGCTAACAGCTGTTCGAGATCGAGCGTCCACCCCTGCGCGCCGTAGCCCAGCGCGACTGTTTCGACGTGCGCGCCGAGAATCTTCGGGATTTCCACCAGATTCGGCCACAGCGGGGTGACTGCGACGACCCGGTCGCCCGCGCCGACCACGAGTTGAGCGGCAAGCATCAAGGCGTTGACGCCTGCGCTCGTCACCGCGACGTGCTCGACCGAAGTCGCACCATGCAAGTGCGTGACGTAATTGGCAAGCGCCGCGCGCAAAGGCGCAACGCCGAGATTGTGGGTGTAGAAGGTGGCGCCAGCGGCAAGGGCATCGCTCGCCGCGGTTCGAATGAACTCTGGGGTGACCCGGTCGGACTCGCCAAACCAGAACGGTAGCACATTCTCGACGCCGAACCCGGCGTTGGCCACTTCGCGAATCTGGGACGGTCGCAGGGCACGGACGGCATCACGCGCATTGGGCAGGAGGGACGCAGACAGATCCAGTTCGCTCATCGGGACTTCCAGGCGGGTCAGTTGGGACAAGTCACAATTTTAGCGTGCCACGCAGTCCCGGCGACGCGAGGACGGCAGGGGGACCGCAAGACCGCCTGCCGCCCTCAACGCAAATCTTCCGCCCTTGCTGGCAACTGCTGGATCAAACCCCACACGGCCTGCGCAGCCGGCGAGAGCGACCGGTCGCGCCGCCGCACCAGTTCAACCG
>NZ_JBAURZ010000037.1:0-24225 GCF_049581445.1 Paraburkholderia sp. | reverse complement strand
GCCAAGGTGCGTGCGCCGTCACGCCGCAGTGCTGCGCGCTAAAGCGTAAGCGCTTGCGGCGTCACACCGGCTACGGCACGCCGGCTGCAGCACGGGTGGCGCGCAAGCGCGCGCTCTGGCTGCGTCGCGTTTCGGCCTCAGGTAGTCACGCTCTTCCACGGTGTGAAGTCGGGCACCTCGCACGGGCCTTCCACGTCAATGGATGTGAAGTTGGCTGGCGAAACAATTTCGATGTACTCCATATCTTCCGAGTAATCGAACAGGTAGTGAACGATGCCTGGGGCCTGATGCACGCAATCACCAGCCGCGACCAGCGTCTCCTTGTCTCCGTACATGAAGCGCGCCCATCCCTTCAGCATGATCACAATGTGGAAGTCAGCCTCATGTCGGTGCCACCCGGTGCCTTGCTCTGGTGCATGGTTCGCCTTGACGAGTTGCGCGAGGACCTTGCCATCCGTTGCTCCGGCGATGCCAAGATCGCGGTAAAGAAAGAAATCGCGCAATCCCTGATCCTCGTATGACGTGTCTTGCGGACGGACATGCGAGAAATGCGTGGCGAGTTCGGTAGACATGATCGCGCTCCAAAGGGATGAACGGATGAGGAAAACGGCACGGTGAGCGCGTTTTAAAGCATCAAGCGTTCCAGTCTGGGAGCGGGTACGGATGTGGCGTCTAGAGCGAATTGTGCAACCCCAAATGCAACGAGGCCGGTCTCCCCTGAAGAGAGACCGGCCTCGCTGGACCTTACGACGCGCGCTCCGGCGTCCCGGTCGGCGTCGTCAATGCCGCATCAATAGTGCTGCGGATGGTGGTCGTCGTGGTGATGCGGGTCGTAGTCGTGCGGGTGATGATGCATCCAGTCGTCATGAGCCCAGTAACGGTGGCCGTCCCAATAGCGGTCGCCGTGCCAGCCGATGTCGATCTGAACGCCCACTGGCATCATGTGCGGCTGGTCGTAAGTTGTGACAGGACCAGGGGCCGAGATAACGATGCGGTCAGCCTGAGCAAATGCGCTGCCTGCTGTGAGAAGTGCGCCACCGGCCACGAGGGCTGCGAGCACTGCATGCAAAGTCTTGTTTGAGGATTTCATAATGAGACCTCCCTTCTAAAGTTGGTATCGAGCAGTACCGGCTGATCCAGATGTTCTCTGCCGCTGTACGCTTGAGACTGACTTTAACCAGGCGAAACGCTTAAAGACGTGAGCGCTTGTAAGAGGAAGTTTCAAATTCGGGGCCCGATGACCGGGTGCTCCGACAAGGAAAGCGTAAGGTTTACAGCGCTCAGCGGGCTATCCGACCCGCATACCGACGTGAGCACGTGTGAGTCCCTGTTACATCCATTTCGCTCGGGAAATATTCCGAAACGTGTTTCCGGCGACCAGAGCGCGCTTAAAACGAAGCGCAGGAAGCAGCGCATTGCTTTCCGCCAAGGCGGCTATCCGCCTTTTGCCCGCGCCGGGCTGTGGAATTTAGGGACCGCGGCTCTGCCGTCTCCGAGCGATCATGACCGAATCAGGGGCCGTAAACGAACTAAAGCCACGGTTATCCGTGGCTTTAGTAGAGCGCGCTTACGTTCGGGCGCGCGTGGCGATCAATCCCGCCTGCGCTAGACGACATACTGTATTAGTCGCTCAGCTTGACGCCGAACAACGTTCCTTGCGCCTGACGCTGACGCTCAGCTTCGCGGTAGCGCGCTGCGTACGAATAATCCGAATCCAGCGGCAGATGGGGCGAAGCGAAGAGGTCGCTGACCTTTTGGAACAATGCAAAGATAACGCTCATGACGACTCCCGGTTGAGTTGGACGCTAGGGTTTTCCCTTAAGAAGAATTATAGGGTTTTCCCTAGGCAAAAGCTAGTGCAATGCAACATTTTTCTAGGTGTGGCCTGTTGTCGCACTACATCTCGACATGTTGCGTTGCGTCATAACAACGACCGGATCGCACAAAAAACCGGATCTTCGGCCTGCTGAAGGCGGCTGAGCCTACTGCAGCGTGGTTGCGTGCGGCTTCCTGGCAGCTACCGGTTTGGCTTCCTCCACCTGCTTACGCGGATTGGCGAGTGCGGCATCAACCGCCCCTTGCGTCGCGCTTCCCGCGCGCATCAACGTCGCGCTGTTGACGGACACGATCATGCCTGGGAGCGTCCCGCCGTAACCCTCCGGCGCATTCACCGACGTTCCGACTGCCCCAAACTCCATGCTTAGAGCCCAGTAGCCTTCGTGGATACCTTGATCGCGCAACAGCGCCTCAATCAACTCCTTGATAGAAAACCTGTGCTCGCTGGTTGGCATCGTCGTCCTCGTCGGAAAAGCTGGCCGGTGGTCCGGTCCACGGCTTGTGCGATAGCAACGAAAGTTTATAGGCGGTTATTCCGCTCAGGCGGCGCCGCTCACGCGCTTCGGCTTACGTTATCTATCACGCGTCTAGAGCCAAGGATGGCGCGCGCTGCGACCTGTCATGGGCGCGGCGCGTCAATCCGCGAACGACAGGAGGGCGACGACAGGAAAAGCTGGCGGGCCACGCGCGGGCGGCGTGGCCTTTGGACGACTTAGTGGGTGGTCGTCGTCGCCGCGACTTTCGGCTTGTGAGGATGCGTGTGCGCCTTCGCAACGCGCTTGCTGGCCGGTGCCGTTGCTGCGGTCGCGGTAGCGGCAGGCGTCTGGCGAGGTGCCACGAAAGCCGTCGGCGTCGGGCTCGGTGCCGATGGCGCGGCGGGGACCGCGTTAGCCGCTGCCAGGTGCGCGTCGAGCAAGCTGGTCATCGCGGCCTGCTGGTTTTGCATCAACTCTTCGATGCGGTGCTGTTGCGCCGTGGTCTCACGGGTGAGGCGCATCAACAGGATGGTCTGAGTCACGCCGATTGCCACGGTCACCAGCAGCGCGGCGACGACAATCGACAGCATCCATTTCATCCGGCGCGAGTGATCGGTCGCCGCGTGGCGCTGATCCGAGATCACGCCATAAAGCGCGTCAACTGTATCGGCAAACGCCGTCGCGCGTGCCCGGTCAAGCTCCGGTGCGATGCGCGCTGCCTCGTGCAGCGGTGCGGCAACTGGAGCGCTGGAGTGCACCGTTCTCGAAGCTGCAGATGTTGTCCCTGTCGCTGAGGAAGATATGGGAGAAGCCGTGGAAGCCGTCGATGCATCGACCGCGCCCGAAGCCATGAACGCACCGTGCTCCGCGGAATCGCCGCCAGGCGCAGCCACATTCGTGCTTTGGTCACGGGAGGTCGTTGCCGCCTTGGCGAACGTCGTCGCAAAGCGCTGCGGCGGCACGCCGCCCGCTTTGCCTTTTGCATCTGCACCGGGCTCCGAAGCCTGACGCAACGCGGCCACACTGCGCGCAACCGTGGCCGCGGCCATCGCTGGGGTCATGGGTGCCGGCTCGGCAGCAGACTGCGGCATCTCCGACTCGCGGCTCGTGGCCAGCTCCGCCGTCTCGGTTGACCCATGCGTTACAGGCTCACCCACAAACAGCGCACCGTCCCCCACCATCGCAGGGAAAGCCGTCGGCTCGAGCCGTTCAAAACCAGCAAGCGGTGCCACCGCAGGCGCTTCGCTGCGCTCGCGCGGTCCACGGCGTGCAGCCCTGGCTTCAGATGTGGTCGTCGCCAACCCATCCCCGCTCGCTCCTGCGCCAACCGCCGCCAACACCACATCTGGCAATTCAAAACCATGCAGCGTGCCCTGCCGGATGTCGATGTTCATCGCCTCCAGCGTCGCACGGGTAGGATCGTCGGGGAAAAGATCTAGCGTGCTGTCGTCGCGCGATGCATCGCTCAGTTGTGCGAGACGCTGTGCCGAGCGGGCCGCACGCGCCAGCTTGTTTTCAGTCTCGGTGGAGACGGTGTTCGCGCGCGGCTTCGTCGAACTGGCGCGGGGCGGGCGGGACTGCGTGGATGCTGCGGAATCTGCCATAGAGAAAGTGCGGTCGTCGCCGGCCACCGGGCGCCGAATACCGCTAGACAATGCCATCAATTTTTCGAGACCGCATTGTCGCACGGCGGCGCACGCCCGCAGAAGCCAATTGCCGGATCAAGTCGTCGAATCGTCTTCGCGGAACTCCTTTACGCAAGGCAATTGACGCAAACGGCTGCTGATCGCCGCATATTCAGTCGACGACACGCGATGCAGCGTGATCATCACCACATCGCATTCGGGGGCATCGTCGCTCTGCTGCATCACGAACTGCTTGACCCGCGGACTTGCCGCGCCAAGCGCTTCGTGTAGCGAATCAAAGGTAAGCGCGCCGCGTTCGACCAGCAGCGTCATCTGGCGCCGCTGCTTGACCGTGATGAAGCGTCGTTCGATCGGTTTGATACCCGCAAGGATGATCAGGATGATGATGGTCGCCGCAATCGACGCCGTGTACATGCCGCCGCCCACCGCCAGCCCGATGGCCGCCACTGACCAGAGGCTCGCCGCCGTCGTCAGCCCGCGTACGATCTCGCCGCGCAACAGGATCGAACCAGCGCCCAGAAAGCCGATACCGGACACCACCTGCGCTGCCATCCGCGAAGGATCGAGCACGACGTTCTGCGAGCCGAGGACGTCAGCAAAGCCGAACGCCGACACGATCATGATGAGCGTCGAGCCGACGCACACGAGCATGTGTGTGCGCAGCCCCGCAGCCCATGAGAGTCGTTCACGCTCGACGCCAATGACGCTGCCGAGCGCCGCCGCCAGAATCAACCGCGAAACAAGTTCGACATTCCCCAACATGGTTTTTGCTCCTTTTCCGAAGGTTTCTGGAAACGTAACGCGGTGGGCACGGTGGTGCCATCCGCAATGGTTTGCTTTATGATTGGTCGCTCGCCGCCCTTGCCCGCGTGACCGCTTACGCGTGGGGCAGTCCGGCACGCGGCCATTTACACGACCTTACCGAAGCAGATTCACAGCATGAATACACCCGCCTCCACGATCGCACTTGCCGCCGGCCTACGCGATCATTTCGCACGCGTCATCCTGCCAGTCTGGCGCGGCCCGGGTTTCAATTCCGCGTTGAACCTGCCTTATGAAGCGGTCAACCCCACGAGCCACGCTCCGATGCCGGTGGAACGCTACCGGGCAATGGCTTGCGCACGCCAGCTGTTCGTGTTCTCCCAGGCGGGCGAAGCGGCGCATGCCAATGTGCTGTTTGACGCGCTGGTGCACTACTTTCAGGACAAGCAATCGGGCGGATGGTTCTATAGCGTCGATGCGCAAGGCGCGCCGCTCGATACCACGAAAGATCTCTATACCCACGCGTTTCTGGTTTTTGCGTGTGCGGAATACGGCGCACGCTCAGGCAATCGCGACGCACTCGATATCGTGAAGAGCACTTCGGCGCTGATCGAAACGCGCTTCGCGGCCAGAGACGGATTGCTCAATGCCGCGTTGGACGCCGGGTTCGCGACGGTAACGGGCACGCCGATTCAAAACCCGCTGATGCATCTCACCGAGGCGTGGCTCGCCGCCCGCGAGGCAACCCGGGACAGCGCCTTCGACACTGCGCTGCAAAAGCTGGCTGAAGCGATTGACCGCACATTCGTGCATGAACCGACCGGCTGTATCGCTGAGTTACCGTTGGGCATGGCTGATAACCGCCTCGAACCAGGCCATCAGTTTGAATGGTTCTGGCTGGTCAAACAGGCGGGGAAGTTACTGGACGGGACGCAACTGGACGCAGCGCTGACCCGCGCATTCGACTTCGCCCAGCTACACGGCGTGGACCAGGCAACGGGCGGCGTGTGCGCGTCGCTCGACGAAAACGGCGCGATCAAGGACGCCACGCAACGCATCTGGGCGCAAAGCGAGTATCTGCGCGCGCTTGCCACACGTGACGACGACGCAGCGCGCACCGTCTTGCCTCAGCAGATCGAACGCTTTCAAGCGCGCTTTCTGCATCAGCATGGCTGGTACGAATGCAAGTCAGCTGCGGGCGAGGTTTCGCGTGCTGACATGCCCTCCACCACGCCTTACCACCTCGCTACGGCATACGCGGCATTGCCCGCTTAATGCCTTTGCCGGGTTGAAACAGAAGCGGCCCCGAGGGGCCGCGCGCCGCACGCATCAATCGCTGACGCACGCGGCTCTGTTCACTCAACCAACTGTTATGCCGCTGGTTCCGCGCCAAACGAAAACTCCCGTTCATGCGCGTGCGGTAAGCCCAACTGCTGGGTTCTCAACACCGCATCGGAGATGTCGAACACCGACACCGCTTCCTTCAACTGCTGTGTCTGTTGATGCAGTGACGCCGCAGCCGCCGCGGCCTCTTCGACCAATGCGGCGTTTTGCTGCGTCATTTCGTCCATCTGCACCACCGCCTGATTGATCTGCTCGATGCCGGCGCTCTGTTCGAGTGATGACGCACTGATCTCCGCCATCATCTGGGTCACGCGCGAGATCGACTCCGAGACATTGCGCATGGCGCCCCCTGCATGCTCGACGAGCGTCGAGCCGCCCTTGATCTCCGCTACTGACTCGCTGATCAGCGTCTTGATCTCCTTGGCCGACTGCGCGCTGCGCTGCGCGAGTCCGCGAACCTCTCCTGCCACGACCGCAAACCCCCGTCCCTGCTCACCCGCGCGCGCTGCTTCGACCGCAGCGTTCAGCGCGAGGATGTTGGTCTGGAAAGCGATCCCGTCTATCACCGAAATGATCTCGGCGATCTTGTCGGAGCTCTGCGCAATGCCTTGCATCTTCTCCACCACCTGATTCACGACCGCACTGCCTTGCGAGGTCGCGTCCAGCGCGGTTTGAGCTAGCGCATTGGCCTCACGCGCATGCTCGGCGTTCTGTCGCACGGTCGCGGTCAGTTCTTCCATGCTCGAGGCGGTTTCCTCCAGCGACGCGGCCTGGCTCTCCGTACGTGCCGACAAGTCGGCGTTACCCGTGGCAATCTCATCCGCGCCCAGGTAAATCGAGTCGGCCGATTCGCGCACGGTCTTCACGGTGCGCGCGACGCTCGCCTGCATTCTGGCCAGCCCCGAGAACAGATGGCCAATTTCGTTGGTGCCGCGTGAGGCGATCGGTTGATCGAGCTTGCCTTGAGCGATCCGATCGAAGTGCCGTCCCGCTTCTTCGAGCGGCGCGACGACGCCGCGCTTGAGCGCCAGGTACACCGTCGCCGTGCCAACCACCAGCAACAACAGGATGACGAGGCCCACGCCGCGAAACAGCGCGAGGCGGTTGTCGATCGAATCGAGCGACGCACGGCTTGCCGCGTCGCCAAAGCGCACGAAGTTGTGCAATTCACCGAGGTAAGCGTCCTGGAAGGACTGGGTCGGCTGATCGAGGAAAGCTTGAATGTTCCCAGAATCGAGGTCTTGGGCCAGTTCAACCAACGCCGAGTGTAGCTTCTGATAACGCTCGGCAAGCGCCGCCGCGCGGGCAGTATTTTCGTCGCCGGTCTTGGTCGCGTTGGTAAACGTGGCGAACGATTCGTCCGCCGCCGCCAGTTGTTCGCGAGCGTGCTGGACGATATCAGCCGGCTCGGCGCCGCCCTTGACCATCCGTGTACCGGCGCGCGAGAGGTTGATGCGGGCGTCCATCAACGCCTGGGTGGTTCGGTTCACGGCGTCGACCTGTTTCAACGCGACATTCGACAGGTCGCCCACGTCGTCATGGGTACGCGTCAGCGACCAGAACCCCAGCCCCTCGGTCACCAGTTGCAGTACGCAGAAAGCGGCCAGAACACACAGCAGGCCGGATGCGACCTTGATCTTGCTAAACATCTTGAACACCTGAAATGCAATGAATGACGGGACCAACGTCAGGGTTTACGGCAGTGCAAACGTTTTCTTGAGCTATGGAGCAGGAAACGTCATTCGACGCGCCCTTTCGCGTAGCCCGCATCCAATTCACATCGCTTCTAGCAATAATGCTCTAGCCATTTTTGCGATTCACCTTGACTCGCAGCGTTGGCGCTTCCTAGAGTGGGTAGGGACGCCACCACGGGCATCGCCCCGAAGGAATTGACAATGACAGATCTACTGGACCGTGCACGCGGCGCGCTCCATGCCCAGCCTTTCAGCATGTTGCTCGGCGCCGAGCTCATGCACACCAGCACGAATGAACTGACGCTATGTTTGCCGATTCATGACGAACTGCGCCAACAGCATGGGTTTGTTCATGGAGGCGTCATCAGCTACCTGGCCGACAATGCGCTCACGTTTGCCGGGGCACTCGCGCTGGGGCCGCGGGTCGTCACGGGCGAGTACAAGATCAACTATCTGCGGCCAGCCATGAACGGCACGCTGCTCGCACGCGCGCAGGTCGTCTATGCGGGGCGCCAGCAGGCCACCTGCCAATGCAATATCTTCGTGATGGATGGCAACCGCGAACGGCTCATCGCTGTCGCACAAGGGACAGTCAACCGGATCGGTGACGATGGAGAGGGAGTTGCCTCGACCTGAGGCGAAGGAGGGAGCGGGCGCAGCGCCATCTGCACGATTGGCAAGATGGGCTGCGCGCCGCGATCAGCGGGTTATTCCGCTGCGTATGTCTTTTGCTGTTGCTCGCCCAGGCCTTCGATGCCAAGGCGAATGTTCTGCCCCGCCTTCAGATATACCGGATTCGGCTTGACGCCCATGCCGACGCCCGGCGGCGTGCCCGTCGAAATCACATCGCCCGGTTGCAGGCTCATGCAGGTCGACAGATACGACACCAGCTTCGCCACGCCGAACACCATCGTCTTGGTGCTGCCGTTCTGATAGCGATGGCCGTCCACTTCGAGCCACAGGTTCAGGTTTTGCGGATCGGCGACTTCATCACGCGTGACGACCCACGGACCGATCGGGCCAAACGTGTCGAAACCTTTGCCCTTGTCCCACGTGCCGCCGCGTTCGATCTGCCATTCACGTTCGGACACGTCGTTGATCACGCAATAGCCTGCGACGTATTCCAGCGCGTTGGCTTCGTCGATGTACTTGGCGGCCTTGCCAATCACCACGCCGAGTTCGACTTCCCAGTCGGTCTTCTTCGAGCCGCGCGGAATTTCGACGTCGTCGTTCGGGCCGCTGATCGCGCTATTCCACTTGTTGAACACCACCGGCTCGGTCGGCACGGGCAGGTTGGATTCTGCCGCGTGATCCGCGTAGTTCAGGCCGATACAGATGAACTTGCCGATCTTGCCCACACACGGTCCGAGGCGCGGATTGCCTTCCACGACCGGCAGCGAGGCCGGATCGATTGCGCGCAGTTTGGCGAGGCCCGCATCGGTCAGCGTTTCGCCGTCGATGTCCGTCACCACCTTTGACAGATCGCGAATCTTGCCTTGCGCGTCGAGCACGCCGGGCTTTTCCTGACCTTTCGGTCCAAAACGAAGCAGTTTCATCGTTGCACTTCCCTATCGTCCAGAGTGTTCAGTGAAAAATGTGGCGCGTTCCATACCGGCGCAGCATTAACCTTACTAGTTCGACCAGCCGCCGTCGATCACATGCGCATGACCGGTGGTAAACGCCGACTCATCCGAGGCCAGATACAGCGCCAGCGCGGCGATCTCTTCAGGCTTGCCGACGCGGCCCATCGGCTGACGGGCGACGAAGGCGGCCTGCACGGCATCAACACTCGTTCCTTGCGTCTGAGCCTGCGCCGCAATCCGCTGTTCGAGCGACGGCGAAGACACTGTGCCCGGGCAGATTGCGTTACAGCGTACACCACGCGTGATGAAATCTGCAGCGACAGACTTCGTCAGGCCCAGCACGGCGGCCTTCGACGCGCCGTAAACAAAACGGTTTGGCACGCCCTTCACGCTCGACGCCGCCGACGACATGTTGATGATCGAACCGCCGCCGTTCTCCAGCATGGCCGGCAGGAAGGCGCGAATGGTCCGGTACATCGCTTTCGCGTTCAGATCAAACGCAAAGTCCCAGTCTTCTTCGGTCGCTTCGAGAATGTTGCCCGCGTGGACATAGCCCGCGCAGTTGAACAGCACATCGATCGCACCCAGTTCGGCGGCGAGCGCATTGATCGCCGCGACGTCGCGCACATCGAGCTTGCGCGCTTCGACCGGCTTGCCCGCGAGACCGTCGATACGGATGTCGGTAGCGATCACGCGTGCGCCTTCGCGCGCGAATAGCTCGGCGGTTGCCAGTCCAATTCCCTGTCCAGCGGCGGTGATCAGGGCCGTCTTCCCGGCCAGTCTTTGTATCATTTACGGCTCCAGTTGAATTGGCGTTTGAGTCATATCGGGTATTGCAATGTGCGCTCAATAGCAACCTTTCAAAGGCGCAAGCACTTGCATTTGCGGTGTTACATCAGCTTCATGGGCTGGGTGCGTCTCGTCTTCACAAACGATAGAACGCGGTGGCGTTCGCGCCGAAAATCGCCTCGCGCTCCTGGTCCGATAGCGCGGCAAGCAAAGTGTTCGTCACAGAATGCCACAACAGGTAGTCGCCGTTCAGGTTGAGCACGGGCCAATCACTTCCCCACATCAGGCGCGCTGGGCCAAAGGATTGCAGCAGGTGATCGACATAGGGCCGCAAGGTGGCCTCGGTCCAACCGGGCGCCGCTTCAGTGGCCAGTCCAGATAGCTTGCAATGCACATGCGGCAGACGGGCTAGCCTCGTGATGCCGTCTGCCCACTCTTGCAGGCCCGCGCTGCCGTCGCGAATCGGTGGTTTTGCGCCGTGGTCGATCACGATGCGCAGGTCCGGAAAACGCGTGGCAAAAGTCTCGAGGGCACTTACATGACGCGTGAAGATCAAGGCATCGAAGGCAAGGTCATGCTCGATCAGCGCGGCGACGGCAGGCGCCAGAGCGGGGTTTGCGATCCAGTGGTCGTCGGGCAGGTCTTGCAGCATGGGCCGCACGCCCTTGAATTTCACATCGCGGGCGAGTTCGGTGATCAATGCCGGCGCGTCGTGCTGCAGCATCGGCACCCAGCCGACCACGCCCGCAATCGACGCTTCGCCGCGCGCGAGGTCCAGTAAATAGCGGGTTTCCTCGACCGTGGGTGCAGCCTGGACAACCACCGTTCGCTGCACACCGGCGCGCGCTCGCAGCGGCGCGAGATCTGCGGGTCCGAAGGTACGGTAGAGCGTGGTCAGTTCAGGGGTAAGCCAGCCGTAATCGTCGCGAGCCGGGTCCCAATAGTGTTGGTGGGCATCGATCTGCATGGCGCGTTAGTCCTTGGCAGGCACCGGCGCGCGTGGATCCAGCAGCCCTTCATCACGCAGCGCTGTCCACAACGCCGTAGGAATTGGGCGCTCGAAAGATGCGACATTCTCGCGGAGTTCTTCTACGCTTCGAGCGCCTGTCAATACCGTGGCAACGGCAGGGTGCGCCAGCGGAAACTGCAATGCTGCGGCGGCCAGCGGAACATCGTGTGCGCGGCACACCGCTTCGAGCCGCGCGACACGTTCGATGACTTCGGGCGGCGCTGCACCGTAGTTGAACTTCAGGTCGCCTTGCACGCCGCGCGCGAGAATGCCCGAGTTGAATGCGCCGCCTAGCAGGATGCTCACCCCGCGGGCTTCGCAAGCTGGCAGCAGATCGTTGAGCGTGGCCTGTTCGAGCAGCGTGTAGCGGCCGGCGAGCAAGGCGCAGTCAATATCAAAGTCGGCCAGTGCGTCGAGAATCGGCTTACCCTGGTTGACGCCAAGGCCCACGGCTTTGACCGCGCCCGCCGAGCGCAATTCATCGAGCGCCCGAAAGCCGCCGCCGTCCGTCAGTTGCTTCCAGTAGGTCGAATACTTCTCGCCGTGCGTGGCCGGTTCGAGATCGTGGATCAACAGAATATCGATCTCCGCGATGCCTAGCCGCTGCTGGCTATCCTCGAACGCTCGCAGAATGCCGTCGTGCGTGTAGTCGTAGATGGCCTGAAACGGCAGCGGGTTTTGCCAGCCTTCGCTACCGTCATACGGCGTGGTGCGCGGTACAAAACGCCGGCCTACCTTGGTGGACAGCACGTACTGATCGCGCGGATAACGGCGCAACACGTCACCCAGGCGGTGTTCCGCTTTCGTATGACCGTAGTGCGGCGCGGTGTCGAAGAAGCGCACGCCCGCGTTCCAGGCAGCCGTTATGGTCGCAAAGGCCTCTTCGTCCGACAGATCGCGGTAAAGGCCGCCGAGCGGTGCCGTTCCGAGGCTAAGCCCGGTGACCTGTAGCGCGCGCCGGCCAATCGGGCGGCGCTGTGCAACCTGTGAACCCACTGCCGCTGTCATGTTCATGTCTCCTCGTTTTAGTGCTTACTCCCGTCCCATCAATCAATGCGACGCGATCTCCACCACCCGCTGCATCGACACCGCGCCCGACGGCAAACACGCGGGGCCGACCGGTTCAAACGTCTTGTACGTAAGGATAAACTCCTGATGCCCGAGCATCTCCGACTTCGACGCAGCCCCTTGCGCGACGGCGACAGTGTGCTCGAACACTTCCTGGCCCACTTCTCCCAGCGTGCCGCGCCCTTCGAGAATCCGGCCCGCGTCGACATCCATGTCGCCGGAAAGGTTGCGATACGTCGCCGGATTCGCGCAGACCTTGATGACCGGCGAGATCGCCGAGCCCACCACCGAGCCGCGTCCCGTCGTGAACAGAATCACGTGCGCACCGCACGCGATCAATTCGCCGATTTCGGCGTTATCGCTGATGTTCGGAAAGCCGAAGCGCGGTTCGCCGTCGGGCACCACGTCGAGCAGGTACAGGCCGCCCGTCGGCGGGACATCGCCGGGTTTGATGATTCCGACAATCGGCGAAGCGCCGCTTTTCGCATACGCACCGAGCGATTTCTCTTCCTGCGTCGTGAGACCGCCGTCCGCGTTGCCGACCGCAAAACTGCCATGACCGAGGATCGAGTAATAGCGCGCAGCCTTCGCGACGCAAGCCACGATCTCTTCGCCCAATTCAGGCCGCGCCGCCCGCGTTTTCATATGGAATTCGCACCCGACCAACTCACCCGTTTCCTCGAAGATGCACGTGGCGCCCGCTTCGATGAAATGATCGAACGCGCGGCCAACGGCCGGATTCGCAGTGATGCCACTGGTGCCGTCCGAGCCACCGCAGATCGTACCAATCACGAGCTCGTTCAGCCCCATCGGGACGCGCTGTTGCGCGGCGAGTTGCTGGCGCGCGCCACGCACCCAGTCCATACCGTACTGGATCGTGCTGCGGGTTCCGCCCTTCTCCTGAATCGTCAGGACTTCAACCGGGCGGCCACTTGCGCGCACCACGTCAACCAGGTAATGCTTGTTCATGCTCTCGCAACCGAGCGACACGAACAGCACCGCGCCCACATTCGGGTGCGTGGTGAGCTTTTCCAGCATCTTCTCCGCGTAACTGTTCGGATAGCACCCAGGAAAGCCGATCAGATGCACCGCGGGTTCACGTTCCGCGCTCGGGTCGTCGAAGGCATCGAACGGTTCACGAAACTGCGTGACGATTTCACGCGCGACGTGATGCGCACACTCAACGAGGTACGCGACCGCCACCACGTTTCGGATGCCCTTGCGGCCATCGCTGCGCAGATAGCCTTGCAGCGTGGGTTGCGCAACGCCAGCAGCGGTGATTGCTTTGGAAGTCTCAGTCATGATCGTTCTCGCGCGGCGTCAGGCCGCGTCAATGATGCACGAATTCGTGGCCGGCATCGTGCGTGTACGTGGGGATATAGTCGCTTTCGAGGTTGTGCGTGTGCAGGTGCTCGCCGCGCGCCACGTCTTCGGTCACATGCCCGATCACTGCGCCGTAGCGCAACACTTTCTCGTCCTTCCTGATTACGGCGCGTGCGACCTTGTGGCCCAGGTCGATTGTCTTGACCAGCGTCACGCGCTCGCCTTCGATTTCGACCTGCGTGCCGGCCTCCAGCCGCGCCCCCGCAATCAGACAGTTATCCTGTGGACTTAGCAGGATCAGACGCGCATCGGTATGCGATGGACTACTCAAGATAGATCTCCGTGATACCTGCGGTGTCAGTTCTGGCCTTCGCCGCTCGCGAGCCGCGCCACCATCAGCGAGCCGAGGATGATCGCGCCATAAATCGCCTGAATCCAGAACGACGGCACCTGAGCCAGCGTCAGCAGGTTCTGCACGACGCCCAGCAGTAACACGCCTGAGAGCGCGCCGAGCATCGTGCCCTTGCCGCCGTCCAGCGAAATCCCGCCAATCACTGCTGCGGCGAACACCGTGAAAATCATGCCGTTGCCCTGATTTGCGTTGATCGCGCCGACATAGCCTGTCACGATCAGACCGCCCACCGAAGCAAGGATACTCCCGAGCACGAACACGCCCCAAGTGATCCGCTCAACGCGAATCCCCGCTGCGCGCGCCGCTTCAGGATTGCCGCCGATCGCGTAAAGCGCGCGGCCTAACCGGTGATAGCGCAACATGAAAGCCGCAACCGCGAACGCCGCAGCCGCGAGCCACACTGACAGCGGAAGCCCCAGCGTGATCGTCGTGGCGAGCGTGAAGAACGACGGCGGCATATCGAACAGCGTGCCGCCCTTGGTCGCCCCCACCAGCATGCCGCGTAGCACGATCAGCATGGCCAGCGTGACGATGAACGCGTTCAGCCGCAGACGCACCACCAGAAAGCCGTTGATGAACCCGATCACCGCGCCCACCGCGATGATGGCCAGCAAACCAGCCGCAGCCGGCCATTGCCAGCCGAAGCCCGCCGACGCCGCCGGCATCACGAGCATCGCACCGACCGCCGGCGCGATGCCGACCGTCGATTCCAGCGACAAATCGAACTTGCCGGTCAACACGATCAGCGATTCGGCGAGTACCACTAGCGCGAGCGCGGCGGACGCACCGAGCACGCTGATCAGATTGGCCTTCGTGAGAAAGCTCGGGCTCACGAAAGCGCCGATCACGAGCAACAGCGCCAGCGCCGGCAACAGGGCGAGATCGCGAAATCGCGCGAGTTCGATGCGTGGCCGGTTACTGCGCGCAGCGGGCGCGGCCACCTGCGCTTGGGCCGCGCCGAACGCCGGGCTTGGCACGTTATTCTTCATGGAGACTGACTCCTTCAACGGATGCGATCAGGTCGTGGTCCTGCCAACCCGCGGGAAATTCGGCCGCGACGCGGCCACGGAACATGACCAATACCCGGTCACAAGTGCGCAGGTCGTCGAGTTCACCCGAGACCACCAGCACCGCCTTACCTTCTTCGCGCACGCGGTCCACTACGGACAGCAGCGCTTCTTTCGATTTCACGTCGACGCCAGCGGTCGGGTCGATCAGCACGAGGATGTCCGGATCGGTCGCGAGTGCACGCGCCATCACGACTTTTTGCTGATTCCCGCCGGACAGGCCCGACACCACATGCTCCGGACCCTGCGCGACGATGCCGAGCGCGTCGATCATCTTCTGGCCGAACGCGTTTTTCTTCGCGGGTGGCGTGAGACCGAACTTGCCCAGCAGACGCGCAATCGTCATCGAAGCGTTCTCCGCCACCGATTGCGTCAGCACGAGTCCTTCGTGATGCCGGTCTTTCGGCACGCAGCCGATGCCGCTGGCGAGCGCCGCCGGCACGTCGCCGTACGGCAGCGCCTTGCCCTCTACGCGGATTTCGCCACGCTTTGGCGCACGCAGACCGGCAATCGCTTCCGCCACGCTGGTGCGGCCGCTGCTTGTCGCGCCCGTCAGCCCGATAACTTCGCCGCGTTTCACGGTGAACGACACATCGTCGTAATCGGCACCGCCGAGGCTCGCCACTTCCAGCGCCACTTTCGTACCCGCCGGCAACGCGCCGCGTGCTGCCGCGTCAGCGACGGCTAGGCCTCCGCGCTCGCCAGTCATGGCTTCAATCAATTGCTCACGCGGTAACGCGGAGACCGGCGCGCTGACGATATGCCGCGCATCGCGCAGCACCGTCACCGCCTGGCAAATCTCATACACCTCCTGCAAGTGGTGCGAGATAAACAGGAACGTCACGCCTTCGCGCTGCAATTCGCTGATGCGTTGGAACAGCCGCTTGATTTCGTCGCCGTCGAGTTGCGCGGTCGGCTCATCCAGGATGATGAAGCGCGCGCCGTACGACAGCGCCCGTGCAATCTCCACCAGTTGGCGAGCCTCGACGCTCAGGTCGCCGGCACGCGCATCTTCGCGCACGTCGATCTTCCAGTGATCGAGCAAGGCCCGCGCATTGCGGCGCATGGCTTGCCAGTCGATCACGCCGCGGCGCGCAGGCTGACGATTGATGAACAGATTCTCCGCGACTGAGAGATCGCGGATGATCGTCGAGTGTTGATAGACGCAGGCAACGCGCTCGCGCCACGCGTCCCGGTCCGCGATTGCGGGCGCCGCGATACCGCCGAAGCGCACCTCGCCAGTGTCCGGCTTGCGCAGGCCGGTGAGAATCGACACCAGTGTCGATTTACCGGCCCCGTTGCGCCCGACGAGTGCATGCGACTCGCCAGGCATCACGCGGATGCTCACGTCTTTCAGTGCGGCTGTGGAGCCGTAGCGTTTGGTGACATCAAGCGCCTCAACCACTGCAGGGGTATTCGCCGCAGTCGCCGCACCATCAGGCGTGTGCATGGGCTCGCTCATTTGACCGTGTTGCCCCACAGGTTCTTGTCGTCAACATTCGCCTTCGTCACGAGCGGCGCGGGCAACTGGTCTTCGAGCAAGCCGGGCGACAGTTGAATGATCGTGCTGCCATGATCGGTCGGGCCCGGCTTGAAGGTCTGTCCAGCGAGCGCTGCCTTGATGTAGAACAGGCCGTACTTCGCATACAGATCAGCCGGCTGCGACACGGTGGCGTCGATCTCGCCCTTGCGGATGGCGTCGAATTCCTGCGGAATGCCGTCGTTGCTGACGATCACCACATGCTTCGCGTCGCCCACGGGGAACAGCATCTGCTTGCGGCGCAGCGTCTGCAGCGTCGGCGACAGATAGACACCGCCTGCCTGCATGTAGATCGCCTTCACGTCGGGGTTGGCGGTCAACAGGCTGTCGAGCGCGGTCGCGGCCACATCACCCTTCCATGCGGCGGGAATTTCGAGCAACGACAGCGCCGGATAGTGCTTCAGACAGGCACGGAACGCTTCCGAACGATCACGCCCGTTGACGGACGCCAGATCGCCCATGATCTGCACCACCTTGCCCGACTTCACGTGCTCGCCGATGTACTTGCAGGCCATCTCGCCATACGCGTGATTGTCGGCACGCACCACCATCGCCACTTTGCCTTGAGTTGGCGCCACGTCCACGGCCACGACCGGCACGTTCTTCGCGGCGGCCGCGTCGAGCGCGCGACTGATCGCGGCCGAGTCCAGCGGACCCACCACAATGCCTTTCGCGCCGAGGTTCAGGATGTTGTTCATGTCGGTGATCTGCTGCGCAGGATCGCCGTTCGAATTGACGGGCGCGAGGATGTCGAGCCCTGCCTGCTTTGCGTACACCGGGAGGTAGTTGTTGTACGACTGCCAGAACGGCGAAGTCAGCAACGGCAGATCGAGACCGATCTTGCCGCTTTCCGCGGCACGGGCCGCACCGCTGGTGACGAGGCCGGCCACGCAAGCGGCAGCCACGCCAACTGATAAAGCGCGCTGCATAAAGCGACGGGCCGCGCGCGGCCCCTTGGGGAACGTCATGTTGTTGTCTCCTGATCTGCGTTGTTGAACTTCCTGAGCCAGTCCTGGTGGGCCCGGCACATCGTCCTGCGCTTTCTTATCCGTATTGGTGCACGACAATTCACCAATGAACGTATTATTCATATACGGACTTTTCGAAGTCAAGCAATGTATAGTGCATCGGCCGTACGTAGTTTCCCTGGCCACGTGTCGCCAGCGCGCACTACACTCAAGCGCCGTGATAACAATGTGGCCTGCGAAGGGGAGCCCACTCATGATGGATACCGAAGAACGAGACGAAGCAGACCGATACCGCGCGCCCGCGCTGGACAAAGGGCTCGATATCCTCGAACTGCTCGCCGAGCAGAAAGAAGGGCTGACGCGCGCCGAGATCACCAAGCTTCTCGGACGCAATGCGAGTGAGATGTACCGGATGCTCGAACGGCTGGTGGCGCGCCAATATGTGGTGCGATCGACGGGGGGGGATCGTTATTCGTTGAGTCTCAAGCTGTACGCGCTGGCACATCGCCATCCGCCGATGAACCGCCTGATCTCCGAAGCGCTGCCGTTGATGCAACGTTTCGCGGACGACTCCGAGCAGTCGTGCCACCTGGTGGTCTACGATCGCGGCAATCTGCTGGTGATCGCGCAGGTGGACGGCCCGGGGACATGGGGCATGTCGGTGCGACTCGGTTCGCGGGTGGGTTTGATCGACACCGGTTCCGGGCGCGTGATGCTCGCCTTCCAGAGCGCCGATCAGCGTGACCACATGCTTGCTGAACACACCAAGGTGAAAGGCGAAGTCACGATCGATCGCGAGGCGCTCGAGAATACCTGCGAGCGTATTCGCACTGCCGGGTTTTCGCAGAAAGACAGTCAGCAGATATTTGGTGTCACGGATTTGACGTTCCCGATTCTCGGGCCGTCCGGTCAGGCGATCGCAGCCATGACCTGCCCTTACCTGCGGCGCATCGACGAGTACGTCGCACCGACGCTCGATGCGGCGACCGCATTGCTAAAGGAAACCGTCGAGGCCCTTTCCATGTTCCGCGAAAGCGTGAGCTGACATGGTTTAGAATGGCGACCCTCTCAAATATGTCGCCGCGCGGGTTCGTCCCGCGCGCGTTATCGATACCTCATGGCGAAACTTCTGACCGATTCCGAATTCCAGCGTTTTTCCGATCTCCAGCAGAAGCAGGCGAGCTTCACGATCACCAGCGCGGAAGCCGATGAACTGCGCGACATCGTGGCCCGTGCGCAGCAAAAGCGCGACGATCGCGCCGCGGCGATGCAAGCCATCGAAACGTATATCCAGCAGTTCGACATCAGCCCTGATGAGCTGTTTTCGCAGGAACAGATCGGCGAGGCTGCCCGTACCTACGGCCTGATCCCGGCGGCAAAGAAGGAGCGTGTGCTGCCGCCGTCGTTCACCTACAACGGCAAGCCCTACCAGTGGACGCGCGCGCTGCCGGACGACATTCGCGTGCCGCTCTTCGAGGCGTTCACAGCAGGTCAGTCGGTCAAGGATTTCATTGCGACGCCGAAGGACGCCGGCCGCTGTGCGGCAACGATCGCGCGTCTGGAGCGTGAGACGGGCGCGGTGTATGCGGATGCCTGGCTTGAAGAACTGTCCGTCACGCGCACCCTGGTGGACGAGGCAGCAGCAAAGCTCGCGGCCTAAGTACGGTCGTACCGCAACGTTGCCGGAGCGTCAGCCGCCTAGGGCTACGTGCCGGCTTCGTCCTTTCCGACGCGCTCGATCTTGACGAACATGGTGCCGGCACGCGACAACCCGAGCGCCGCGGCAGCGGCGTAGGAAAGATCGATTACGCGACCGCGCGCATAAGGTCCGCGGTCGTTGATCCGCACC
Organism: Paraburkholderia sp.; assembly: GCF_049581445.1. Taxonomy (GTDB): domain Bacteria; phylum Pseudomonadota; class Gammaproteobacteria; order Burkholderiales; family Burkholderiaceae; genus Paraburkholderia. Next base: position 4,859 of record NZ_JBAURZ010000037.1, on the reverse strand, counting down.
ACCACCGAGCGCGTGCTTCCCACCGCTGTCACGCGAGCGTATGACCCCAACGGCAGCGTGCGGTGCGCCGCCGTCAGCGCGTGCGCGTCGTAGCGCTCGCCGCTGGCGGTCCGACGCCCCTGAAAAACCTTGCCGTACCAGGATGCCACGCCGGATTGCCGGAAGTGCGCCGCTTGCGCACTGTGGTCCGGCGACGCAGACGTGTCTGCTTGTGTGAGCGAATCCATCAATGGTTCGGACGCGACGGCAGCGCCGTCGGGTCCAGGTTGCGCACGGTCAGTTTCAGTGGCTTGCGGCTGTCCGGCATGCACCGCGAGATCCGGCGCTTTTGCGGTAGTCGCAGGACTTTCCGCGCAGCCTGCAAGTAACGCAAACGACAAAACGATGCCTAGGTTTCGGTAGGAATAGTATTTCTTCAAAAGATGTGACCTGCTGAGGCGACACCGGCGTTGCCGGGGTCGCTCGGAATACTCCGGGACCGGCGAACCGGGAAAGGTTCGCGGCGAGAGCAAGCCTGCTATTGCGGGGTTGCGACAGATAGGCAAGCGGATCGACCGGCTTGCCATCCCTAAGGACTTCGAACTTACGCGACGCGTTGCCGCTCTCGTCCGTTCAGACGCGACCCGTTCCGCAACTTACGGCTTGGTGATCGGGGTGGCGTCCATAGCCGGTGCCGACGCTTCTGCTGCGGCCGAAGCGTGATGGTGTTTGTGGTGCTTGTGCTTGTGGGCGTGCTTGTGGCTTACCGCCGATGCCGCTTCGGCAGTAGCCGGTGCTTGTGCTTCAGCGGGCGTCGAGACGGGTGCGGATGCCTGTGCAAATGCGGCCAGTGAAAACAGCCCTGCGAGGGCGGCAACAATAATCTGCTTGTTCATCGACAATAGTTCCTGAAAATAACCGGGTTGATTGGGCGACCGAGAAACGGTCGCCTGTTTAACGAACGCGGGAACAAGCCGTTGACGTTATCGCAATTTAATATGCAATCCTTGACGATTATTTCCAATTGCGCTGCAAAGTCAGGCTAAATCATGGTGCATTCGTGGTGCCGCGCCAATTACGATCCAACAATCGTGATGGCCCATGCGAACAGGCACCCGACCGGCGCACCGATGACGCGACCCAGCACACGGGCTTTCGTCAGCTCGGTGATACGGTTTTCAATACCGCCCTTCAATACGCCGTAGTGACGCAACACCGGTTCGATGCCGCAGACGACCATCGCGACGAGCCATGCCAGGCCTTCGCGGCCCACCAGGTGCGCGGGTTCGATCAGGTTGGTCAATTGCAGCAGAGCAATCACGACTGCGCTCATGAAAAACGCGAACAACAGTGACTTGATGAACTGGTCGGAGATGGCAAGGTTATCCATGAGATATCGCTCTGAACGTTGTGTGAGACTCGTCAGCGATATCTACGTGCTTGCAGGATAGAAAACCGCGTGCCGTGTGAATAGCCTGAATACGCGGCGCATGGCCGCGATTGGCATCGCTGATGGAACCGAAGCGAAAAGGATATCCAAGCTCATGCGACCAAACACCCAGACAAGTCTGAAAACGGCGAATCCAGCGGTGGGGAAACACGCAAGAGAATTGGTCAGAAGTGCAGACTGAGCCTCACCAGACAAGTTTCGGAACAATCCTATAGCTGCCCGCCACGCAGCGCGGACAATCGACGGCCTCTTGCACACAGCAGTCCTGGTGTGTTCCTCTTACCCCGCAAAGCGCCTGCCTCTTGTATCGGTCGTGACGTGTCGCCAGGTTTGGTTGGACAACTCAGCAGCCGCACTGGTAGCGCGATGCAAACCGAGCGCCGATCATGTCCACGCCTTCTAACACTGCGCCTGAAACCATTGCGTCCTGGTATGGGGAGGCACAAAAAGCGCGTACGGCAGGTCACCTTGATGTCGCGCAAGCGTGGGTAGATCGAATCCTTTCGGTAGAGCCGATGCGCCCGGGCGCGCTTTACTTGCGTGGAGTATTGGCGCTCGATTCAAACCAGCTGGAAGCCGCGCAAAGCTCGGTTGATCGCGCAATCGAGGTGCTGCCCCATCCGGACTTCTTCGCCACGCTGTGCGTCATCCACATCAAGTTGAAGTCGTTCGCCACCGCCACGCAAACCGCGCAGCAAGGTCTAGCCCTCCACCCCAACTCAACCGTGCTGCGCTATTACGAGGCGGGAACGCTCCTGGCGCGGGGATTGCCCGATGAAGCAGTCGCCAGCTATCGCAAGCTGCTACAACTCGACCCGGATAACGCACGGGCGCACGCCAACATGGGTGTGGCAGCGAAGAATCTTGGTTCACTGGACGAGGCGGAGCGCCACCTGCGTCATGCCGTTGCGCTTGCTCCCGGGTATCTCGCCGCTCGCGGCCATCTTGGTGCCGTGCTGCTGGCCGCAGGGCGTTATGAAGAAGCCTGGGCGTGGTACGAGGACCGCTGGGCCAATTTTGTGGACGAGGATGGAAGTCCCGCTCCAGATTCACGCCCGCAAATTCCACTGCCGCAATGGAAGGGCGAGCGTCCCGAGTCGATGTATCGCGAGGAACGCACAAGTGCCCGCGCCACAGGTCTGCTTGTCATTCCCGAACAAGGCCATGGCGACAGCCTGCAGTTCGTCCGCTACCTGCCTCTTGCGCTCAAGCACTTTTCGAAGGTGGGCTACGTATGCGCGCCCTCTTTGCGCCGCCTCTTCGAAGACTCGCTTTGTTCGCGCTGGCCGGAACTCGTTTTGCTCGATGACGGACTGCTGCCCGCGGATGAATGGCACTCGTACTGTCCGATCATGTCGCTTCCCTTGGCAGTGGGCACCCGACTCGACAACATCCCGGCCGCGATGCCTTATTTGTATGCCGGTTCCGCACAGGCAGCGGCGTGGCGCGCCAGACTCGCGGCTCTGCCCAACTCCGATTTGCCACGGGTCGGCATAGTCTGGGCTGGCGGCCATTCCGGCATGACCGAAGATAAAGTTCGCAGCCTGACACCCGCGCAAATCGCGCCCTTGCTCGCGCTGCCGCAGATCCACTGGATCAGTTTGCAAAAGACCGATGACGCGGCCAAGCGCGCCGATGCGGCAACCCAGGCGCAGCTGACGGACTGGATGGACGAAGTCACGGATTTCGCGGATACCGCCGCGCTAATCGAGAATCTCGATCTGGTGATCGCGGTCGATACCTCGGTGGCGCATCTGGCCGCGGCTATGGGTAAGCCCGTCTGGTTGTTCAACCGTTTCGCCGGCTGCTGGCGTTGGCTGCGCGACCGCGATGACAGCCCGTGGTATCCCAGCGTGCGTCTTTTCAACCAACGGCAACGTGGCGACTGGAGCCCGGTAATAACGGACGTCGCCGCAGCGTTACAGCAGCGTTTCGCGACGTAGGAAGCGTGGCAAATGCGTCAAGGCGCATTCCATGCGGACTAACTTTCCGCCTCCGCCTCATCCAGCGCCATTCTGAATCCCACGACTGCATGGTCCTCGGTCGGTGTCACCGTGAAACCGCACGCCTTCGCGAGCGCGATCATCGGCCCGTTCTCCCGCAGCGCTTCTCCAACCAGCCAGTGCGTGCCGCGCGAGCGTGCGTAGACGACGATTTTTTCCATCAGCAATTTGCCCAGACGCCGCCCCTTCTGGTCCGAACGCACCGCCACCGCGAACTCGGCGGTTTCGTTATCGGGGTCCGCGACCGCGCGCACCACGCCGAGCGTCCGCGTGAAGCCCTCGTCGCATGGAACTGTCGCGATTAGCGCCATCTCCCGGTCGTAATCGATTTGCGTCATGCGAGCGAGTTGCGAGTGGTCGAAGCTGCCGACCGTGCCGAAGAACCGCAAGCGCAGATCGTCGGGCGTCATGGCTTCGACAAAGTCATGGTGCGCCGCTTCGTCCTCGGGGCGGATAGGCCGCACGGTGATGCGCAAGCCGTGCCAGTCGAGCGTTTCCTCGTAGCGGCGTGGGTACGGCATGATGGCGAGTCGGCTGCGCGTGGCGCCGAGCCGGATGCGCGGCACGACGATGGCAACGCGCTCGCGGAATACTCGCAGCACAAGCGTCAATCCAACGATTTCACGGACGTCGCAGACGGCCTGCGAGAGCGCCGTAAAAGCCGCCAGCACCGGTTCAGGCGCGGCGAGTCTCGCATAAGGCGAACTCGTCACCATGTCGCGTGCGAGGATGGGATTGAGCGGCGGCAGTCCAAAGACCTGCAAGGATGGCGAGACGCCATCTACGGACGGCGTCGTGAAGCGAAACACCGGGCCAAAGTTGTCGTCGTCGCGCAGTTCGACCTCGATGTCGACGATCTTGCCCTGCGTCGCGTCCAGCGGCTCGACGGTCAAGCCGAAACGTGCCAGCAGGCGCGCCGCTTTTTCCTCCGTCAGGGTGGCCTCGTTCGCGGCCAGGGCCGCGCGCGCTTGCGCTTGAGCGGCGTCGATTTCCGCGGGGATTTGCGCCGGAAGTCCCTCCGGTGTCTGCATCAACAGCTCGCGCCCCAGCCGGTAATCCACCAGCCGCGCAAATGCGCGCGCGAGCCGCTGCGGTGTCGTGTGCACCGGAATGCCCTGGGTATGCAGCGCATCGCGCGTCTGCGCATCCACGCCGCCAAAGAAACATGCCAGCAGACCACGATAGGCAAACCGCTGGTTCGCAATCAGCGCCTGCGCAACTTCGCCCACCGGCGCGTTATGTGTTGACGCGTGGACAACGAACGCCGTGCCCGTGGTGCGATGCTGCGCGAGCACGTTGAGCGCGGTGCCAAAATCCTCGGCTCGCGCGTCGTCGCCCAGCAGCAGGGGGTTGCCTGGGACCGAGCGCGGCAGCGCCTTGACGACCGCTTCCGTGACCTCGTCCGGCCATTGAGCGAGGGTGTCGCC
>NZ_JBAURZ010000036.1:0-44583 GCF_049581445.1 Paraburkholderia sp. | reverse complement strand
AAGGCGTTTGCCCGAAGCGGCATCGAAGTATCCGTTGCAACCACTCGCGACCCGGAAAGCTTTGCATCCGCTGCGGCCGCGATCGGACCCGAGATCATCCCCAAAAAACTGGCGGAAGCGGTCAAGGCGGACATCGTCTTTTTGGCTGTCCGTTTCGAGTCGCACGGGGATGTCGCGAAGGCGCTGCCCACCTGGAAGGGCAAGACCCTCGTCGATGTGACCAATGCCTACGGCGTGCCCCCCGAGGAACTGGGGGGACAACCTTCTTCCAAGGCCGTCGCGCAGGCCTTTACTGGCGGTAGACTGGTTAAGGGTTTCAATCATTTGGGCGCTGCCGTCCTTGACCAGGATCCGGCCATACATGGTGGCAGGAGAGTCGTGTTCCTGGCGAGCGACGATGACGGCGCCGCAACGGAGATTGGTGCGCTTGCGGAAAATCTCGGTTTCTCGCCGATCAACCTTGGCGGGCTTTCGGAAGGTGGACTGCTTGTGCAGGCGCGTGGAAATAGCTGGGGTCAACTGATCTTTAAGGACTTGGTCAAGTTCGACTGAGCAATCGTGATCGCAAATAGCGATGCGATCCTGCCTCGTGGACAAAGGGGCGCCAGAGTTTGATTGAAGCGAGGGCGGCGCCGGCAGTGAGCCGCGCTCCGATCATCTGGCGCCACGTCCTCACCGGCAGAACCACAAGGTATCCGAATAGATCGGACACGATCCGATGTAGGGAAAACGGAGAGATTCGATGAGCATCGAAGAGAATGTTCAGATTGTGAAAGATTTCTTTGCAGCAATGGGCAGCGGCGATAAGCAAGGTCTGCTCGCGTTGGTTGCCGAAGATATTGAGTGGATCATTCCGGGCGAGGACTGGCCGCTGGCCGGCACGCACCGCGGGCACGCGGGATTGGCGGAAGTGCTTCAGAAGGCTTCCGGCGAGGTAGAAATGACATACCCAGAGCCCCCCGAATTCGTGGCGCAGGGAAACCGGGTTCTGGTGGTCGGCGTCGCTACGGGGAAAATCAAAGCCACGAATAGGACATTCAAGGACGACTGGGTCTTCGCCATTACCGTTCAAAATGGCAAACTGACGAACATCCGGGAGTATATCGACACGCAAGCACTGGCGCGGGCCTCCGAGACCGACGCGAGCCTCAAGCCCTGACCCATCGAGATCGATACCACACAAAGTCGAATTCGCCGCCTGAATGTCGCCATAAGACCGAAGGGAATGTCTTTTGTTGGCCGATCACTACCTCACGCAAACAGCATGGACTTCTGAATCTCGTGTGGTCGCAAATGCATGCTCTCGGCCTGGAGTCGACGTTAGCACCTTCCAAAAGCGGACGATCACTAGCCATGTGGCGCAGCGTAAATCGGAGGAAGTACGATTTACGCGGAGGTGTCTTCCCTGCAAGCTCTCGATGAATACGGCAAGCATAGTCAACCAACGGTTCCTTGCCAGTTCGTCTAGCGAGTTCGTCTAGTATGCCGCTCGCGGCACCTGCGAGCGTGACCACTGACGAAGAGTGATTTTGGTTTAGGAAGATTTCAATCGCCGTAACCAGCTGCAAGCGCGCAATGTCGAACTTGCGGATTCTGGCATCTATCGCGCCCTTATCAGAGACGCCAACTCAACAGGTAGTACCGGATAGCGGCGCGGAACATCGTACGGCGCTATTGCGCGCTTCGCCTCCCATTTAACGCCCGCCGCCCGCCTGGGGGTATCTCAGGCGTTGACCTTCTACCCTGCGGCAGCCTCCTCGCGCATGCGACGGGCTTCGTCGCGCAGGAACTGCTGGTAATCGTCCAGATCGCCGTCGAAGGGCTCGACGCCGCCCTTGGTGACCAGCCAGAACTCATCACATACGGCGCGCAGCAGGGCCCGGTCGTGACTGACCAGCATCACCGTGCCTTCGAATTCGTTGAGCGCCATGGCTAGCGCTTCGCGTGTGGCCAGGTCGAGGTGGTTGGTAGGCTCGTCGAGCAGCAGCAGGTTGGGCCGCTGCCACACGATCATGCACAACACGAGCCGCGCCTTTTCGCCGCCGCTCATCGTGCCAACCGCCTGATGGACCGTGTCGCCACTGAAGTTGAAGGTGCCGAGGAAGGTGCGAAGCGATTGTTCGGTGCCACTCTGGCCAGGGGCGCGCATGTGCGCCGGCGTGTCCTTGGCAAGGCGGATCATGTGTTCCATCGGCGTGTCGAGCGGGCGCAGCACGTCGAGCTCCTGCTGGGCGAAGTAGCCGATGTTCAGGCCTTTGCCTTCGCTGATTTCGCCGGCAATCGGCACCAGCGCGTGAGCCACCGTCTTCACCAGCGTTGACTTGCCTTGTCCATTGGCACCGAGAATGCCGATGCGCTGCCCGGCCAGCACGGAACGGTTGATGCCCCGCACGATGACCGTGGGCGGCGTGCCCGGCATTGCGTCGGTCGGCGCGGGGTAACCGAAGCTCGCGTCCAGCATCGACAACAGCGGGTTCGGGACGTTGAGGGGCTCCTTGAACTCGAAGTTGAACTCTGCATCGGCAAGCACCGGCGCGATCTTCTCCATGCGTTCGAGCGCCTTGACCCGGCTCTGCGCCTGTTTCGCCTTCGAGGCCGTGGCCTTGAAACGGTCGATGAATTTCTGCAGGTGGGCGATCTTGTCCACCTGCCTGGCCATCGCGGCTTGCTGCAACATCAGTTGCTCAGCGCGCATGTCTTCGAACTTGCTGTAGTTGCCGCCGTAACGCACGAGCTTGGCGTTGTCGACGTGCACCGTCACCTGCGTCACCGCGTCGAGGAATTCGCGGTCGTGACTGATCATTACCAGAGTTCCTTGATAGCGCTTGAGCCAGGCTTCCAGCCAGACCAGCGCGTCGAGGTCCAGGTGATTGGTTGGCTCGTCGAGCAGCAGCAGGTCGGACGGGCACATGAGCGCGCGCGCCAGCTGCAGTCGCATGCGCCAGCCGCCGGAGAAACTGTTGACCGGCTGGCTAAGCTGCGCAGCGCTGAAGCCAAGGCCCAGGATCAGCGCCTGGGCACGTGCAGGGGCATCGTGTGCACCGGCGTCGTGCAGGGTCATATAGGCGTGCGCCATGCGCATGCCGTCGTCGCTGGACTCGGCGGCAGCTACTTCGGCCTGCGCGGCCAGAAGCTCAGTGTCCCCCTCGACTACGAAGTCGGTCGCGCTCTGCTCGGTCTCCGGCATGTCCTGCGCGACCTGGCCCATCTTCCATGCAGCGGGAATCGAGAACTCGCCGCTATCTTCGTGCAACGTGCCGTTGAGAAGGCCGAAAAAGGACGATTTGCCGGCGCCATTGCGGCCGACAAGACCAATCTTTTCGCCGGGGGTGAAGGTGACGGACGCGCGGTCGAGTACGACATTAACGCCGCGGCGCAGCGTGAGATTACGGACGGAAATCATAAGGAGCTACTTCGGAGAAGATTGGCATGATAGCCGACCGGACGTACAGGGCTGTCTTTTTTCTGAGCCGCTTGCGCTTTGCGGCGCCCACCGGCCACAAGGCAAGGCAGACCCTGGCGCACCGGCTGCGGGGCCAGCGAACAACACGGCCGATACAAGATGGAAGCCCTTCGGCCGTCAACTGTGCGGTTCTCTGCTTATTTGGCAAATTTTGTGCCAGATGACTGCTCAGCCAGGACGGAATCCGCATCTGAAAAAGAAAACGGATCATTTGTCGAATACAGCGTACGCCGTTCGTCGACCTGAATAGTTGCTAAACACGCTCAGCGAAAGGATGGAAACCGCATGAAATTTCTTCTGACGTCCGGCGGCATCACAAACGCCCGCATCCACGCTGCACTGGTTGAACTGTTGGGCAAACCCATCGCCGAGTGCAGCGCGCTGTTCATTCCCACCGCCATGTATGCCTATCCGCGCCATGCTGCCATGGCGTGGCAGGCGTTCGCTGGAAAAGCGCGAAGCCCTTTGTGCGAACTGGGCTGGAAATCGCTGGGCGTTCTGGAACTCACCGCACTGCCGAGCCTCGCCAAAAAAGATTGGGTCCCCTTGGTGGAGGAGACGGATGCCCTGTTAGTGTGGGGCGGTGACCCTGTCTATCTGGCCGACTGGATGCGTCGTTCCGGCCTGGTGGAGCTATTGCCTTCACTGCGAGACGAATTGGTTTACGTTGGCGTGAGCGCCGGTAGCATGGCGGTGTCTTCGATATTTTCAGAAAACTACACTCACCCGCCGAGTTGTCATCGCGATGCGCTGGCGTCTGAGAACTTCTCGTTCGCAACTTCGGAGGGCGAGGTCGCAAGCCTTCTGGTCACGGCCCACGGAGCAGGTTGGGTTGACTTTGCATTGATCCCGCATTTCGACAATCCGGAACATCCGGATGCCTCCTTGGAGAATGCTGAAAAATGGGCCGCCAAGATACCGGTGCCGGTCTATGCCATTGATGATCAGACCGCCATCGCAGTGAGCCATGGTGCCGTCCAGGTTGTTTCCGAAGGTCAGTGGAAGTTATTTTTGCCAACTGCGTAGAAGGCGCATGCGTGGCGGTGAAAAAAGAAAAATCCCTCGTTTAACCCGAGGCGGTGAGCCCGGCGGCGTTAAGCCGCCATGATATTGTGCGGAGGTCTGTTCGCGACCCAGAATGGGACTTTCAAGTCTGTGGAAAGCGCCCATTGACCACGTTACATACGCGTCGACCGGGTCCTTTGAAGGATAAACACGGCAAGGGCAAGAATCGGCCCGATGCAGGGTTCCCACAGCATCTAATGTAGTCGTAACGTATCTCGCTGAACTTGTCGACGATTTGACCGTTCGAGTCGATTGTCTCTTCCTGGCCACGAGTTGCCCGGAGGGGACAAAGGCGGCACGCCTCGTGGAGCGTACGCCCAGTCGGCGGTCCGGTGATGACGCAATTATTTCGCGCGGTCGAAACACCAGCGCTGCAAGGAGGCCGTCGTTCCCGGTGGCTCCCGCGGGTGCGAATCGATAATCATTTGCCGTCCAAACATTAAGTTTTGATACCGTCTACAAGAGCGCGGCGCTCCCCCGCGCTTTGCTCAACCCTTTAACCTGGCTGCCGGCGGGATCGGCAGGATGATTTCCGACGCGATTCGCCATTCCTGGCCGGCCTTCAGCCAGTCGACGATCAGCAAAAATGGTTTCGGCGTGCCGTCCCGTCCCGCATAAGAGACAGTTATGGTCAGCGGCGCATATGACTCCGCGACCTCGTGCGTTAGACCGACCACTTTCAGCTTCGCGTAATCGGGCTCGAGCACCACCGGCCCCGACACTGCGATGTCGTGCAGCTTCCTGTCGATAGCTTCGTTGCCCCAAAAACCGGCCCAGTTGCCTTCAGACTGCACCGCGCTCTTCGCGACCAGCAGCGCCGACGTCGATTGCCAGAACATATTGTGAATAGCGCCTACGTCATGATGGTTGTCGAGATCCATCAGGTGATGGAAGCGCGTCTTGACCGTTTCGAGCGCCTGAGCGTCAAGCGGGTCGGGCGATGCGGGATTGGCGAGTGCGGCCGAAGCGTTCAGGACGGCGACAACAAAAATCGCCACGATCAAAGGGCCTAACGCCGCGATTGTGTAACCCACGCATAGAACGAACATGGTCCAGGCGTGCGCCTCCCCGGCTGTCTTCGTATTGTCTAGAGGGAGCATCATGCCCAACGCGAAGCACATACCCTGTCCGAGCGCGATCATCACGACAAAAACGATTGGGTACGAAGTCGGGGCAAACGCCAGTCCAACGAAGCCGCCATCGTGCTGACAGCGCCCATCGCCAGCGAAAGACGCCTGTCGGCCAATTTTTCTGCGACCGCCCCCGCCGTCCACGAAGAGTCACGATTACCCTGACTATTAGTCGGTTCCTAGGGTCCTGGCCGCTCTGGCTCGCAACGAGGCAGACAATGAGTCTCGACTACTGGGCCGAGAAAGTTGGAGGCAGTTCAAGGACATTGATACGCTTGTTTATCAAGGAAACGGGCCTTACATTTCGGCATTGGGTTCAACAATGTAGTTAGGATAGCCGACCGCATTATTGCCGTTGCGGATGTTCCAGAAAGAAGCGCAGCATTTCGGCACTTGCGTCCGGACCGGCGGGGTCCGTGTAACTGCCTTGTGCATTGCCGCCTGCCCATGCGTGCGGTGCTCCATGAATGGTCCACAACTCCGCATCGATACCGTCGCTGGAAACCAACCGCGAGACGGTACAGGCACGTCGGTTCGCGTCGACCCGACGCCCTTCGCTACCGGCATCTGGCCGCGCGTCGAAGCTATGCACGAGCCGCATGGCATTGGCTATGTGAACCGTGGCATCGGCGTCACCATGAAAGACGATCATGGGCCGTTGCGGTGACGAGTCCGTATCGAGCTTCACACGCCTTGCTTTTCCGGTGTGTTTGCCCCCCTTCATCGCCGCGAGCGCAGAGGGTAAATCGTGTGCGCACCCTGCCGGAAGACCGGAATGCACACCGGCAGCGGCGTACAGCTCGGGATACGCGGCGATCATGATCGCCGCCATTGCGCCCCCCGCGGACATGCCCGCGACGTACACGCGCGCAGAATCGACGTTGTGGGCCGCAATGATGTCGCGCGTGATACCTGCGATCAATGACGGCTCGCCGCGCTCGCGATGCTGATCGTCAGGTTTGAACCAGTTCCAGCACTTCGAAGGATTGGCCTGCTGCGGTTGCACCGGATAAGCTACAAGACATCGATGCCGCTCAGCAAGCGCGTTCATCTGCGTGCCTGCCGCGAAATCGTCGGCGTCCTGCGTGCAGCCGTGGAGCATCACAATCAGTGGCAACGGCTCGCCGGTGGCCCCCGCCGGCACATACAGCCGATATTGACGGCGGCCGGCGGCATTCGAATAAGCATGCGTGCTGAAATGCCCTCGATCCTCCACGTCAATGCAGTCTTCTGGTGCCTTGTGCGCGGCTGCTTCCTTTGTCTTTGCAAATGGGAAGGCGACGGGCTCCGGCGCCTTGTCCCGCGACGCAGTTTCGTTTCCTGCACCGGCGCGCTGCCCTCGCAGGGCGCGTTGTATCGCTTCTGTCGCTTCGGCAGCGCCGCGCGTACGTAGCAAGGTCATCGCTTCGCGCATCGAGTTCAGGAAGCCTTCGTTGAGTTTCATCACATTTGTCCGTTTAACGGGGTTGGCGTTGGGCGTTGCGCAGCTAGTGGATTCTGCCGGCGAGCGCGTTCTTGACGGCGGCCGTTGCGTGAAAAGCTCCCAGCACTACAACGCTTTCGATGGTCTCGAGCGCGAGTTCCGGAGAGACGTCGGCGGCGATGCTCGCCAGTCCCAGCACCTGAATGTTGAGACGCTCGCGAGCAGCGCGAACCGCCTCGAGGTCTTGCCTCGAAAAATGCTGCAGCCCGAGTACGAGCGCACGACGTGCAACCGTTTGCTGAACGACCTGCGCATGTAGTGCGAGCTGGTTGCGAATCGCCGTCCGGATCAGATCGGTTCGGTTCGAATAGAACCCTTCTTCAACCAGAAGATCGATCTGCCCGAGATCGACTGGGCCGAGGTTGATCGTGATCTTTTCCGAGTCGCCGCCTTTCGAGCGAGTGGTGTCGAGCACCGCCGTTTTTTTCATTTTCCCATCCATTAACCATCCATGTGGATGTTTATAGGATGGTTTAGGGTGCATTGCAACATAAAAATTTAGGGTCGAGACGTCTTCTTTACGTGCCTAGCCGCTCGCGTCAACGATCGAAGCTATTCGCAATGCAGTCTCGAAGGCGGGAGCCCACCTATTCGTGAACGCTCGGTGTGACGCGTATCTTGCGAAGCTGGTTGAGGACTCGAAGCTCACCGACGAGTCGATCGCACGAGCCAGGATGTACCTCTGGGGAAGGCGGAACGGCTTGCACAAGACTTTCTGAAAAGCGGCCGTTCCGGGCCGATGTCTGAGGGCTATATGCCTCACTCGCAACTACAGCGTCTCTTCACCGGCGAGTGACCAGAACGCGGTCGCAACGCTCCAGTCAATTTTCACTGCCGTAGCCTGCACTGTGCGCGAAAATGACGAGTGGCGGGAGTGCGATCATTCCGCTCTGATCGCACCGTCTCGCGATTGCTTTTCATCCTTGTGCTTCTGCGATGCTGAGCAGATATTTCCTTTCCGCTTCGGGCAACGCCTCGAACCACTCTCGCTCAGTGCCGGGTTGAGGCAGAACCTGACCGTATTCAATCATGTTTTCGGGCGGCAACTCAGAGATGTACGCCCAGATAAACCGCCGCTGCATGCCTGTAATGCGCTCTACTGACTGCAAGATGTCAGTGAGTAACTGCGCTTTCTGTTCAGGCGTTCGTCCCGCGCGTATATGGCCATGAACGAATATCTGCCCAGTCTCGATCTTTACCCCACCCATGAAATGGTAGCCCTGCGGAATATCGCTGAACATCACCTGAGCGAAGAAACCCTGCGCACCTGTAGCGCTGCTGTGAGCGCGTGTGATCTCTCTCGCGATACCAGCTTTGGCATCATCGGTAAGCAAGCCAGTTGTAGAAGATACGATGTAGGTCGGCATTTCATGTCTCCTTGGAGCGTGGAATTACGCTATGCAGCGACGGATAAAATCCTCAACAGCGGTCGCGAAGGTGACCAGGTTTCCCCACATCTTTCCCAAAGCTGGCCGCGAAGTCATCCGACAGCAGCAATTCCAGCATGTTGTGCAAGGCTTCGGATTCAATTCGTCCGAATGCAGCATCAAAACCTGCTTGCGCCTTGCGCCACAAGACGTCGGATTCAGCAAGCTTGGCACGCCCCTCGGACGTCAAGCTGATCAGCCGGTGCCGTCGGTCCTCAGGATTCACTTCGACGGTGATGAAACCGTCGCGCTCGATCGGTCGGAGCGTATGCGCGAGTGCACCCGGGTCCATCACTAGCGCGTCGGCGAGCGTACCGACATTAGTAGGCTCCGATCGGCCTATTTGCGCAAGGATTGCACGCTGCGTGGTCTTCAGACCGCACGGGGCAAGCGCCGTGTCATAGAGTTGGGAAATGCGCCGCGTCGCCTTGCGCAGCGCCGTGCAGTTGCAGCGCCCATCTTTCGTCTTACGTTCGGCCGTCTTCGCCATCATCACTTTCTCCCTGCCGCGTCTTGCGACTTATTACCAGCATATGCTGGCAATTGACACGATGCAAGCATATGCTGATAATTGTCCAGCATCGACTGTCCGTTCGTGGAGATTAGCCATGCCGCTCGTTCGTATCAATCTCGAGAGAAGCAAGGGTACCGGCTATGCAGCCATGCCCAGCCTGCGTGTTCGCGGAACGACCGCTTTCAAATCATCATCACACGCGCTACGGCGTGAGGGCATAGTCAGATGAATCACTTCCTTGCTCCCGAGCTGGAGGCACTAGTGAAGCGCCGCGAATGGCTGGTACTGATCTGCACGTCAGCGCCGTCGTTCATGCTTCAACTGGACGCGAACATCGTTTCGGTGTCTTTGCCGTCAATCGCACGTTCTCTCCACGCCGATTTTGCCGGTATCGAATGGGTCATCACGGCTTATATGCTGAGCTTCGCATCGTTGCTGATGCCTGCTGGAGCGTTAGCCGATCGCTTCGGTCGCAAGCGATTGCTTTTGATCGGCCTGGCGTTGTTCACGTTTGCATCGCTTCTGTGCGGATCGGCGTGGAACTTACCGGTGCTAATCGCTGCGCGCGCTTTGCAGGGCGCGGGTGCCGCGATGCAACTCAGTGCGGCCCTGGCCACGCTTTCACACTTCTTCCATGGCGAAGCACGTGCCCGCGCGTTCTCCTTCTGGGGTACGGTTGTCGGAATCGGGATCGCGAGTGGCCCGGTGGTGGGGGGCCTCGTCACGCAAGCATTCGGCTGGCAATGGGCTTTCTACGTAAATGTGCCGATTGGCATCGCGCTCCTGGTCATGATCGCGCGCGTGATCGAGTCCTCGCGCGACCCACATGCCATGCGGCTCGACCTGCCGGGTGTCAGCTGTTTTGCGAGCGCACTCTTCCTGACGACACTTGCACTGATTGAAGGCAATCAGCGTGGCTGGCACGACCGTTGGATTATCAGCGAACTCGTTGGTGCATTTGTGTTATTCGCGTTGTTCGTTACGGTCGAACAACGTCAGGCGAGGCCGATGCTTGATCTGTCGTATTTCCGCAAACGGACTTATCTCGGTGCGACGCTCGCGCAGTTTGCGTTTTCGGTCGGCTTGCTCACAATGCTGACTTTCGTGCCGATCTTCCTGCAAAGCGGTCTCGGCGAAACTGCGGCCACCGCTGGGCTGATGATGCTGCCCATGGTTGTGCCCCTCTTCATCGTGCCTCGCGTCGTGTCGCGTTTTCTGGCTCACCGATTGTCTGGACGCGCGTTGCTCGCACTGGGCTTGCTGCTGGTCTGTGTCGGACTATGCTGCTTCGCAGCCGTGGTAACGCTGCTTTCGTATGGGCCGCTGATTATCGGCATGCTTGTCACCGGGATTGGCGCCGGCTTGCTCAATGGCGAGACCACGAAAGTTGGCATGACAGTGATTCCAAAGGAACGTGCCGGCATGGCGTCGGGCGTATCGGGCACGACACGCTTCACCGGTCTCGTGATTGGCATCGCGGCGCTCGGAGTTGTGCTCTATGCTCGCGTCAACAGCATCGTCACACTGGCGATGCCGACGGTTGAGTCGACCGAGCGCCTTCGCCTGGTGCAGGACATTGCCGCTGGTCGCCTTGCAAGCGCGACGCTGCCTGGATGGGACGCAACCGCATTACACGCGCTGGCAGCGTCCAGTTTCGCGGGAGGTTATCAGGCGCTGTTCGTAGTCGCTGCGTTGTTCATGTTGCTCGCGACAATGCTGACGTGGACGCTGGTGAATCCAGCTGAAACGCCATCTGTCAGCGCTCCCGTAGCCCAGCGAAACAGATAGTCACATGAGCGACACCCCAGCCCGCTCGAGGATGTGTTGATTGCGCGGCGAAAGGTTGATGAATTGCAAATGCCTTCCGGCTTTTTTATAGCGCCCCTTGAGCGCTTCAAATGCGGCGATCGCAGAGTGGTCGGCGACATGCAAATGCTGGCAATCAACGACAACCTGGTCAGGGTCGACTTGTGGCTTGAACAGGTCATGAAAATTCGCAGTCGACGCGAAGAATAACGTGCCATGCAGGACATAGGTTCGCGCATCTTCGCCGCGGCTTTTCACCTCAACTCGTATCTCTCGCGCGTGTTGCCATGCGAAGTTCAGCGCGGCGATGACGATACCGAAAAGTACGGCAATGGCCAGGTCAGTAAAAACGGTGATGACCGTCACGGCGATGATTACCAAGGCATCGTTGCGGGGAACCTTGCCTAGTACCCGCAGCGATCCCCATGCGAAGGTTTGTTGAGCAACAACAAACATCACACCAACCAGCGCGGCCAATGGAATACGTTCGATTAGCGGGGAAAGGAAGAGAATGAAAAGAAGAATCATGACACCGCTCGTCACACCGGAAACGCGACTACGGCCTCCTGACGTCAGGTTGATCATGGTTTGACCGATCATCGCACAACCGCCCATGCCGCCGAACAGTCCCGAAACCACATTTGCCACACCGAGCGCGAGGCATTCGCGATCGGGCTGGCCCAGGGTCTCGGTGATCTCATCGGTCAGGTTGAATGTCAGTAGTGTCTCAAGCAGTCCCACAATGGCCATGAGCGTTGCGTAGGGCAAGACAACCATCAAGGTCGCGAGATCGAACGAAACCTGTGGCAAATGAAGGCTCGGGAAGGCGCCCGCGATATGCGCCATATCGCCCAACGTCCGCACGGGCCAATGCATGAACTGACTGATCAAGCCCACACCAACGATGGCGACCAGAGCGGGCGGCACGGCCTTTGTGACCTTGGGCAACAGGTAGACGATTGACATCGTCAGTACGACCAATGCGCACATCACCACTAGCGGTGTCCCCTGCAGCCAAACCTCACCTTGGGGCGTTGCGCGTTTGAAGTGCTCTAGTTGCGCCATCGCGATGATGATGGCCAGGCCGTTCACAAATCCGATCATCACAGGATGCGGCACCATTCGAACCAGTTTTCCCAGACGCAATAGCCCGAACAACATCATCAACACGCCGCTCAACACCACAGTGGCCAACAGATACTGAACGCCGTGCTGAACGACAAGCGCGACGATGACGACGGCCATCGAGCCCGCCGCCCCCGAAATCATTCCGGGCCTGCCGCCAAAGATGGCTGTAAGCGCACAGATGATGAAGGCACCGTACAGCCCCATCAACGGATTGACGTGAGCGACCAGTGCAAAGGCAATGCATTCGGGAACAAGCGCGAACGACGATGTGAGACCCGCAAGCAAGTTGCTGGGGACGTTTGCCAACCACTGTTCTCGGAGTGATTGAATCTTCATGAAATGTGTTCCGCAGTCAGATGAAAAGCACTCGGCGTCCGTAAGCGGGCGCGGAGATATTAACGATTTTGTCGACCAGGGACCCTCAGGCTCAAATACAACGAGATCGCGAGGCAAACCTTGAACAGCCCGCCGTCGAAAATTTGAACACCGGAACAGTGCCGGGACATCCATAGCTGTTACGTGGTCGATCGCGAAGAATCGTTGACGCCGAGTATAACAACACCCCATGAAACGGGGATGTAGTCGGTTGGCACTCCGTGAAAGCCGACTCGATAGGTCATAGCGGCATTGCTGCCGGGAATACCAGAGGCGACCATAAACCACCGCCAGACGTGCCCGGCGCAATCTGGTACCAAATGGCACAAGACCGTGCAATCTTCTCCCGCTCCTGATTCCGTATGCTAACTGTGCTGCGACGAGTCATCGCTTGCATGCCAGGTTTGAACCGGGCGTAACCGTTTGTCCATAGTTTATCCATACCCTGCGCACAAGCGAGAGCCTGGTCGTTGCGCCTTCAGGATCGCTGCACTCTTTTAACGTTGGAGAAACCGTATGGCCGATTATAAAATCAGCACTCTCGTCGTCGGTGCTTTCGCCACCGCCCTTGCCGCCATTTCGGCCACGCCTGCGGGTGCGCAGGAGTTCACCGAAGCACAGAAGAAGATTCAGGCCGAGCATACCGCGCTCGTCAAATCCGGCAAGGTCGAGCCGTGTTTCGGCACAGCCCTGAAAGGGCAGAACGACTGCTATGCGGGCGCGGGCACCACCTGCGCCGGGACCAGCACGATCGATTATCAGGGCAACTCATTCAAGCTGGTCCCCACCGGAACCTGCACCACCATTTCTACGCCGAAGGGACCCGGTAGCCTGTCTCCCAAGGCCTGAGATCGATCGGTGGCCGGGCACTGTCACACCCGGCCGCGCTGTTCTAACCGCAACAACGGCGAGCCATGGTAGAGCTATTTCCTCAGGACACCAAACGGCGTCTGCCTCAGCGCGCCGGAGTTGGGCTTAAAGCCGAACATTACCGCACGATTCTCGAATCGCGGCCGGACATGGGCTTCTTCGAGGTTCATGCCGAAAACTATATGGGCGCAGGCGGCCCACCACATCGCTTTCTGTCCGCGATATGCGAGTCCTACCCGCTCTCCATCCATGGAGTCGGTCTTTCGATTGGTGCTGACCACCCCCTTGATCCGGGCCATCTCCGACGGGTGAAGGAACTAATCGCACGCTTTACACCGGGTGTGTTTTCCGAGCACCTGGCCTGGTCCAGTCACGACTGCGGCTTTCTCAACGACCTGCTACCGCTTCCGTACACTGCACAGAGCCTGGCCCGCGTCGTGGACCACATTGATCAGGTGCAAGAAGTCCTCGGCCGGCAAATATTGCTGGAAAACCCCTCTACCTACCTGTCCTTCGAGGAAAGCAGTTACTCAGAGGTCGGCTTCCTCGCCGCCGTTGTGCAGCGGTCGGGATGTGGCCTGTTGCTCGACGTCAATAACGCCTACGTTGCGTCGACCAATCAACAGTGGAACCCTGTCTCCTATCTCGATGGATACCCGCTCGCGGCCGTGCAACAAATCCATCTTGCCGGTCACGCACAGGAGGCAGACGAAAAAGGTCGGCCACTTCTTATCGATACCCACGACCGTCACATCGCAGACATCGTGTGGGATCTCTTCGCACGAACGATCAGCAGAACCGGTCCCCTTCCGACATTGATTGAGTGGGACTCCAAGGTACCTGACTGGTCAACGCTCGCAGCGCAAGCAGAGCGGGCTGACGCCATCCTTCGGGAAAGCGCGCAACCTGCGAGTGTCGACCACATTACAAGCGGACGACAGGTCACCATTTCGCAGCACCAGCTGACAGAGGTACGACCACTATGATCAAGCGGCAAGTTCTTGTCTATTACGCGTGGAGTCGGCCAGGCGAGATCAGTGCGCCCCTCCATGTGATCGACGATCGGTTTCCGGCGCTTTTTGAAAGTCGCAGGATGGCTTTTCCGCGATTCCATGAACTCTCGGATCCCAGTCGGTTTGACCAGAGCATCGCGGGTTTCCTCGACAACATCATGAAGCCCAACTTCACCGCCTTCGTCGATCTGGCGGCAACGCTGACGGACCAGAGCGTGACCGAGATTGAGCGTGTCGCGGACGACGAGACGCTGACCCCGCTTGATGCGAACATACTCAGCGGCGTAGACACGCTGATCGTCATCAGTTTCGACTCGCTCAGGACCGCTCAAACAGCGGAAAGCGCAGAGATCGAAGCGGTCCGCGCATTCCTTGGACAAGCCGACAATCTTGCTTTTATCTGCCCGCACCATGACATCGGCGATGTAACGGAACGCCCTGAAAACGACCAACTGCAACGTCAGATCACGGAGTTCGAACACCACGGCGATAAGACCATCCCACCGCGGCAACGGTTCGGTGGCTTCGCACGTTCGCTGCTCGCGGGGCTCGGGGTGCCAGTTGAAAACCGCTTCGGACTCAGACCCGCGCCCGAACCAGACGGATCTCCAGCGCCGATTAAAGCTGACACGACGTTGGATCGATTAGGTCTGCTTCAGAGGGTGCGCACCTTCAATCTGCATCCGCATCTGCCGCAGCTCGAGCGCCTCGGCGCAGCTGTTGACAAGCTTGACGTCCTCGCCCGTCAGCGAGTCGATCCCACTGCCCCGCCGCATCCTTTTACAAATGACCGCGCGACATTTGATGCTCTCCTGCAGTCTCGCGCCGATACGTTCATTGGCAGCCTCCTCGTTGGCGATACCACACTCTGGAGTTCAACCGCTGGCGGTGTCGACAGTCTCCGCGAGTTGTGGACCAATGTCGTCCAACGCCCGCTTCGGTCGTGAGGGGTTTATGGCAGCCCAAAAAACACTTCAAGCGTCTGCCAGACAGTTGGACGGTAGAGCCGACAGCAAAGGCTTGAGCCCCAATTGTTTGTATGAACGCCAGAGGAAGTTCGCCGCAGCGCTGCTGGATCCCACCATGCCCGTACCTTGCGGCCTGGTTGGCCCCGATCGGAAGCCAAGCGAGAAACGATTCAACGTCTATCGGAACAATGTCATAGCTGGTCTCGTGGAGGCGCTAGAGGCTGCCTTTCCTGCCGTGCGCCGCATCACAGGCGATGAATTCTTCGCGGCGATGGCCCGTATCTACGTCTCGCTCGCCCCCCCGAGGTCACCCATCATGCTTGACTACGGTGAAACGTTCCCAAATTTCATTGGATCGTTTGAACCGGCGAAGTGTATTCCATATTTGCCGGATGTCGCCCGACTCGAGCGGGCATGCGTGGAGGCGTATCACGCTGCGGAGGCGCCACCGATCGACCCAGCCATGTTTGCCACGATCGATTCTCAGACCATTGTGCAAGTTAGCCTTACGCTGCATCCCTCGGTACGCGTAGTACGGTCGTCGTTTCCCGCCGTCCAGATATGGACGATGAACATTGACGGGGGTATGTCCGCTACGCTCGACATATCTAGCGGGGGCGAGAATGCGCTTGTCGCGCGCCCCATTGCTGAGGTCGAGGTGCGCCGACTGCCTGCTGGTGCAGCGACTTTCATCCAGGGCCTGGCGGCGGGCGCTTCGGTTTCAGTTGCGACGATCCGCGCACTCGACGACGATTCCAGTTTCGACCTGTCAGGCGCACTTCGAGATCTATTTTCGGTCAATGCGATCGTCGGGTGGAACACGCGAGAGGATTCCGATTTCGCACAGATTGCGAGGCACGCATGAACCAGTTCCATGCACGGGCGAAAGACCGTTTTGAACTGTTGATTCGCGCAGCGTTCGAGCAAATCCAGGCGGTTGGGTGGGTCCTCGCTCCGCCAATGATGCGGATTGCGCTCTCGCTTCCGTTCTTTCGATCTGGCCTGACGCGATGGGACGGTATCTTGTCCCTTTCACCGGCAACGCTCTTCCTCTTTGAGAATCAATTCAAAGTTCACCTTTTCGGGGGAGCCTACAGTTTCCCGGCTCCTGACACGATCGCACTTGTCGTTGCCTTGGCAGAGATTACGCTCCCAGCTTTGCTCGTGCTGGGCTTTGCGACCAGGCTCACGGCTCTCGCGCTGCTGGTAATGACCGGAGTCATTCAATTGGTGTTCCCTGACGGCTGGGCGAATTTCCATCTTTATTGGGCATCGCTTGCCGTGGGGATCATGGCGGTGGGGCCCGGGTTCCTGTCTCTGGATCGCTTGATAACCCGCTGGTTATATTCACAGAACACTTGAACATAAGGCCAATTCCAATCCCGTTCATTTCTCCTCGTTAGTGGGAGTTCAGGGCGCAAGGGCTGATGAACCATTACGACGTCATCGTGATTGGGTGCGGGGCGGCCGGCTATAACACCGCGATTCGAGCGGGCCAGCTTGGCTTTTCCGTTGCATGTGTCGAACGAGCTTCGAATGTCGGTGGAGCAGGAATCCGAACGGGATGCATTCCGTCCAGATTGTTGCTCCATACTTCTGAAATCTACCAGTTGGCCAGCAAGGGAAAGAACACTTCACTAGGAATCGATGGTGCACCCACGCTCAATCTGGTGCAGATGATGGCCTACAAGGCAGCGACCGTGAAAAAGATGTCGAAAAGCATTCACACACTGCTGCGTAAGCAGGGCGTCACGCTCATTTATGGCAATGCGCTGCTCGCCGCAGCAGGTCAGGTCGTCGTCAAGAAAGCGGGCGGCGTGCAGCAAACACTGTACGGGACCGCCCTCGTTATTGCCACGGGTTCCGAGCCGGTCCCGCTGCCTTTTGCCGCTTTCGATCACACGCGTATTCTCGATTCGGCTGATGCCTTGTCGCTCGATCGCCTACCGCAGCATCTGGCGATTGTCGGCGCCGGTGCTGTGGGAGTCGAATTGGGATCAATCTGGCGTCGCCTGGGCTCGCGAGTAACCCTCATCGAGCGCCGCGACCGGATATGCCACTGGCTCGATCGCGATGTTGCGGTCGCTCTGGAGCGGTCGCTAAAGCTACAAGGCATTGATGTCAGGTTGTTGAGCGACGTAATTGGACTCGATAAGCACTCCAACGGTGTTTCCATCCGGCTGCACACCACAGAATCTAACGAAATCACTACGCTCGACGCAGAAATGGTGCTCGTCGCTATCGGCCGCCGACCATCGACAGCCGACTTGAACCTTGCGAGCGTTGGCCTGCAAGCCGACCCGGAGGGCGTATTGCCGCCGCACGGATCCATATCGGGGCCCGGAATCTGGGTGATCGGTGACGCCGCCGCAGGCCCAATGCTGATGTCCAAGGCCGAAGAAGAAGCGATAGCTTGTGCCGAACGGATCGCCGGCCTTCCAGGATTCGTCAACTACGCTTCAATTCCCTACGTCCTCTACACCAATCCCGAAGTCGCCATGATCGGGAAGACCGAGGACGAGCTTGGAGCCACCCAGGCGGCCTATCGAGTTGGCTATTGTCCGCTTTCAGCGAATGCGCGCGCCGCAATCTGCAATACGTCTGAGGGTTTTGTGAAACTGCTGATCGACTCGCATACGAATCTCATCGCGGGCGCGCATCTCATCGGCCCGGGTGCAGCCGATCTGATTTCACAGGTCGCCATTGCAATGGAGGCGTCCATGCTTTGCGAGGACTTTGCTCGAATCTGTCACCCTTACCCCGCCTGGTCAGAGGCACTACGTCAGGCAGCAATGGCAGCAGGCGGGTGGATGATGCACGCGTAGCGCTTGTGATCCTTTTCCACCGAGAGGGGTTCTTTCTAACCAGATCGAGAGAGGGCGGCACGCCGCAGATGGCTATCGTTGCCCCTTCCCGTTCGACTGAGCCGATCGCAGTGCCGACCTCCGTCGCCCCTGTTCACGCGCGAAAGCCGCCGGGGTGCAACCGACATGGCGGTGAAATCGCCGGGTGAAATGGCTTTGGTCGACAAAGCCCACCGCCAGCGCGATTTCTGCGAGCGGCAGGTCGGTGTCGGTAATCAGCGATTGAGCCCGACGGATTCGACACTGCTCCACAAAGCTGATAGCAGTGCTACCGATACTGCGCTTGAACAGGCGGCTGAAATGAAACCGACTGACGTTCACTACCGATGCCAGGTCTTCGAGGCTGATCGTTCGATCAAGATTATCTTCGATAAATTCGGTCAATCGAGCAATTTCGAGCTTGCCGAGTGCACGTTCCTGCGAACACTCCAACGGCTCGAATGCGTTGTAGCTGCGCAGCATATGGGCTGTCAAAGCCGTCGATATCGCGTCGACGATTAGTACCTGGACCGGATGTGCTTTACGCTCCATTTCTACGAGCAGGGTCTGCGCGAGGCGCTCGATCACGGAGTCGCGCACTTGAAACACGTTGCGGATTTCAACGTGGCCTTTTCGCCGACCCAGTTGCTCCGCCGCTGAGGCGATCAGCGATGTCGGAATGCGCAGCCGCGCGGACAATCCCGAATCACCCTCCCACGTCGACTCACAGTCGGCAGGCATGATATAGGACACGCCGGCCGTAATGACGCTCGCATGAACGGCGCCGACTCGGCGCTGAACCAGTTTGGCGCTTCCTGATGGGCAATAACAAATCAGATGATGATCGAGACCCGGGTAGCTCTCGTCACAACCGAAGTAGGGACGATGAAGATCAACCGTCACCCCATTCCAGCCGCGTGCGCGAGTCGTCGCAATCGGCTGCTGCGGTCGTGCGGCAAGGATCTCGTCAATCGAGACCAGTTTTGGACGCAATGATCGGAGGACGTTCCCAGCCACGATGCTATCCACGGGCGATTGCCCAACCGTGCTGCCGTCTGGTTGTAGAAGATCTTTCGTGGCAAGTCCCCTGCGCTCCTCGCGGAGATCGTCCGTTGGCCCTGTGTGATGCGAAGCTGGTGACCATCCGTGCCCCCCCTGTAACTGCACCGAACTCCAGTTTCCCAGCGCGATCCTACGATTTTATTGTGTCACAAATAACAGATCTCAGACAACAATATCATCGCGTTGCATTCACACCGACGCGTCTCGCGGATCGAGCCACTCGCCCGCTGCGCAAAGCATGGCCTCCAGGCCTGTACGCAGCGTAGGGTCGAGAACCGGAGCAAACTTTGGCGAATGGTTGCTTGGAATTTCGTTGAGCTTTTTCTCCTTCACCGCCTTTCTGAACGTATCGGGATCGGTGCCGCCGACGAACCAGAACGCATAGGGTACGGCCCATTCCCGGCCAAAAACACTGAAGTCCTCACTCGCCGCTGCCGGGGCAGCTTCGTAGGCGCGCTCATCAAAGTGGGATTCGAATGCTTTGCGCACGCGTTCGCTCGTCTCGACGTCGTTGATCGTGAGTGGGTAGCTTGAAAGCGTCGTGAACTCTGGCTCGCGCGGTGCGTTGGAGGCCACGCATTCCGCGCAGCAGATGCGACGGACCGCGCCTAGCATGTACTCGCGTACGTCTTCGTCGAATGTGCGTATATTGAGCTTGAGCGTCGCATCGTCAGGGATGATGTTCTCTTTGGTTCCCGCTTGCAGCGCGCCAATCGTCAGTACGGCACTGTCGCGTGGCGAAATTTCGCGCGATACGATGGTCTGGAGACGAAGCGTTGTCGAAGCCGCCATGATGACGGGATCGATCGAGGTCTGCGGCTGCGAACCGTGCGAGCCGCGCCCGAACAGCTTCACTTTCAGACTGTCGCCCGCCGAAAGAATCGCGCCGCTTCGATGACCGACCGTGCCCGCCTCGCCAACCATGACGTGCTGGCCGAGGATCACATCAGGCTTGGGGAACCGGCGAGCCATACCGTCGTCAATCATGCTGCGGGCGCCACGCGCCACTTCCTCCCCTGGTTGAAAAACGGCCATCAGCGTCCCGCGCCATGCGTCCCGATGCGCAGCCATCAAGTGCGTCACACCCATGAGCCAGGTCACGTGCATGTCGTGGCCGCACGAATGCGCGACGCCCACGTCGACGCCCTCTTCGTCCTTCGACCTCACCGTGCTTGCATACGGAAGTCCGGTCGCTTCCACCATTGGCAGCGCATCCATGTCGGCGCGCAGCATCACGGTTGGGCCCTCGCCGTTGCGTAACATGGCCACGACTCCCGTGCCGCCGACGTTGCGAGTCACGTCGTATCCGAGCTTTTCCACATAGTCCGCGGCGATGCTTGCGGTGCGCACTTCCTGCATCGACAGTTCGGGATGCTGGTGCAGATCTTTATAGATCGCCTCGAGTTCGGGTAAAAGACTTTCGATGGTGTCCGTCGTCGTTTCCATCAATTTCATCATGATCGATCCCTTTGAGGCGTTCCGTTGCGGTGATTGATGTAACCTGATGCGCATGCGACCAAGCAAAAGACAGGATACTCGCGTCAGCGGCCCTTCCACCCTGACGTCCTCTTAAGACGCCTGATCGTGGTCCGCCGAGACCAGTTCGTCGCTCATGTTCTGCCGCTAGACGCCTATGCCGAGCTGACCGAGTTTTTGCGGCCCATCTTCCGGGTGAAGTAACACTGCGCGGGCCATCACGATACTGCCGACGAAACTCGATGACCCCAAGTTCCACCGCGGTCTGGCGACGGCAGTAGCGTGATTTCGACAAAGCTCAACCAGTCTGAACGGATCTCCTTCATATAACGTGAGTCCGGAGATCGTCCATTGCGTCCTGGCCAATGCAGATCACAGAGAAAACCAAACCCAGATCAACCCGCGGTTATTAGAAGTGCTGCATTAATGCCACTCGATAAACCATCTGATTGCGCGTCGACGAAAGATCCGCAGCACCGATGATGTGCGCCAGATCGAGATCGGTCCCCGTCTTCCCATTTGTATGCTGGTAGGCGCCTTGTACATACACAGAGGTCCGCTTGCTCAGGCTGTAGCTGAGCATGAGCGAAATCTGCTGCCAGTCGGGACTATCGCTGCCGGTCGTGTCCTTGAACTCGCCATGAGTCAACGTATAGGCGCCGACCATCCAAAGATCAGGGCGGAAGAAGTATTGTCCGTTGATTTCCACGTTATCGAACTTCCACGTCCTCCAGTCCTGCGAGCCGATGTCCGCGACATACGCGTTTGAGGTCGGATCGTATACATCGGTGTGCGAATAGGCGAGCGACACATTCGCCCCGTCTGAAAACGTCCATTTGACGCCCGCATCGAGATTTTGCTGCGACGATGCCACGAACACATCATCCGTGCCCACCGCACCGATCGAATTCGTACCTCCGTCGTTTTGCCTCATATAAGCAAGCGCGGCCGAGAACGGACCTGACGAATAGGCCAGGGCGGCGCTATAAGC
Source organism: Paraburkholderia sp. (assembly GCF_049581445.1). Taxonomy (GTDB): domain Bacteria; phylum Pseudomonadota; class Gammaproteobacteria; order Burkholderiales; family Burkholderiaceae; genus Paraburkholderia. Next base: position 22,969 of record NZ_JBAURZ010000036.1, on the reverse strand, counting down.
ACGATTCGACGCGAAGTTTGCCGCGTTGCTCAATGCGTATACCGCTTCCGCCTGGAAACCTCGGATCGCCGGCGTCACATATTTGATTGCGTTGTTCAGGCGATAGTCATAGTCGGCATTATCGTTATCAAACGGGTGTGCGGCGAAATCGCCGATCGTGTTGCCGGCAGCCGTGAATGGGCTCCACATGTCAATGGTAGCGTCGTATTGCCGTCCGAGCGACAGCGTGCCCGCGCTTTGAGATGCCAGCCCGACGAACGACTGTCGCCCGAACAGACGCCCGCCTTCATTAAAGGCGCCACTATTGATATTCACACCATTTTCGAGCGTGAATATTGCGTTGAGCCCATCGCCCAGGTCCTCCGTTCCCCTCAGACCGAAGCTGGTTTCGGCCGTATCGCCACTTACCATGGAAAAGGCGTGGTGGCCGTCAGCATTCGATGTGAAGTTCAAGCCATCGTCCAGCACGCCATACAGTGTCACGCTGCTTTGCGCGTGTCCTTGCTGCGCAAGGACCGCGAACGTCAACGCAGCCAAAGCCCGATTTTTCATTTTTTAATTCTCTTTATGATATGGATAACTAATTTATTTTTATACATCGATCAACGAAACATAGTTCATCAGTCGTCGGTCAGCGGGCTGCGCGAGGTCTCCTTGCTTGCGAGCATCGCTACAAGCGCCACGCCTGCCGCACCCACCAGATACCACGCAGGTGCCAGCTTGTTCCCTGTGGCGCCGATCAACCACGTGGCCACCAGAGGCGCGGTGCCGCCGAACAAAGCATTCGCTGCATTGAAGCAGAACGCAAACCCGGTATAGCGCACACGCGTCGGAAAAATCTCGGACAAAAAGCAAGGCAGGGTTCCATCGTTCATCGTCAGCAACGCACCGAAAGCGATCTGGATCATGACGATCGTGAGGAAGCTCGCGCCGACCAACCCCTTGAAAAACGGCACGGTGAGCAACGCGAACAGGATTGATGCGCCAATCAGCATCGTTTTACGGCCGACGCGGTCTGACAACGCTCCCATCAGGAAGATAAGCCCGATATAGGCGCCAAGCGAAATCGTCGCTGCAAGAAACGACTCGGTTTCACCCATGCCCATTTCCGTTGACAGATAGGTAGGCATATAGCTCAGCACCAGATAGAACGCGACCGCATTCAGGCATGTCACACCAAATGCAATCAACATCCTCCCGCGATGCTTGCCCAGCAGCTCTTTAACCGGCGCACGCGGAGCGTGGTGAGACGCTTCCAGCGCCTTGAATTTCGGGGTATCTTCAAGACGCACGCGAATGTAACGTCCGATCAAACCAAACGGCGCGGCAAGCAGGAATGGCAGCCGCCAGCCGAATGAATGAAGCTGGTCTGTGGTCAGGACAGCGTGGAGCACCGCGACGAAAACCGACCCGAACAGTAATCCCGCCGCAGTACTGGCTGGGACGATGCTGGTATAAACGCCCCGCTTGCCCTCCGGTGCGTATTCGGCGAGGAACGCAGATGCGCCGGCGTATTCTCCTGACGCGGAGAAGCCCTGGACAACGCGCACCACCAGCAGCAGCACCGGCGCCAGTACGCCGACTTGCGCATACGTGGGCAGAAATGCAATCACGAAGGTCGAACATGACATGATGAGAATCGACAGGGAAAGCGCGGTCCTTCGTCCGATCCTGTCACCGAAATGCCCCCAGACGATGCCACCGATCGGTCTGACGATAAACGAAATGGCGAAAACGCCATACGCGGCTAGCAGCCCGGTGGCTGAGTTCGTCTTTGGAAAGAAGACGATCGCAATGATCGTGGCCAGATAGCCGTACGAAGCGTAATCGAACCACTCGACGAAATTGCCGATAAAACTGGCCGTCGCCGCTCGTTTGAGCAAGCGCCGGTCTGCACGGACTCGCTCATGTGTTGCACCCGACGCCCCCAGGGAAGCCACGCCGCCCGGCGCGATCGCGCCGGCACCTGTTGCACTGCCTGAAACAGCCTTTCTGGAATTCATCTACGATCTCCAAACGTGAATCATGCGATTTTCAACCTGACAAGACGGCTCCTGCGATCAACTCAACCGGTTTCGTGCTTCCAGTTGTGCCAGCGCCGTTTGAGCAGATAGTAGAAGGTCGACCGCACGGAAGATTTTTGCTCGCGACGGAATACTTTCTGATTTCGACATCGCGGGTTTACACCGGCAACGCCAGTTCTCGCTTTTCATCCGTGCACTCATTCGCCAAAGTGCCAGAAAGACGGGCGAAAAAAAGCCCGCGTTTCTCAACGGCAATCGTATGCCGTCGAGGTTTAACGCGGGCTAGTCTGGAAGGTTCCGATTTTGCCGGTGTTCAGATCGCTACTTGGGCAGAGGTGTCAGCCGTGGTCCGGAAGTGTGGACTGCGGCGGGCAAGCACGTAGTAGGTCAAGCCGGCGGAGAGCAGCCCGAACTCGAAACTTAGATCGCCCCAGCCGAGGTAATCGTGCATCAAGGGACTGACAAACGTCGGCGAGTTCGAGAACACGAGCGATGCCACGATTCCGGCCATGAGTGCAACCACGCCCGGCCAGAATACCCCCGCGTCGTACCAGTATGCTCCACTGCCCCACTTCATCCACGCATCGGCCTGGTAGCGGCCGCGACGCATGAAGTAATCCACGACGACAATCGCGGCCCAGGGCGCGGTCCAGAACACCATGTAGTTCAGAAACACCTGATACATGTCGAAGAATTGCCCATAGAACACGGTGACCACTCGAAAACACAGCGTAAAGAGCGCAATGATGCTCAGCGACGTGATGCGGTTGATCGGAATGCGCAACGCAAGCAGCCCCAGACCCGCCGTGTAGCCATTTGGCACATTTGCCGCGATGCCGCCGAGAATGATCGAAAACAGCAGCGGTACGATGAACCACGTCGGCAGGAAGCGTCCCAGTTGGCTCACCGGATCGTCGCCGAGCAAGCCGCCTAACGCGGTTGCAAACAGCACGCCGATCACCTCGCAAAACATCAGCGCGACGAACTGGCCGCCACCCGCCGCGAGGACAATCTTTTTCCAGCTGGTTTCAGCCGGAAAATAGCGACTGTAATCAGACGCGAAGTTCGCCCAGCCGATGGGGTAGGAGAAGATGATGCCCATCGCGATGAGCCAGGTATTGAACGATCCGCCACCGTGGTTGATAGCCGACGCCATGGCGAAACTAGTATGCGGCAACACGAAAGCAGCCAGCCCCCCAAACAGCACCGCAAGCACCACGGCGATCCATTTCTCTGCGGCGATGATGGTGGCATGGCCGAAGATCGCGAGGAGAATCTCCGCGGCCAGAATGATCCCCAGCGAGATCCACACGACCGCATGACTCTGCAAGCCGCCCATCTTCAACAGACCTTCCAACGCCTGGGTTGCGACCACCGAGTTGATCGAAAACCAGCTAAGCGCGGACACCAGACTTACGGCCTTCGGCAAAAACGAACCGAGTTGGCCGAACGAACTGCGCGAGGTCATGATGCCGGATGTACCCGTGCGCGGCCCCATGATGGTCGTCAGACCCAGCACGAAACAGCCCAGCAGATTCCCCACCGTGATCGCCGCGAGCGCCTGCCAGAGGGACAATCCTTGCGAAAGCGCGAGTGCGCCCGTCACGACCACCACGTAGTTTGTATTGGCGCCGATCCACATCTTGAACAACTCGGCCGGCGTGCCATGGCGATCCTTGAGCGGGATCGGATCGATGGCATGTTGCTCGATACTCCAGGCCTTATCCGCAGCCACCTCAGTGTGCGAATCACGGCTATCGTAGCTTCCCATTGCATTCCCCTCGTCGATGGTTGGTTCAGACGCCTGAAGCTTTTTCGCGGGCGTCGTAGGCTTCGCCGAGTGCGTGCGAAATCCCCTCAACGCAAACGTCGAACAGCAACGCCCCCTTCTCCGCCGACGCATCCGCCGCCGAAGACAGACAACCAGATGGCGGCGTCCACTGCGGAACCGGCGGGAACAGGTCATACGGCTCGAACGTGGCGGCCGCATGGGTCGGCACGCATGACATGTCCACGAGATGCGGATGCAGATGCAGCATCAGCGAAGTCTCAAGTACCCCGCCGTGCTCGACCGCCCATCCGGGAAAGCCATCCGGATAAATGCGCGCGATGGTCGCCTCAGTGACAAAATCCCAGTACGACAACATCACGACCTGAAAATCGTGAATGCCTTCCCAACGCAATTCCCGAATCGCAAGATCGATCCCTTCTACCGCGAACATCGAGTTTTCGAAGTGCCCATTGATGAGGCAGATCTTGCGTGCGCCATGACGCGCGAATTCCTTGAGGATGTCCTTCACGGTCGACGACAGCGTGTGACCATCAAGGCTCGTCGTCCCGCATAGGTGGTTGCCACCACCGCTCTTCTGCTGCGACTTGTATCCATACGCAATGGCCGGCGCAACCAGCGCGCCAATCCGCTGTGCGACGCCTACGCCGATCGCACTCGGCAACAGCACGTCAGGGTTCATCGACATATGCGGGCCATGCTGCTCCAATGCGCCAATCGGAATCAGAATGGGTTGCTTTTGCTGCTGCACGCGGCGCGCATACTCGGGCCACGCCAACTCGCCTATCAACACGCTCTTTTGCATCAGACACGTCTCCTGGTTGTAATTCCGCATCGGTTATCCACCTGATGCCCCCGCTAGGTTGAGAGCATCGTATGGGCCTAAAATTACGGGAATGTTTTTATATGCGACAAAACTATTTCTATTTCCGACATTAAGCGCGGTGCCTGCTATTGCAGGACGACAGTGCGACTGCCGTTGATAAACACCCGTCTTTCGATATAGAACTTGACGGCGCGTGCGAGCGCGAGGCACTCCACGTCGCGTCCGGTGGCTAGCAATTGCTCCGGATGGCTCGCATGATTGACGCGTTCCACGACCTGCTCGATGATCGGGCCTTCGTCCAGATCATCGGTGACGAAATGCGCGGTGGCGCCGATCAGTTTTACACCGCGTGCATGCGCCTGATGATACGGCTTCGCTCCCTTGAAGCCCGGCAAGAACGAGTGGTGGATATTGATGGCGCGGCCCGCGAGACGTGCGCTCAATCCGGCTGAAAGCACCTGCATATATCGCGCGAGCACAACGAGTTCGGCGCCCGTGCGCTCGATCAGCGCCAGGATTTGCCCTTCCTGCTGCGGTTTGGTGTCAGCGGTGAGCGGCAAATGATGGAACGCGATACCGTTCGCGACCGCGAGCGGTTCGAGATCTGCATGATTTGACGCCACGCCGACAATCTCCATCTGTAGTTCATCCATCCGCCAGCGGAACAGCAGATCGGCCAGACAATGATCGAGCTTCGATACCAGGATCAACACTTTAGGTCTCGCCCGGGTGTCGTGAATCGCCCAGTTCATGTCGAACCGCGCGGCGACACCGGTGAATTCGTCGCGCAGCAACGCGACGTCCAGTTGATGTGGCGCCTCCCCATGAAAGACGCAACGGACAAAAAAGCGCGCCGTGGTGTCATCGTCAAACACGTCGAATTCGTCGATATAGCAACCACGCTCGTCGAGAAATTGCACCAGCGCCGCGACCTGGCCGCGAGCGCTCGGGCAACTGACCGTCAAGGCGAATTGTGGCGCCCGTCCAGCGTCCAGTAGATGAGTTCTGGTCATGTTGTGCCTTGAAATGAAATCAGGCTTGCAGCGTGTGCGAAATGCCGCGGCCGTCCACGCTATTGGACCAACGCAGATAGTCGAGGCGGGTCCAGCGCAAGCGCACGCCCACTCGTACTGCGGCCGGAACGGCGTGCGGTTTGAAGAGCGTCAGCTCGGCGCTGTCGAGCACAGCGAAGCGATCGAAAGCCTGGCTCAGCAGATCTGCCGCGAGCCGTTCCACGAGATCGGTGTGTGCCTGACTGTCGAGGTAAGCGCATAGCGTCCGACAGAACGCATCGTAATCGAGGCAAGCATCAATGTGATCCGGCAACGCTTCGGCCCGGCAATGCAGCACCGCGTCGAGCACAACTGGCTGCGGCACACGTTCGTGGCCGTGAATCCCAACTCGCGTCTGCGCTTGCAGCGAATCGATCACAACGTCCCACTCAAGCACGGGAATAGCCCGCATCATGTTCATCTGAACCTCGTCGGTGATTCGCATGTCGCGGTTATCAAATATACGAAGCAAGGTAAGGCTGTACGGCATCGAGCAGCATCAGGCAGCAATATTCTGCGAAGCTGCGCCGCACGATCAGCTGAAAGCGCTCGTCTCCGTCACGGCACAGCGTCACGCCGGCCTTGAAGAAATGCGACTGTGCGCATTGCCCATCGCCGAACACGCTCGGATGCAGATCGAGTGGACAGCCGCTTGCCAGCACATCGCGCACCGCGGAGCCGGCAATATCGATCACGGTGTAGCCGCTGCTCACGTCAACTACGGCGCAGCGCAGACCCTCGAGGCTCGCACGCAAGTGCCGCTCAAGGTCGGCGGCCATGTCCTGGGTGGACTGGATCAGCCACTCGTCCGGTCCCATCCATAGCGCCACGCGTTCGCCTGCGGCACTGCGTCCCCCAGATCGCTGTGGCAATGTCAGGCCAAGCGCACGCTGCACTGCGGATTCAAACGCGACGCCTGTACCGCGTAGAGTAACGAGCGTGACGAATGGCCGCTCGGTCAACTGGAAGCATCCCGCAAGGCTGCCGCATGCCTTCGCGATCTCCGCTTCGATATCGGCAAGCGGCGATTCCTGAACCAGATCATTCAACATGCTGACGCACTCCTTCCGGATCGTAGAAAACTGGACTGCAGACTTCCGCTTCGGCGCAATGCGTCGCGGACATCGACACGAACACGCGTTCACCGATTTTTCCGAGGCCGCCTTTGAGCACGGCAAGAGCAATCGAACGCTGCAAAATCGGGCTCTGATAGCTCGATGTCACGTGACCTAGCATCGGTGTAATGCCTTCGCTCGCAGGTGCCGCGACGATTTGCGCGCCCTCGGTCAAATGAATGCGTGGATCGATGGTCTTCAGGCCGACCAGTTGCTTGCGGTCTTCGCGCTGCGTGTCCGAGCGCGACAGCGAGCGTTTGCCGAGGCATTCCTTTTTGGCAACCATGCCACCCATACCGAGATCGAATGGCGTCACCGACCCATCTGTATCCTGGCCGACGATGATGTAGCCCTTCTCCGCACGCAGCACGTGCATCGATTCGGTGCCATACGGTGTAATGTCGAACTCGCGACCTGCGCTCATTAGCGCTTCCCAAACCGCGCGGCCGCGGTTGGCTGGCACGTTGACTTCGTAGGCAAGCTCGCCGGAAAAGCTGATGCGCATGACACGCGCCGCTGTCGCTGCCACCGTGCCGTTGCGATACGTCATGAATGGGAAAGCCGCGTTCGCGAAGTCGATGTCCTTGCATACTTTCTGGAGCACCTTGCGGCTGTTTGGACCGACAACGGCAAAGGTCGCCCAGTGATCCGTTACCGACGTCAGATGTACGTCGAGATCAGGCCACTCGGTCTGCAGCCAGCGCTCCATCCAGTTCAATACACGAGCTGCGCCTCCCGTCGTCGTGGTCATCAGGTAGTGCTGATCGGCGAGGCGGACGGTGACGCCGTCGTCGAAGACCATGCCGTTCTCGTCGAGCATCAGACCGTAACGGCACTTGCGGACTTCGAGCTTGCTCCATGGGTTCGTGTACAGCCAATTGAGCAAGGTCGCGGCGTCCGGCCCCTGAATGTCGATCTTGCCAAGCGTCGACGCGTCCAGCATGCCGACGCTGTTGCGCACCGCGAGACATTCGCGCGCTACTGCCGCATGCATGTCCTCGCCGTTTTGGGGGTAATACCACGGGCGTTTCCAGTTACCGACATCTTCGAAGGCCGCACCATGCGCTTCGTGCCACGCGTGTATACAGGTCTTGCGGATCGGATCGAGATAGTCGCCGAGCTCGCGGCCCGCCAAGGTTCCAAAGGTCACCGGCGTGTAGTTAGGCCGGAAGGTCGTCGTGCCCGTTTGCGGAATGCTCTTGCCCAATGCGCCCGCGAGAATCGCCATGCCGTTGATATTGCCGAGCTTGCCCTGATCGGTACCGAAACCCATCGCGGTATAGCGCTTGACGTGCTCGACCGAATGGTAGCCCTCACGTGCAGCCAGCAGAATATCCGCAGCCGACACGTCGTTCTGGAAATCAACAAAACGCTTCGGTCCACGCGATGCCTCGTCAGCATTCGCCACCAGCCACAACGGCAACAGGGCCTGTTCGTTCGACGCCTGCGCCTGCGCTCGCGGCGCAGTGGACGATTCCGAGCCTGCCATCTGTGCTACCCGGCGGCCCGCGAGCATGCCATCGTCGAGCGCTTCGGGTAACTGGAACGCGCCGCGCGCCGCGCCGATGCTGCACTCCTCCTGAACGCCCGCGCCCGGAATGAAGCACGCCTTGGCGTCATTCCAGAGCGCCTTACCTCCTGACTGCGCAAAGAGATGCAGCACCGGGTTCCAGCCACCCGACATACCGAGCAGGTCGCAGCCGAGGCTCGCCACGCGATTTCCCACGCGCCCTTTCTCATATCGGGCCACTGCCACACTACGCACACGCTCCTTGCCGTTCGCCTCGATCACGACCGCGTTGTTGACGACGACGATATTGTGGCGCGCGGCCAGTTGCGGCCAGGTGCCGGCGCTCGCGGGCCGCGGGTCCACCACGGTCACGTCTGCGCCATGGATCTTTAGATCGACTGCGGCGCGATAGCCTTCATCGTTATTGGTGAAAATCACCGCGCGTCGTCCCGGCAGCACGCCATAACGATGCACGTAAGTCGAGATCGCCGATGCGAGCATGATGCCTGGCAGATCGTTATTGCCGAACACAAGCGGCCGTTCGTGTGCACCCGTTGCGAGAATCACCTTCTTCGCGCGAATCTTCCACAAGCGCTCGCGCGTGCCGCGTCGTACCGACACGGGTTGATGATCGTGAAGCCGCTGGGTCACGGTGACGAGATTGTGGTCCTGGTAACCAAAGGCCGTGCTGCGCGTGAGAACTGTTACCTCTGGCATTGCGGCGAGTTCGGTTTCGATCGAGCTGACCCATTCGGCCGCCGGCCTGCCGTCGATCTTCTCGGCGCCCGAAAGCAGACTGCCACCGAGTTCAGGCTGATCGTCGACGAGAATCACCCGCGCACCGCTCGCACCGGCCGCGCGTGCGGCCGCGAGTCCGGCCGGCCCTGCACCAACGATCAACACGTCGCAATGCGCAAAGCGCTTGTCATAGCGGGCGACGTCCTTGACTTCCGGCGACTTGCCAAGTCCCGCTGCCTCACGAATGCGGGCCTCGTATTTCGGCCAGAAACTGCGTGGCCACATGAACGTCTTGTAGTAAAAGCCCGCCGGCATGAAGCGCGCAAACTTCTGGTTGATGGCCATGCGGTCGTGTTCGAGACTCGGTTCCGCGTTCACGCTGGTCGCATCCAGCCCCTGATACAGTTCGACCTCGGTCGCGCGCGCGTTCGGAATGGTGTGAGCGCCACGTTCCAGTTGCACCAGAGCGTTCGGCTCCTCAACACCCGCAGTCATGATGCCGCGCGGACGGTGATACTTGAAACTGCGTGCGACAAAATGGACATCGTTCGCGAGCAATGCAGACGCCAGGGTGTCGCCCTGATAGCCTTGATACGTGCGGCCGTTGAAGGTGAACGTCAGCGGGATTGCACGATTGATGCGTCCAGCCATTGGCAGACGGTTTTTCTGGGTCATGCTGATTCTCCTTCGCTCGCCAGGCGCGGCTTGCTGACCGGGCGAAACGCATAGGTCACGGTATCGCGCTCTGCGTTGAACCAGCGGCGGCAGCCCTGAGCGTGATTCCACTGCTCGCGGTGCAAGCCGCGCGTGTTACTGCGCATGAACAGGTAATCGCCCCACTCGCGATCGGTGAGCTTCTCAGTGTCGAGCGGCCGGACGATATCCGCCTCGCCACCATATGAGAATTCAGATTCGGCGCGCGGCCCGCACCATGGACATTCGATAAGTAACATGGAGGTCTCCGGTTAGTGCGCCACGGCCGCCGCGCCGTGTTCGTCGATCAGATGGCCGGTGTAGAAGCGGTCCAGCGAAAACGCTGCGTTCAGCGGATGCGGTGAGTCGTTGGCGATCGTGTGGGCAAACACCCAGCCCGAACCCGGCGTCGCCTTGAAACCGCCCGTGCCCCATCCGCAGTTGAAGTACAAACCCTTCACGTCGGTTTTGCTGATGATCGGACACGCATCCGGTGAGACGTCTACGATGCCGCCCCATTGGCGATTCATCCGTACGCGCGAGAACACCGGGAACATTTCGACGATCGCCTGCAAGGTGCCTTCGATAGTGTGAAAGCTGCCCCGTTGCCCATAGCCCGTGTATTGATCGACACCTGCGCCGATCACGAGATCGCCTTTGTCGGACTGGCTGATGTAGGCATGCACTGCGTTCGACATGATCACCGTGTTGATAATCGGCTTGATTGGCTCAGATACGAGCGCCTGCAACGGATGGCTCTCGAGCGGCAGCCGCAGGCCCGCCATATCGGCCAGCACGCTGGTATTCCCCGCCGCGACCACGGCAACTTTTTTAGCCCGAATGAACCCCTTTACCGTATCGACACCCATGACCACCCCACCCTCGCGGCGAATTCCCGTAACCTGGCAGTTCTGAACAATGTCTACGCCGTGCTGGTCTGCGCCGCGCGCGTAGCCCCATGCCACCGCATCGTGCCGTGCAACGCCCGCGCGCCGCTGAAACGAGGCCCCAAGCACCGGATATCGACTCTCGAGGTTGATGACCGGCACGATCTCCTGCACCTGGGCAGGCGTCAGGAATTCCGCATCGACACCGTTAAGCCGGTTCGCATTGACACGGCGTTCCGTATCGCGCACGTCCTGCAGCGTGTGGGCCAGATTCATCACACCGCGCTGGCTGAACATCACGTTGTAATTGAGGTCCTGCGAAAGCCCTTCCCACAATTTCAGCGCCTTCTCATACAACGCGGCGGACTCGTCCCACAGATAGTTCGAGCGCACGATCGTCGTGTTGCGCGCTGTATTGCCACCGCCGATCCAGCCTTTTTCCAGCACGGCGATATTGCGCACGCCATGCTCCTTCGCGAGGTAGTAAGCGGTCGCCAGTCCGTGCCCGCCTCCGCCGACGATCACCACGTCGTATTCTTTCCTGGGTTCGGGGCTCTTCCACGCCCGCTCCCAGTTCTCGTGATACGACAGCCCATTGCGCAGCAGGCTGAAAATCGAGTACCGGTTCATGCGTCTTCTCCTCAACACTCGATCACGTTGACCGCAAGGCCCCCGCGCGAGGTTTCCTTGTATTTCGTTTTCATATCGGCACCGGTTTCGAGCATCGTCTTGATGACCTTGTCGAGCGACACGTAGTGCTTGCCGTTGCCGCGCAACGCCATGCGGGCGGCGTTGACCGCCTTGACCGCGCCCATGGCGTTACGTTCGATGCACGGAATCTGCACGAGGCCGCCCACGGGGTCACAGGTCATCCCCAGGTTATGTTCCATGCCGATCTCAGCCGCGTTTTCGACCTGCTCCGGTGAGCCGCCCAATACGGCTGCGAGCGCGGCAGCAGCCATCGAACACGCCACGCCGACCTCCCCCTGACAGCCCACTTCGGCACCGGATATTGATGCATTTTCCTTGTAGAGCAGACCAATCGCGGACGCGGTCAGCAGGAACGTCATCACGCCGTCGTCGCTCGCGCCCGGCACGAACTTCACGTAGTACTGCAGAACGGCTGGAATGATGCCGGCTGCGCCATTGGTCGGCGCAGTGACGATGCGCCCGCCTGCGGCGTTTTCTTCGTTGACCGCCATCGCGTACAGATTGATCCAGTCGATCATCGACAGCGGATCGCGCAGGCTTTGCTCCGGTTGCGACTTCAACTGACCGTACAGTTCCGATGCGCGCCGCCGAACCTTGAGCGGACCGGGCAACGTTCCATCAATCGAGCAACCACGCGCGATCGCCGCGGCCATCACGTCACGAATGATCAGCAATTGCTCACGCACCATATGCGCCGGGCGCCATGTCGACTCGTTGGCGAGCATGATCTGCGCTATCGAGAGACCGCTCTCTCCACACACACGCAATAGATCCACACCGGATCTGAACGGATACGGCACCTCGCCTGCTCCCTGCGTGCCGTTTAGCCGCACACCCGCATCGTCGACAACAAATCCGCCGCCCACCGAGTAATACGCCTGCACGTCGACCACTTCCCCTTGAATGTCGAGTGCAGTGAAGCGCATGCCGTTTGGGTGATATGGCAGCACTTCGCGTCGCAGGAAGGCCAGATGCGCGCGTTCATCGAAGTCGATCCGGCGCACGCCTGCAAGCTCCAGCGATTTCGACGCGCGAATCTGAGCAAGGCGGCTGTCCACGTAATCCGGGTCGATGCTGTCTGGCAGGTTCCCCTCCAGGCCGAGCAGCACCGCCTTGTCTGTGCCGTGCCCTTTTCCCGTTGCCCCGAGCGAACCGAAAAGTTCCACGCGCATCGTGTGAACACGCTCGAGTTGGCCGGCTTCGCGCAGGCGAGAAGCGAAGCGGCAGGCCGCGATCATCGGGCCGACCGTATGCGAGCTTGAGGGGCCGATTCCGATTTTGAAGAGATCAAAAGTGCTGACGTTCATGGCATGCCCTTCAGAAGCCGATATACACGGGAAAGCGCGCGCACAACTGCGACACTTGTTCGCGCACACGGCTCTCGGTCTGCGCATCGCCGAGGTTGTCCAGCAAATCGCAGATCAGCGTTGCTGTCAGTGCTGCATCGGCCTCTCTGAACCCGCGCGTCGTGATCGCCGGCGTGCCGATGCGAATGCCGCTTGTCACGAAGGGCGACTGAGGATCGTTCGGCACCGTGTTCTTGTTGACCGTGATATGGGCGCGGCCCAGCGCGGCGTCCGCATCCTTGCCTGTCATCCCTTTCGCAATCAGGCTCACGAGGAACAGGTGATCGTCTGTTCCGCCCGATACCACCTCGTAGCCGCGTTCGACAAAAACAGCCACCATCGCGCGTGCATTGGCCAGCGTCGCCTGCTGGTAGGCCCTGAATTCCGGGCCCGACGCCTCCTTGAAAGCCACCGCTTTAGCCGCAATCACGTGCATGAGCGGGCCGCCCTGAGTGCCGGGAAACACCATGGAACTCAGCTTCTTCTCGATCGTTTCGTTGGCTCTGGCGAGAATGAGACCGCCCCGCGGACCGCGCAGCGTTTTGTGCGTCGTCGTGGTAACAATGTCCGCGAACGGAAGTGGATTCGGATAGAGGCCAGCCGCAACGAGCCCCGCGACGTGCGCCATATCAACGAACAGGTACGCACCCACGCGATCCGCGATCTGACGAAAGCGCTCGAAATCCAGAACACGTGAATAGGCGGAGAATCCCGCGACGATCATTTTCGGCTGATGTTCGACAGCCAGACGTTCGATCTCGTCGTAATCGATCAGGCCGGTTTGCGGATTCACACCGTATTGCACCGCGTTGTAGAGCTTGCCCGAGAAGGACACCTTCGCGCCGTGCGTAAGATGGCCGCCATGCGCGAGGCTCATGCCGAGAATCGTGTCGCCCGGTGCGAGCAACGCAAGATACACCGCAGCGTTGGCCTGTGAACCGCTGTGAGGTTGTACGTTCGCGTAGGCGGCCCCAAAAAGCTGTTTCGCCCGCTCAATGGCTAGCGACTCCACTACGTCCACGTGCTCGCAGCCGCCGTAATACCGCTTACCCGGATACCCTTCTGCGTATTTGTTCGTGAGGACTGAGCCTTGTGCTTCAAGTACGCGTGGACTCGTGTAATTTTCCGAGGCGATCAGTTCGATATGCGCTTCCTGACGCTGGCGTTCAAGACGCATGGCGTCGGACAACTCCGGGTCGAACCCCGCGATGGTCTGTTCTTTTGAAAACATCGAGACGTCTCCTGCAACATCATGTTTACGCCTGCGGCCAAGGCCGCAGGATCAGATCACAATTGAGTCCTTCAGGCCGTATCAAGCCTTGATGATGTTGTGCTCCGGACCGTACGGGAATCCCGTGATATTGGTGGCATCCTTTTCACCCACCACCAGGATGTCGTGCTCGCGGTAGCCGCCCGCACCGGGCAAGCCTTGCGGCAGCATGATCATCGGCTCCATCGAAACGACCATGTTCGGCTCGAGAATCGTGTCGATGTCTTCACGCAGTTCGAGGCCAGCTTCGCGGCCGTAGTAATGCGAGAGCACGCCAAACGAGTGGCCATAGCCGAACGTTCGGTACTGCAGCAAGTCGTACTCCGCGTAAATCTTGTTCAGCTCGTGGGCGATGTCGCTGCAGCGCGCACCCGGCTTGATCAGTTTCAGTCCCGCTTCGTGCACTTCGACGTTGACCTTCCACAAACGAAGGTGCGCATCGGAACAGTGATCGAAGAACATGGTGCGCTCAAGTGCGGTGTAGTAGCCCGCAATCATCGAGAAGCAGTTCAGACTCAGGATGTCGCCCTTTTGAACTTTGCGTGTGGTGACGGGATTGTGGGCGCCGTCCGTGTTAATTCCAGACTGGAACCAGGTCCACGTGTCCATCAGTTCGGAATCGGGGAAGCGTTTGGCGATTTCGCGCACCATGGCCTGGGTCGAAGCCAGCGCCACCTCATGTTCAGGTACGCCTTCATGCACGGCGGCCGCAAGGGCCGCGCCGCCCACGTCACACACGTTCGCGCCATGCTTGATGACTTCGATTTCCTCGCCGGACTTGACCATGCGCAGACGCATGGTCTGGGCGCCGATATCTACGAACTCCACCGACGGCAGCGCCGCTTTGAGCTTGGCGAGCACATCGACCGGCACATGATCGAACTCGATGCCCACACGTCCCTTGTTTTCGATTTCCTGCTGAACGCCACGGAAGAAGTTGTCGCGCTGCCAGTCGGTATAGACCACGTTGTAGTCGCCCACTGTGCGGCGCCACGGTTGCCCGCCGTCGATGTTGGCCGAAATGGAGACCACTTTCTTAGTCGTTACGACAAGCCCGTACTTGCGGCCGAACGAGCAATACAGGAAGTCCGCGTAGTAGTTGATGTTGTGATACGACGTGAACAGCACGGCATCGATATTTTCATTCGCCATCAATGCACGCAGCCTGCTTTGGCGACCTGCGTATTCCGCATCCGAGAAGGTGTGCTTCACCTTTTCGCCGTTCTCGATCCGAATCAGATTTTCCAGTTTCATGCGCTCGCTCCTTGGTGAAAAAGGCCAGTAGGTGTGAGCGAATGGTAGGGTTTTGGTAATTTGGAAAGTTTCTAAACGCGACACGAGACTTCGCGATTTCGTCATCGCGGGTTTACCACGGGGACCGGTTTACTGTCCGGTTGGCACGCCGAATAACCACCCTGGGGCTAGCGATTGCCCACGGGATCAGTGTGAAACGAGGCGCCGCGGCCTGTCACAGTGCGTTCTGGTAACGCCGACGGTCCGCGATGGGCGAGACCTGGAACTGTGCCTTGTAACGGGTAGCGAAGTGCGTCAACGAGGCGAAGCCTGTTCGTGAACACACCTCTTCGAGCGGCTTGCCGGTGCGGTAAAGGAGTTGCCGGGCGCGTAGCAGGCGAATCTCCAGATAGGCCTGAGCCGGCGTCTTGCCGAGACGTTCGTTGAACCAGCGCTCGAGTTGCCGTTGCGACACGCCTAAGTACGTGGCGACTTCCGCAAGCGAGAGCGGTTCCTCGACATTGCTCTCCATGATCTGCAGCGCCTCGTCGAGCTTCACGTGTTCTGCGCCCATGTATTGTCGCAGCGACGTACGTTGCCGTTGGTCGTGACTGCGCCTTTCGGCCACAAGCAATTCGAGCACGCGCGCAGCGAGTGACCGGCTGCCGGGCGGCATGCCGAGCAGATGCACCATCAGGTCGAGTGGAGCGACTCCGCCGCTGCAGGTATAGCGGTCCCGATCCACTTCATAGAGGCGGTTGGAGACGATGAGCTTCGGGAATTGGCCCAGCAGTACATCCTGATCTTCCCAGTGAATCGTGCACCTGTAGCCGTTCAGCAAACCAGCGCGGGCGAGGAAGTAGCTGCCAGTGTCGAGTCCCCCCAACGCCGTGCCGCTTCGTGCATGCAGGCGTAGCCAGTCGAGCACTGCACCGATTCCCTTGCGTGGGATCGGGTTGGGGCCGACAACGAATACCGCATCGAATGAATCCGGTTCGGTGATTGTCGCATCGGGCAATACCTTGATGCCATCGCTCGACTGGGCGTACTGCCCACCCGTGCCGATCAGGCGATAGTCGTAGACTCTGCGCCCTACGACCATGTTAGCGATTCGCAAGGGGTCAACCGCCGCGCCGAGCGCAATCAAGGAGAAATTGTCGAGCAGCAGAAACCCATACTTTCTGACACCAAGGTCATGGAGTCCACTCGGTTTCGATTCTTCAGACGCGATCGTGCTGTTTGACATGGGTTCGAATCCGGACTAGACGAAACGTTGAAAATGGCTTCAAGACCTGATCGCCATCATAACGTTGGTGCGGACACGAATCGCAATCTGGTACACCTGAAGAAAATCGTTGACGATTCGGCCGTGGTGACAAAAGGCCGCTCCGACGGGATTGAGCACCGGGTCCGTTATCCAGATAGCTTCCGAGATCGACAAGTTTCAACCACAAATCTTCCATTGTCGTAGACGGTCGTCAACCGGAGGTCCGACTTCGTCCAAGCCGAGCATCTCAAGATCGGGGCGGATTCAACCGGTCGATGCAACACTTCCACTGCTCACGCAGATTCTCGTGTGTTGCATCGACCGGTTGAATCCGCCCACGTTCATCGGCCATTGTGGCAGGCGAAACCGTAAAGTCCCCTTGCGCCCGGCCGACGGCATCCTTGAATCTCTTGACCTCCCAGTTAATGGCCGTTTATTGATGCGCGCAATCGCTCGAAGCTCACGATTCTGCCCGCAACAGCGCTTGCGGCGACGGTAGAAGGGCTAGCGAGCCACACTCTGCCGGGGCCGGAACGGCCGGGGAAGTTGCGATTGATAGCGCTGACCGTCACCTGGTCAGGACGTTCCGAAACCCCGGGACCTGCGTTGACACATGCACCGCACCCCGGTTCGATGAGTTCGACTCCTGCACGCGCGAAGACCTCCAGCATCCCTACACGCACGCAGTAGTCGCGCACGTCCTGACTTCCGAACTGCAGAAAGAAGCGAGTCGACTCGGCCACCTTCAGGCCGTGTCTCACAGCCCACTCCAACACTTCGTAGCAGCGCTGCAGATCCTCGCGTTTGCCGCCCGTGCAGGAGCCGCCATAAGCGATGTCCACCTGTAGTGAGTCTTGAAGTTCGGACAAGGCAACACCTTGACCGGGATCACCCGGGCGCGCGAGCATCGGCTCCAGCTGCGAGCAGTTGACTTCGATTGAATGCGCCACTACAGCATCGTCGTCGCTGTGCATCCAGGGCTCGATTTCAAAATCTATGCCCCGGCGCTCGCGCAGGAAGCGCTGCGTTTCCTCGTCCGGAGCGATGATGCCGCTGAAGCCACCGATTTCCGCGACCATGTTCGTCAGCGTCGCCCGCTCGTCGGTCGATAATGACGCGAGGGCTTCTCCGCGGTATTCGAATATCTGTCCAATTGCACTGCCCTCACGAACATAGGGCAAACGGAGCAGGTGCAGCATGACGTCTTTTGCTTCCACTCCAGTGGGCAGCCTTCCATTGAGGTTTATCCGGCACGTCTCGGGTACTTTCACGCGTACGTCGCCAGTGAGCCACGCGTTGGCCATTTCCGTGGCGCCGATCCCGAACGCGAGTGCGCCCAGTGCGCCGCAATGAGGGGTATGAGAATCCGTGCCGACGACGAGCTGCGCCGGTTTTACGTACCGCTCAGCCATGATTGAATGACTGATTCCTTCCGAGCCTTCCCGGTCGATTAATAGCCCATGATGGCGCAGCCCGTATTGTTCACAGAACCGCTGCTGGACCTGCCCCATTGCTTGCGCCACGTCGAGCAGCCCAAGCGCACGACGCTCGGCTGGCATGCTGCGGTGAATGAATGTCAAATGGTCGGAAAAGCACACTATGCTGTCAGGGTCATGCAGTCCAATTTTGTCGCCGCACTCCCGGCGCAGGAAGCTGATAGACATCGGAGATACGTACTCGTGCGCGTAGCGCCAGTCGGTTTTCGCGAACACACTCTGACCAGGCATGACGCCCACGCAGCCGGCCGCTCGACTGATGATTTTTTCGGCGTAGGTCATGGGCCGTGACCCGAGTGGTTGTGCTGAAGGCCGCCATCCAGCCCGTCTCGCCTCCGTCAGCCGGAAAAGTCCGCCCCTGCGAATCAACTCGACCGTAAGCGCATCTTCTCCACGGGTGAATTCCTCCACCGGAATGTCCTCGCCTCGACGGATCCGCGCAATCAGGCCAAAGTCCGTCGAAGTGAAGATGCCCAGGTTATGGCAATTCTGCCGGTAGATTCGCTCGAAGCTCTGGGCGATCACTAACCGAATACCTGCACACCACTCCGCAAAGGGACTGGCTTCGCGCGACGATCCCTTTCCGTAGCGGCGGCCCGCCACGGTGACCGCGAAGCCGCCCGCCTTCACGCTACCTTGTTTGACTGGACGCGTGCCCATGCAGTCGAGGCCAAGGTAAAGATACTCGCCCAGTTTCTCATCGTAGTAGTAGCAGATGTAGGCGGGGGTGATTTCATCGGTGGAGATGTCCGTGCGCAAGGACCCCGCATCTTCGAGTGTGACGTCTTCGCCGAGTAACTGGCGCTCGATCACGCGCGCGCTTCGCGACAGAAACAACACGCGACCATCAAAGCGCACGGTCTTCGACGGATCGGCCCGCCGGGAAGGTGATTGGAACATGTCTGTCTCCGATATTTGAAACTGCGGCTAACGCGCGGCAGAAGATTGGAACTGGAACGGTCGCGGAACTTATTGATTCAGTTCCTCAAGTCGAACACCATTGGTCCTGGGTCCAAAAACGCCAATCGCTATAGCAACCACCAGCATGCAACCGGTGATGCCGGCAAAGACGCCCGCGACGCCGAAGTCCCGTAGCAGGAATGCAATGAAGAACCCCGAAAACATCGCACCGATGCGGCTGATCGAAAAAACGAGGCCGCTTGCACGGCAACGCACCGCTGTTGGGAAGAGTTCCGCCTGGTATGCGTGGAAGGCGACGGAAATCGTCTGCCCGGCCAGGCTGATCAGGACGCCCATCACGATCAGCGGCGCGACTTCCTTCATTTGTCCAAAGGCCAACCCGCAAGCGGCCACTGCGAGCGCACCGCCGACAATCAGCCATTTGCGCTGGATCTTGTCGGCGTACAGCATCGCGATGCATCGGGCCCGCTGGCATCGCAAAGGCGATAATGAACGAATACAGCAGACTCTTCGTCACGGTGATGCCCTGCCCGATCAGCAGCGTCGGAACCCAGTTCACGAACCCGTAATAGCCGATTGCCTGACAGAAGTTGAAGACGATCAGCATGATGAGGCGCGAGCGGTACGGCGGCTGCAGCAGTTCCGAGAACGGCGCGCGGCGATGCGCCCGCTGCTCAATCACCGCGAGCGGCGGCGGCAGAGGCTTGCCGCTTTGACGCGCGACGATCTTCTCCATCTTCGCCACGATCCGCTCGCCCTTCTCGACGTGGCCGTGCGTCGCGAGCCAGCGCGGGCTTTCCGGCACCTTGCGGCGGACGAACCACACGAGCACCGCGCCCAGCGATCCCGCGAGCACCACGATTCGCCATCCGTCGATGCCCAACAGCGTTGTCGGCACGAGCCAGTACGAGAGGATAGCGGCGACCGGGGCAGCGGCAAACATCACCATCTGGTTGAACGCCATCGCACGGCCGCGCATGTGCTGCGGCACGAGTTCGGTAACGTAGCTGTCGATTGTGATGATCTCGATGCCCACGCCGATGCCCGTGATGAAGCGCCACAGCATCACGCCTTCCGGCGTCGTCTGGAAAGCCATGATCGCCGAGCAGACCGAGTACCACAGCGGCGAAAACGTGAAGACCGTGCGGCGCCCGTAGCGGTCCGGCATCCAGCCGAAACCGAAGGTGCCGACGAAGAGGCCGGCGAACGTCGCTGCGATGAAGGCCGCTATTCCGTTGAAGCCGAAGAACGAATGCGTGGTGGTCTGCAGGAGACCGGTCTTCGCCATACCCGGCGCGATGTAGCCGGTGAAGATCAGGTCGTAGACTTCGAAGAACCCGCCGAGCGAGATGAGGAACACTAGCATCCAAAGATGCCGCGTGATCGGCAAGCGGTCCATGCGCGCGGAGACTTCCGCGCCCGGATTGATGCCGACGTGGACGTTCGGCGCGGCGAGCGGGGGGCTGCCCGCGGTGACGGTTTGCTGCATGTCTTTGTCTCCTGTTCTTTACATCGGCGGCGCTTCTTATGATTGAACGCCTGCCGGCATGAAAGTGATGATCCGCGTATCGAAACCTATTCCTGCCCGACGACACCCCGTCGAATCTGATCGCGTTCGATCGACTGGAAGAGCGCCTTGAAGTTGCCTTCGCCGAAGCCGTCATCGCCCTTTCGCTGAATGAATTCAAAGAACACGGGGCCGAGCAACGTATCGGAGAAAATCTGCAACAAGAGCCGGGGGTTGCCGCCGCTTGTATTGCCGTCGAGCAGGATGCCACGCGTGCGCAACTCGGAGACCGGCTGTCCATGACCCGGCAAACGCTCTTCGAGCATCTCGTAGTACGTCTCGCTCGGCGCGGTCATTAGCGGGACGCCAGCCATCGCGAGCTTGTCGATGGTCGCGAGCAGATCGTCGGAGAGCAAGGCCACGTGCTGGATGCCCTCTCCATTGAATTTCATCAGGAACTGCTCGATCTGCCCCGCGCCCTTTGACGATTCCTCATTAAGCGGAATGCGGATCTTGCCGTCTGGCGCGGTCATCGCTTTCGAGGTGAGGCCCGTGTACTCGCCCGAGATGTCGAAGTAGCGAATCTCGCGGAAGTTGAAAAGCTTCTCGTAATAGCCGGCCCAGAACGCCATGCGTCCGCGATAGACGTTGTGCGTCAGGTGATCGACGAGCTTCAGTCCGTAGCCCTCCGGTCGCCGGTCCACGCCTTCGACAAACCTGAAGTCGATGTCGTAGATCGCCTCACCGTCTTCGAAGCGGTCGATCAGATAAAGCGGTGCGCCGCCGATGCCCTTGATCGCGGGCAGGCGCAACTCCATCGGGCCGGTGGGCATGTCGAGCGGCTGCGCGCCGAGTTCGAGGGCGCGTGCGTAGGCAGCGTGTGCATCCTTCACGCGAAACGCGAGGCCGCACGCAGACGGTCCGTGCTCCGCCGCGAAGTAAGCGGCCGGGCTTTTCGGCTCGCGATTCACGATGAAGTTTATGCCGCCCTGCCGATATAGCACGACGTCCTTCGATCGATGATGCGCGACGGGCGTGAAGCCGAGTTTCTCGAATACCGGCTCAAGCGTATCGGGCGTGGGCGAGGCGAATTCGACGAATTCGAATCCCATCAGGCCCATCGGGTTGTCGAAGAGATCTGCCATCTGATTTGCTCCGTGATTCGATGCGCTGTCGGCGGAAAGACTCATGCGACCGCCCGACTCTTCAGGCGCGCCAGCACTTCCTGCGTATGCTCGCCGACTCGCGCCAGCGCCTGGCGCACGCCAGGGCGCCGGCCGCCCATCGTTAGCGGCAGGAGCACGACTTCGGTCATGCTGCCGTCGTCGGTTTCCATCGGCACGAGGCCGCCGCTCGCCTTCAGATGCGGATCGTCGAGCAGTTGTTCGGGCCGCACGATCGGCGCGTAGGGAATCCCCGCCGCTTCGAGTTTCGGCGATAGCTCTTCGATGCGATGCTCCTTCAGGATCGCACCCAGCACTTCGAGCAGTTCGGGGCGGATCGCGACGCGCAGCGCGTTCGTCTCGAAGCGCGGCTCGGCCGGCAGGTCCGGGCGTTCCAGCACGTCGCACAGGGTGATGAACTGCTTGTCGCTGACGGCGCCGATGAATAGCTGTTCGCCATCATCGAGCGTGAAGACGTCGTAGACGCTCCATGCCGACACGCGCGAGGGCATCGGCGGCGGCGCTTCGCGCGTCATCGCGTATTGCTGCATGTGCTGCCCCGAGAGGAACACGCAGTTTTCGAAGAGGGCGCTCTGCACTTCCTGGCCGCGTCCGGTGTGTTCGCGTTCTCGCAGCGCGGCAAGCACGCCGATCGCGCCGAACATGCCACCCATGATGTCGTTGACCGACGTTCCAGCGCGCAGCGGCCGGCCGACCGGACCAGTCATGTACGAAAGACCACCCATCATCTGCACGACTTCATCCAGCGCGAGGCGCTTTTCGTACGGCCCGGGCAGGAAGCCCTTGTGTGACACGTAGATCAACCCGGGATAGCGCTTCGAGAGCGTGTCGTAATCGAGGCCGAGCTTCGTCATCAGGCCCGGGCGGAAGTTTTCGAGCATCGCATCGCAGGTGCCGATCAGCTCGATTGCGGCTTGCTTGCCCTCGGGCGTATTGATGTCGAGCACGACGCTCTTCTTGTTGCGGTTGAATGAGCGGAAAAAGCCGATTCCGAGGCCCGGCAGCTTGCGTGTCTTGTCGCCGCCGGGCGGCTCGATCTTGATCACTTCGGCGCCGAGGTCGGCGAGGATCATGCCGCACGTCGGGCCCATGACCATGTGCGTAAATTCGATGACGCGCACGCCGTCGAGGGGAAGTTTTGCGGGGGTATTCATGATGTTGGACCTCAGGCGTCGAGCGCGGCCGGTGCAGCGAATGTTTTGGGGAGACCCGCGAGCCACAGCGCGCCGTGCAGCGATTCGCCTTCGAGCCAGGCCGCGACTTTCGCGCGCAACGTCAGCAACGCGGGAATGTCGATACCGGTTTCGATGCCCATGTCGGCGAGCATGAACGCAAGGTCTTCGCTCGACGCGTTGCCGCTCGCGCCCGGTGCATGCGGACAGCCGCCGATGCCCGCGAGC
>NZ_JBAURZ010000035.1:0-7754 GCF_049581445.1 Paraburkholderia sp. | reverse complement strand
CGCGACATCTGATCGCCATGCGGGGCGGCGACACGATGGGGCGGGGGCGCGTCGCGGCGGCAACGGTCGTCGGCGAGACGGCAGCGGTCCGCATAAATGCAGCCCTGGGTCACCGAGCCAGGCGCGGGCAATTGGCCGGCAATGGTGTCGAGACGCTCGCGTGCCTTGCTGCGTCCCGAAGTCGGCAAGCATCGCAACAGACCTACCGTGTACGGATGGCGCGGCCGCGCAAAGACGTCCTGCGTCGCGCCTTCCTCGATCAGCCTGCCGGCATACAGCACGCCCACGCGTTCGCACATGCGTCCGATCACGGCGAGATTGTGGCTGATGAAAAGCACGGCGGTGCCGAGTTCCTCGCGCAATTGCGCGACGAGATCCAACACTTCCGCTTCGACGGTGGCGTCGAGTCCGGTCGTGGGTTCGTCGAGAATGAGCAGCGCAGGATTGGAGGCGAGCGCCATGGCGATCACCACACGCTGCTGCATCCCGCCTGACAATTGATGCGGATAACTATCCATCACGCGCTCGGGGGCGGCGATGCGCACCCGCTGCAGTATTTCCAGGGTGCGCGTCAATGCGTCGGTGCGGCTCGCGCCAGCTGCTTCGAAGGCTTCGGTGACCTGGCGGCCGATCGTCAGCGACGGATTCAGCGCCCGTCCCGGGTCCTGGTAGACCATTGAGATCGCGGTAGCGCGCATCGTGCGCAACGAGTCGGCGTCGAGGGCCTGCACGTCCTGTCCGGCGACCAGGATCTTGCCCGCTTTGACCTTGCCGTTGCGCGGCAGGTAGCGCAACGTGGCCATCGCGACCGTCGATTTACCGCAGCCGGATTCACCCACCAGACCGTAGGCTTCACCACGTCGCACGCGAAACGAAAGATCCTGCAGGACTTCACGATCCCGCCCACGAATCCGGTAAGTCACGGTGAGACCAACGACCGTCAATGCGTCGGTGCGTTCGCTCTTCGAGACGTCAAACGCGGGGAACGAGGCGGGTGGCGGGCCGTTCATCGGTCGAGTACACCTTGCACGCCGTCGGCGATCAAGTTCACGCCCACGACGAGCGAGGCGATCGCAGCGGCGTCGAACACCACCGTCCACCATGCGCCACCCGCCATCAGCGTGTACGACTCCGAGAGCGCCAGGCCCCAGTCGGCGGACGGCGGCTGGATGCCGAAGCCGAGAAACGACAGGGTCGCCACGGCGAAGATGGCGTAGCCGAGCCGCACGGTGGCTTCGACGATGATCGGTGCCAGCACGTTCGGCAGGATCTCGACGAACATGATGTAGGGTGCCCGTTCACCACGCAGTTGCGCAGCCGCGACGTAGTCGAGATGGCGTTCGGCGAACACGGCGGCGCGCACGGTGCGGGCGGTGATCGGTGTGAAGGTAATGCCGATTACGAGAATCACCGTGAAGTTCGACGCACCCACTGCGGCGAGCGCCAGCAGCGCCACGATGACGAGCGGCAACGCCAGCACCGCGTCGATTGCGCGGCCGATCACGTTGTCGACCCAACCTTCGAAGTAGCCGACCACGAGCCCCAGGGCAGTACCCGCCACCGTGCCGAGCAGTGTCGCCAGCGGCGCGATGGTCAGGATATCGCGTGCCCCGACGATCACGCGCGAGCAGATATCGCGGCCAAGCTGGTCGGTGCCGAACCAGTGGGTATGATCGGGCGGCGTCAACGAATTGAGCGGGTCGGACGCATAGGCGTCGTGCGGCGCGATCCACGTTCCCGCGATGGCGCACACCACCCACCACAGCACGATAATCGCGCCGACGACAAAGGTCGGCGAGCGCAGCAGCACGCGCAGTTGATCGAAGCGCGGTTCATTGGGAGTGGGCGCGGCCGTCGCGGGAATGATCGTGCTCATTCGCCACTCCTGACACGCAAGCGTGGGTTGAGCAGCACATGCAGTGCATCGGCCACCAGGTTGGCCAGGGTATAGACCACGCCGATGGTCAGCACGCCGGCTTCGAGCATCGGAAAGTCCTTCGCCTTCGCGGCGTTATAGATCAGCGAGCCAATGCCCTGATAGTGAAACAGTGTCTCGACGACCACAAGACCGCCGATCATGTAGCCGAGTTGCGTCGCGGCGACCGTGATAGTGGGCAGCAAGGCGTTGCGCAGCACGTGACGCCAGATCACGACGCGCCGTGGCAAGCCTTTGAGGATGGCCGTGCGGGTGTAGTCGGCGTCGAGGGCCTCCACCGTTCCGGCTCGCGCCATGCGTGCGATATAGCCAAAGAACACCAGCACCAGCGGCAGCACGGGCAGGATCAGATGCTTGAGTTGCAGCAGGATGCCAGCACCGGGCGGATAGGATGCTTCGATTGGCAGCCATCGCAGCCAGATGCCGAAAATCAGTATCAGCGTGATCGACGACACGAACTCCGGCACGACAGTAGCCGACAGGCCGGCAATACTGATGACCCGGTCGATCCAGCGGCCAGCGTGCATCGCAGCCCATACACCGCCGGCGATGCCGAGCGGCACGACGACGATGAACGCAAGCAGGCCGAGTTTGGCCGAGTGTCCAAGCGCAGCGGTAATGAACGGTCCCACTGGCTCCCGATACGCGTACGACATGCCCATATCGCCGCGTACGAAATGCGTGATCCATTGCACGTACTGCGTGAGCAGAGGCCGGTCAGCGCCGAGTTGATGATCGAGCGCGGCGACCGCGCGCGCATCGGCGAGCGGTCCGAGGATAGCGCGGCCGATATCGCCCGGCAGCAACTGACCACCCGCGAACACGATCACCGAAAGCAACCACAGCGTGATCAACGACAGTGCAACACGGGTGCCGAGAAAGCGCGCCACCCGTCCCGCGTTGCCGTTGGCAACACGAGGGGTGGTAGGCGTGAGCGTTGTCGACATGAGGTGATTGCGCCGAGTGCCTAATGCCGGGTTCTGGTGGCCGGCGTTACGCGGCCAACGTGACCTTGTCGAAGTACAACTGCGCGAGCGCGGTAAAACGCATGCCGTTCACGCCTGAGCGCATCGCAATCAACTGATCGTAGAAGAACGGAATGATCACCGGGGTCTCGTCGAGCAACAGCGTCTGGATCTGCCCGGAGAGTTTCCGTTGTGACGTGATATCCACTGCTGCAACGAACTGCGCGACCAGTTGGTCGTACTGAGGGTTCTTGAAATGGGCCGCATTCCACGTGCCGTTGCTGGTGAGCGGTGCGTTCAGGAACACGTTCGGCACGCCACGGTGGCCGTAATCGGTAATGCCGAGCGGCGAGTCGAGCCAGTCCGACTTGCCGGGCGTGCCCGCGCCGTAGTACAGCGACTGGCTTTCCACTTTCAGATTGATGCGCACGCCAATCGCCTTCGCTGCGTTCTGCACCACCACCGCGAGATCCGGAATCTCCATGTACTTTTCGGTGGTGAGCGTTACGTCGAAACCATTCGCGACGCCGGCCTGTGCGAGCAGTTGTTTAGCTTTGGGAATATCGATCTTGCGTTGCGGCACGCCCGCATCTGATGAAGGAAACACTGGCGCAAACGGGCTGTCGTTGCCGAGTTGCGCCTTGCCGCGGAACAGGCCGCGCACGATCACGTCGCGATCCAGCGAGAGCGCCATCGCCTCCCGCACGCGCTTGTCCTTGAAGAGCGGACTGTCGTTGCGCATGTGAATCTGACGATGCGCGCTCGACTTCACGCCCACCGCCTTGAACTCCGGATTATTCATGATGCCGAGGCCACCTTGCACGGTGAAGGTGCCCATCACATCGGCCTGACCGCCTTGCAGAGCGAGAATCTGCGCCTGCTCGTCGGCGTAGAACGAGAACTGCACGCGTTGTGGCAGCGCTTTTTCGCCCCAATAGTCGGGGTTACGCACGAAGGAGGCGCCGACCTTTGGCGTGTATTTTTCCAGCTTGAACGGGCCCGTGCCGATGAAGGTTTTCTCGTAGCCGCCCGCGTAGTTCGCCGGCAGGATCACGGCGTTGTAATTGTCCGAGGAAACGTAATACGGGAAGTTGCCGTTTGGCGCGTCGAGGTGGAAGGCCACCGTGTGATCGTCGACGGCCTTCGCGCCGCCTTTGGACAGCACGCCCTTCAAGACCGAGAGCGCGGCCGAGCCGCTCGCCGGATCGGCAAGCCGGTCGAAGGTGGCGACGACGTCTTTGGCGGTGAAAGGCTGGCCGTCCTGGAACTTGACGTTCTGACGCAGCTTGAAGGTCCAGACATCGCCCTTGTCGTTCGGCTGCCACGAGAGGGCGAGCGCCGGCTTGAGCACCAGATGCTCGCCGTCGTCGTCGATCAGGAATTCGCCGGTCTGCACGAGCAGCGCAAGACCGCCGGCATCGGTCACCGTGAGCGGGTCGATTGCGCCCGCTGGCGTCAGATGCGCCACGCGAATCGTCGCGTTCGCCGCGCCCTGTGCGCGTGCCTGCGGGGTGGCGAGCAGCCCACCACCGGCCAGCGAAAGACCGATCACGCTGGCATAGCGCAGCAGGTCACGGCGCGACAGGCGGCCGGCAAGGAATTCGTCGATAGCATGATTGCCGTACTGATCGGCGCTACGGCGTGCCGTTTCGAGCGCGAGGAGTCGATCCGCGGGAGTCTTCATCGATGGCTTGTCCAGTCCGTTCTGTTTTTAGGCGCCGTGCGGCGGCCGCTCGGCTAGGTGACGGTAGTGCAATGGCGAAAAGCGGCTTCAGTGTAAGCGATTGACTACGGATTCGGAACGGTTACGGCGCGTTCCCGCCGCTCAATGCTCGTGCGGATGCTTATGAATCGGGTCTACCCAATAGACTGTCTCGGGCGCTTCGACCGCGTCGATGTTCAGATTCACCACGACCGCTTCGTTGTCGCTGCGCACCAGTACGCACTCGAGCGGCTCGTCGGTGCTCGCGTTGATCTCCTGATGCGGCACGTACGGCGGCACGAAAATGAAATCGCCGGGACCGGCCTCGGCGGTGAACTCGAGGTGCTCGCCCCAGCGCATCCGTGCCTGGCCGCGCACGATGTAGATCACGCTTTCGAGCGCGCCATGATGATGGGCGCCGGTCTTCGCATTCGGATGGATGGTTACGGTGCCGGCCCAGATCTTCTGTGCGCCAACGCGCGCCGCGTTGATCGCGGCGGCGCGGTTCATGCCAGGCGTTTGCGCGGTGTTGGTATCGAGCTGATCGCCTTTGATGACCTTGACGCCGTGCTCGCGCCAGTCGACCGGTGTGGACGGTTCGGTGTGGTAGTGCGGGTGTTCGTGGTCCTGGCTCATGATCGGTCTCCTCCCATACGAATTGCGTGGCAATCGTTGGCATTTTTGCACGTTCAACGAATGGGCGCGCAATGCGTGTTTCGCGCAGCAGCCATTGCCGGGGGGCGCCGCAGGAAGAAAAAAAGCCCGTCCGGAAGGGACGGGCTTTATGCGTTGCCCTTACAGGTGAGCCAGCACACCGCGTTCCAGCCTCGGGGGCTGACTGCGCGCTTACTTATGCTTGGCGTTGATCACGGCTTCCGCGACGTTGTTCGGCGTTTCGGCGTAGTGCTTGAACTCCATCGTGTACGTCGCACGGCCTTGCGTGGCCGAGCGCAGCGAGGTCGAATAGCCGAACATCTCCGCCAACGGCACTTCGGCACGCACCAGCTTGCCGCCGCCACCGGCGATGTCTTCCATGCCCTGTACCAGGCCACGGCGGCTCGACAGGTCGCCCATCACGTTGCCCATGAAGTCTTCGGGTGTTTCCACCTCGACGGCCATCATCGGTTCGAGCAGCACGGGCTTTGCCTTGCGCATCGCTTCCTTGAAGGCCATCGAACCGGCCATGCGGAACGCGTTTTCGTTCGAGTCGACGTCGTGGTACGAACCGAAGGTCAGCGTCACCTTCACGTCGACCACCGGATAGCCGGCCAGCACACCGGCCTTCAGCGTTTCCGTAATGCCCTTGTCCACGGCCGGGATGAATTCGCGAGGAATCACACCGCCCTTGATGGCGTCGACGAATTCGTAGCCCTTACCTTGCGCCGCCGGCTCCAGCGTGATCACCGCGTGACCATACTGGCCGCGCCCGCCCGACTGCTTGACGAACTTGCCTTCAACATCTTCAACCTTGATGCGCACCGTTTCGCGGTACGCCACCTGCGGCTTGCCAACCGTAGCCTCGACACCGAACTCGCGCTTCATCCGGTCGACCAGAATTTCGAGGTGGAGCTCGCCCATCCCGGAGATGATGGTCTGGCCGGACTCTTCGTCCGTTTGCACGCGGAACGACGGATCTTCCTGGGCAAGACGGTTCAGTGCAATGCCCATCTTTTCCTGGTCGACCTTGGTCTTCGGTTCAACAGCCTGCGAGATCACCGGCTCAGGGAAGATCATCCGTTCGAGGATGATGACATTGTTCGGATCGCACAGCGTGTCGCCGGTCGTCGCTTCCTTCAGGCCCACAGCCGCCGCGATGTCACCCGCGTAGACTTCCTTGATTTCCTTGCGCTCGTTGGCATGCATCTGAAGAATGCGGCCGAGGCGCTCCTTCTTTTCCTTGACCGCGTTGTAGACGGTGTCGCCCGAGTTCACCACGCCTGAATAGACGCGGAAGAAAATCAGCTGGCCGACGAACGGGTCGGTCATGATCTTGAAGGCGAGCGCCGAGAACGGATCGTCGTCGCGCGGATGGCGCTCGATTTCCTTGTCGTGCTCATCGTGACCGGTGATAGCGGGGATATCCACCGGTGAGGGCAGATAGTCGATCACGGCGTCGAGCATCGCCTGCACGCCCTTGTTCTTGAACGCGCTGCCGCATAGCATTGGCACGATCTCGTTAGCGATCGTGCGCGCGCGGATGCCGTGCTTGATTTCCTCTTCGGTCAGCGTTTCGCCGCCGAGGTACTTGTCGAGCAGTTCCTCGTTCGCTTCAGCCGCGGCCTCGACCATCTTGTCGTGCCATTCTTTCGCGGTGTCCGCGAGTTCGGCCGGGATGTCCCGGTACTCGAACTTGATGCCCTGGTTCTCTTCGTCCCAGACAATCGCCTTCATCTTGACGAGGTCGACCACGCCCTGGAAGTGGTCTTCCGCGCCGATCGGAATCTGGATCGGCACGGCCACGCCCTTCAGGCGATCGCCAATCTGCCGTTGCACGCGGAAGAAGTCCGCGCCGACGCGGTCCATCTTGTTGACGAAGGCAATGCGCGGCACCTTGTACTTGTTCGCCTGACGCCACACGGTTTCCGATTGCGGCTGCACGCCGCCTACCGAGTCGTACACCATGCACGCGCCGTCGAGCACGCGCATCGAACGTTCGACTTCAATCGTAAAGTCGACGTGGCCCGGGGTGTCGATGATGTTGATCCGATGTTCGGGATAATTGCCGGCCATGCCTTTCCAGAACGCAGTCGTGGCAGCCGATGTAATCGTGATGCCGCGCTCCTGTTCCTGCTCCATCCAGTCCATCGTCGCCGCACCGTCGTGAACTTCACCGATCTTGTGCGTCACGCCGGTGTAGAAGAGGATGCGTTCCGTGGTTGTGGTTTTGCCGGCATCGATGTGAGCGCTAATGCCGATATTCCGGTAGCGCTCGATGGGAGTCTTGCGGGGCACGTGAACCTCCTTGAATTGGCGCGCGGGTCATGGGCGTCGGGCGGCGCACGACGCCGTCCGGGCGATTTCGGTGCTGCGTTGAGACTACTAGGATAGCGCGTCGCAGGGGCTTTTGCAGGAATCTTGCCAGGCGGGGGGCAAGGGTGCCGTGCGGGCCGCCGGGCGGGGCTGGCGGCGTGTACAGGGAGCGCGGCGGTGG
>NZ_JBAURZ010000034.1:0-12027 GCF_049581445.1 Paraburkholderia sp. | reverse complement strand
CGACCAGACCGGCCAGGGCGACAGCGCCGCGTGGCGAGCCCTACGCACCGAGGCGCGCGCCGAAACGGCACAATTGAAGGCACGGCTCGAACGCGCGCTCAGCGCCGATGAGCGCACTCGCTGGCGGCGCGAACAGGAACGCGGCGAAATCGACCGCACAGCATTGGCAAAACTCGCAACCACGCCTAGCTATCGCACGCCGTTCAAGGTCAAGCGCACCACCAAAGGACGCGATGTAGCCGTCACGCTGCTGATCGACCGCAGCGGTTCGATGGCGGGCCGCAAGATCGAACTGGCGCGCCTGTGTGCCGCCGCGCTCAGCGACGCGCTGACGCAACTGGGATTCGACTGCGAAGTGCTCGGCTACAGTTCGATCGAGTCGGCACCGATGAAGCAGCTTTGCGAACGGCAACGGTCAGCGGGTGTGGACTTGCGGCGCTACAACCGGCTTGTCGAGCGGCTCGATCTGCAGATCTATAAACGCTTCGGGGCACCGGATCTGAGCGGACTGACCGGCATCGATTGCGGCCATGAGAATCCGGATGGCGAAGCCCTCGCATGGGCCGCGACGCGGCTTGCGGATCACCCGGCCGAGCGCCGCATCCTGATGGTGTTCTCCGACGGCTATCCGGCCACCGGCGACGGCAATCCGCTGGTGCTGCGCAGCGATCTGCGTCAACGCGTGGCGGATATCCAGAAGCGCGGTATCGAACTGGTGGGCGTAGGCGTGCTCACGGATGCGGTGGAAGCGTTCTACCCGCACAACGTGGTCGTGAGCCGGCTGGCCGAGCTGCCGTCGACCGTGTTTTCCGTGCTAAGCGCGATGTTGCTGACGAGATAACTAACGGCGCCGCCTGGCGCGTCATCAAACCCACCAAACGCCCCGAACAGCGCTGCAGGCCCGATTCGTCTGCAGAATGCGTGCCCGCATCCGAGGGTTTCACTCTAGTCATCTACCGCTGTCCCCTGCCGATAAACAGCATAGGGCCGCTGCGCCTGTGCCGGCTCGTGCCTGCGTTCCCAACTTGAGAGACGCTGGCCACGATCATTCGGCCTGGCCAGGCAGCGCCCGACACGGATGATCCGGCATTCCGGACAAGCACCTCACGGAGCGTGGATGCGCAAACTTGGATTCAAGCAAAAACTCTGGTTGCCTTTGCTGGTCAGCCTCACCGCCTTGTTGCTGGTCTCGGTCTCGGCCGCGTATCTGTCGTATCAGACGCGCATTGAAGAGCGCAAGAACGATCTGGTCAACGTCGCGCACGTGGGGCTCGCGATCGTCGAAGAATATGCGGCGCTGGCCCACGCCGGCACTTTGAGCGAAGACGAGGCGCGCCGCGAAGCGCTGGCCCGCCTGCGTGATGTGCGCTACGGCGAGGACGGCTACTTCCTCGTGATCAATTCAAAACCCGAGATGGTGATGCATCCGATCAAGCCGTCGATGAACGGCAAGGATCTGAGCGAGCTCGCTGATGCTGATGGGCGTCATCACTACATCACGTTTGCAAGCGCCGCCCAGGCCCCGCAAGGCGGCTTCGTCGACTATGTGTTTCCACGTCCTCATGTCACGCCCGTCAAGGCGGTCGACAAGCTCGGCTATGTGGTGCGTTATGCGCCGTGGGACTGGATCATCGCGACCGGCGCGTATATGGACGACATCGACGCCGCCTTCTACAACTCGCTGTATGCAGCGGGCGGCGTGTTCCTCGTGCTGGCATTGCTGCTGGCCGTGCTGGTTGCGCTCACTAACCGCAGCATCGAACGCACGATTGGCGGCGATCCGCATTACGTGGCCGAGGTGACCGAGTCCATCGCCTCCGGGAATCTGGCGACTGCGATCCGCACGCGTGCGAACGACACAGACAGCCTGATGCAGACGATCCGGCACATGCGCGATGCGCTGCGGCGCACCATTGGCGAGATTCGCGGGGTAGCCGACAGCGTCGCCATGACCGCGCGTGAAATTGCCAGCGGCAACGCCGACCTGTCGGCGCGCACGGAAAACCAGGCCGCTTCGCTGCAGGAGACCGCTTCGAGCCTGGAGGAGATTACCTCGATGGTGCAGCAGACCGCCGATCACGCCCGCAGCGCCAGCCAGCTTGCCACCAGCGCCGCGCAGATCACCGACCGGGGCGGCGCGATGGTCGTCGAAGTAGTGGCGACCATGCGCGACATCTCCAGCGAATCGCAAAAGATGGTCGATATCATCGCGGTGATCGAGGGCATTGCCTTTCAGACCAACATCCTCGCGCTCAACGCAGCCGTCGAAGCGGCACGTGCCGGCGATCACGGGCGCGGCTTTGCGGTCGTAGCGAGCGAAGTGCGCATTCTGGCTCAGCGCAGCGCGACCGCGGCGAAGGAAATTCGCGGCCTGATTCAAAACGCGGTTGGCAAGGTCGGCGCGGGCGCAGAACTGGTCGAACAGACTGGCGCAACGATTCAGGAAGCGCAAAGCGCGATGGCCCGCGTGACCGGCATCGTCCAGGAAATTGCTGCCGCGGTGGCCGAGCAAAGCACCGGCATCGAGCAGATCAACGTCGCCGTGACGCAGATGGACAACGTGACGCAACAGAACGCAGCACTCGTCGAAGAAGCGGCTGCGGCCACCCAGGCCTTCGAAGCTCAGGCGCGGCAACTGCAGGCGGCGGTGGCGACGTTTAGCATGGGGGAGCCCGCAGGCACCGCGCATGGCCGGTTGCAATCCCCCGTACCTGTGGCCGGTTTATCCGAGCGCTTTCTCTGACCATCTGACCATCATGTCTGCCCGCGCCCCCTGGACGAGGCGCCTGCCCGATGGGCGGTCGACGCATGTGTCCCCACGTCCATCCGAATCAGGCTCGCTGCTATGCGAGATGCGGATTAAACGTCACCTGCTCAATTTCGCCGCCACGCGCGACCATCGCCGTGCTTTCGGGTATTTCCTCCCACCATCCGGGCAGATCCACCAGCGGCTCCGATAGCACGAGAAAGGCGTCGTCACCAGCGGCCAGAATCCGCTGGTCATCCGGATAAAGTTCGCGCAGATGCCGGAACGAAGTGCTATGGAAGAGCGAACGCGACTGCCGCTCGCTCGAATAACGCACCGCAACGATCTGCTCGCCGTCGGTCGCACACACCGTCATGTTCAACGGCTGCTCCACGCCGTACCGCTGGCCGGTGGCCTCGACGAAACCCACCATCCGTTCAAGCGCCGTGACCGGCTCGAGTTCGAGGCCGAAGGTAAGCGCGAGATAGAACAACACCTCCGAGTCGGTCGAGCCTTCGATGGAGGGAAAGAGTTCGGGGTCGATCGCCATCATCAGATCGCGCCGCACGGCTGGATAGTTACGCACGAGTCCGTTGTGAACAAAGAGCCAGCGGCCATAGCGAAACGGATGGCAGTTGGTCTCCTGGGCGGGCGTATCCGTGGCTGCGCGAATGTGGGCGACAAACAGCGGCGAATGGATGGCGCGCGCCGCTTCGCGCAAGTTGCGGTCACTCCACGCCGGCTGCATGCAGCGATAGCGAAACGGGATGTCAGTGGGCTGCCCGTACCAGCCAATGCCGAAGCCATCGCCGTTGGTGGTAGTTTGCCCCAGACGCGAATGCAGACTCTGGTCGATCAGCGAGTGTTTTGCGCGAAACAACACCGTTTCGAGTTGCACGGGATTGCCGGTGTAAGCGAGCCAACGGCACATGAGGTGTCTCCAGGTGAATAAGGTCTGCGGGTCGGGCGGCCCGTGAATAATCGTTGTAGACCATTTCCTTGACTATCTCTTGACTCCCCTACTTCGGCTGCATCTCCGCAATCGGAATCAGAAACTCGGAAAGCCCGGTCAAGATGATCTGCACGCCGATACATAGCAAAAGAAACGACGAAACCCGCATCGCCACCTTGGTGCCCTCGACGCCGAGGTAACGCGCGAAAATCACCGCGCGGCTATACGTCAGATAGACCACAAAGGCCACGATCACCGAAATCGCCACCGATGCAATACTCGACAGCACGAACTCCGAGAGCTTGTGCGTGCGATTGGCATTGAGTGCGATAGCCGTGGCAACCGAACCCGGTCCGGTGGTGAGCGGCACGGTTAGCGGAAAAAACGCTTTGGACGTCGCGCTCTCCGCATCGACGCGCTTGACGGTCGGTTCGGGCGGCGGCGTGTCCGGCGCATTGAGCATATTCCAGCCCGCCACCGCGACCGCGAGGCCGCCGCCTATCCGCAAGGCCTGCAGCGAAATGCCGAAAAAATGCAGGACTGGGGTGCCGAGAAAGAACGCCACCAGCAGGACGCACATTACGTTGATGGCAATCTTGCGCGCGAGCGCGGTGCGCTCCTCGGTGGTGAGCGAGGCCGTGCGGTCCAGAAATACAAAGGCGATGCCGAAAGGATTGATGATGCTGATCAACCCGGTAAATCCAAACAGAATGTCCGAGATCAGGCTTTCCACCATGTTGTGCAATCCCCGTCGTGCGACGACTGATGGGTTTCGGCATGAACCCGATGAGCCATCTGGTTAGTCCTGCTGGATGTCTGGCGAAGGACACTCCATCATAGCGCGGCGTGCGATGCGTCTGACACTATCCGAACGGCCGATTGTGGCGCATTGCAGCATCGTGCAACACTGCTGCGTAACGCCGGCGGCCCCGCAGAACGGGCCATCCGGCGGGCTTTCAGCACGCCTACAGTTTTTTTGAGCACCTTTACGTACCGGCATCATCGAGCATAAAGTCGGAACGGAAGAGACGCTTCATTCGACGCATTCACCCGTACGAGGAGTTGCCCCTATGTCGTTGCGTTTACTCGGTGCGCTGCCGTTTATCGGCATTCTGCTCGGTGTTCCTTTCGTCAATCGTGTCGAACCCCTGGTGCTCGGCATGCCCTTCGTCCTTGCGTGGATCGTGCTCTGGGTCGTGCTGACCTCGGTCGTCATGGCGATTGTCTACCGGCTCGATCCGCGCAACCGTCAGACCGATGCCGAAGCAGAGGAGGCCCGCTCATGAGCGCCGCCCTCCTCATCATCGCCGCGGTGACCCTGTTCGCGCTGTTTCTCGGCCTGCGCGCCAGGCGCGGCCACGACATGAGTCTCGAACAATGGACGGTGGGTGGCCGCAGCTTCGGCACCGCCTTCGTGTTCCTGCTGATGGCGGGCGAGATCTACACGACCTTTACGTTCCTCGGCGGCAGCGGCTTTGCCTACGGCAAGGGTGCGCCGGTCTACTACATCCTTGGTTATGCGACCCTCGCGTACATCCTCTCGTACTGGATGCTGCCACCCATCTGGCGCTATGCGAAACAGCAGCACGTGGTCTCGCAGCCGCACTTTTTCAGACGCAAATACGATAGTCCGGCGCTTGGCGTGCTGGTCGCGCTGGTGGGCGTTGCGGCGCTGATTCCGTATCTGGTGCTGCAACTGAAGGGGCTGGGCATCATCGTCGCCACCACGTCGTACGGTGCGATCTCTTCAAGCGCGGCAATCTGGATCGGCGCGGCCGTGGTCACCATCTATGTGATCGTCTCGGGCGTGCGCGGGTCAGCGTGGAACTCCGTCGTCAAGGACACGCTGATTCTGGCGATCGTGCTGTTTCTCGGCATCTACCTGCCGATCCACTACTACGGTGGATTGGGTGCGATGTTCCATGCCATCGACGCGGCGAAGCCCGGCTTTCTCACCTTCCCCGCCAAGGGTTCGAGTGTCAGCTGGTTCCAGTCCACCGTGCTGCTGACGGCACTGGGTTTTTTCATGTGGCCGCATACGTTCGGCTCGGCGTTCACCGCGAAGAACGAGCAGATTTTCCGTCGTAACGCGATGATCCTGCCGCTGTATCAGTTGATCCTGCTGTTCGTTTTCTTTGTCGGCTTCGCGGCGGTGCTCAAGGTGCCCGGTCTGAAGGGCGGCGATATTGACCTGTCGCTGTTCCGGCTGTCGTTGCAGACCTTCGATCCGTGGTTCGTCGGCGTGATCGGCGCAGCGGGTGTGCTCACGGCGCTGGTTCCCGGTTCGATGATCCTCAATACCGCGTCGACACTGCTCGCCAATGACGTCTACCGCGGCCTTTTCAAGCACGATGCGCCGGACGCCGTTGTGAGGAACCTGGCCCGTATGCTGGTGCCGGTGGTATCGCTGGTCGCAGTGGCATTCACGCTGCACGGCGGCGAGACGATCGTCGCGCTGCTGCTGATGGGCTACAGTCTGGTCACGCAATTTTTTCCGGCACTCCTATGCAGCTTGTCGCGGCACAACCGGGCCACCAAACAAGGCGCATTCTGCGGAATTCTGAGCGGCGTGCTGGTGGTCGCCGTGACCACGCTGATGCACATCAGCGTCGGTCAGTTGTTTCCGTTTCTGCCTGATTCTGCCAAGGACGTGAATATCGGCTTTGTGGCGCTCGCGTTAAACGTCATTGTGTTCGTGGTGGTGAGTGCCCTGACTCAGCCGCGTTCGAGCGGGCAGTCGCACGCGCAGACGCACGTGCATTGAATGGTCTGCGGCCTGCGCCTTTGTTTTTGCTTTCGTGTGGTAGGCAGGCCTAAACGGGCGGAATATTTTGCTGAATTAAAGAAACAGTTAAACTTTTAGGTAAGGGTGACGTTAACCTCGATATCCGCCATTCACTTCGCTGTCAATAACGCCAATGAACGAAGAAACCGTGGAGTCACCCGTCGTACCAGCAGAGGCCTTGCTCAGTCCCGACATCGTTCCGGTCGGCACACCGCTCGACTGGCCGATCGTCGATAGCGACGGCTCGCTGCTACTCGACGCCGGTGCGATCCTCGCCGCCGTCGAAGAACGCAAGTTCCTGTTCGACCATTTCAAGCCCCGTCGCGGCGACCTTTCCCCGCCCGGGGGCGCCATGGGCGCGCACGGTGCGGGCAAGCCCGAACTCGATCCGCTCGCGCTCAGGGACATGCATCTGTCCATCGGCGCGTTGATCGGGCTGCGTCCGCAAGCGGGCAGCACCGGGCCAATGCATCCGTGCCGCATCATCGGTTTTGCGCCGAACGAGGCCCTGTTCGTCACGCCGCCATTGATCGACGGCAAGATCCTGAAGCTCGGGGTCGGCGAAAACGTCGAGATCGTCGCCATCGCCAGTCAGGCGGTGTTCCGTTTTGTGTGTACCGTGGAAGCGGTCTGCCAGTTGCCGTTCGACTACGTCGTCCTGTCGAGACCGGGCGTAATCCGCCGGCTGCGCGAACGCAAGTCGATCCGCGTGCGCGCGCGTCTGCCGGTGCGCTACGGCGTCGGTGAAGCAGGCGAGTCGTACGAAGGCATTGGCCTCGCCAAAGGAATCAGTTCGCTGGGCATGTCGCTCACCACGTCCTGGGCGCTTGGACAGATCGGCGACCGCCTGCGCCTCAGCTTCCCGTTAAAATCCAAGGACCTGGACACGCAGGTCGAAACCGTCGCGATCATCCGCAATGTGCAGAAGGGCGAACCTGGCGAGCCGGCTGTCCACGGGCTGGAACTCGACCGGCTCGACGCGGCGCAGCAGATGGCCATGAAGGTGTACGTGTTCGACCGTCAGGACGACGTGCTGTACTGGACGAACAGCTCCAAGTAATTCCAACCCGGCCTTCGCGGCCGCCCTGTTTCATGGCGAAGTGCTTTAACGAATCCGATCGCGAGGCCGTTTATCGCGCCATCTACGAACGACGCGACATGCGTCACTTCGTGCGCGATCCGGTCGCGCCGGAGGTGCTGCAACGCCTGCTCGACGCGGCCCACCACGCGCCGAGCGTTGGCTATATGCAGCCGTGGCGGATTGCGCGCATCACCGATCCGGCGTTGCGTGCCGCGCTGCACGAGAGCGTCGAAAGCGAACGGCTCGCCACCGCGGACGCGCTCGGCAAACGCCGCGAAGAGTTCATGAAGCTGAAGGTCGAAGGGATGCTGGCGTGCGGCGAGTTGCTGGTCATGGCGTTGATGGACGGCCGCGAAAAGCACATCTTTGGCCGCCGCACGCTGCCGGAAATGGATCTCGCTTCGGTGGCATGCGCGATTCAGAACATGTGGCTAGCGGCCCGCGCCGAAGGACTCGGCATGGGCTGGGTGTCGCTGTTCGACGTGGAGGTGGTGCGCACGCTGTTGGGCATGCCGCAGGGCGCGAGGCCAGTGGCGATTCTATGTCTTGGCCATGTGGCCGAGTTTTACCCCGAGCCGATGCTTGAAACCGAGCGCTGGGCAAGCCGCCTGCCGCTGTCCCAATGCGTGTTCGAAAACCGCTGGCCCGATGAGCGTGATGAGAAGTGAGGCGGTGGACGGCTTGTCCTAAGGCTGCAGTGGCTTAACCGAAACCACCCTCGGCTCCCCGCCCGTTTCATCGGCGCGCAATTTGACGCGCCAGTCCGGATGCCCGTCAAAGGGGAATTGCGCGAGCGCGCTTTTCACCAGATACGGAATCGCATGCAGCGGGTCCGCGTCGTGATCCTCACTCGTCGCACTCACCTTGTACAGTTCGTGACCGTCTGCCTTGTCAAAGAAGCGCAGCGTCAGCGCATGGTGATACGAGCGGTGGCCGAACCATGAAAATGATGCGTGCGCGCTGCCGCCACAGTTGTCGCCGGTGCAATCGCCCGCCTCGACGCCAATCGTCGCCAGACGCGTATCGTAGGCAATGGACAGCAGATAATGCGCGCCCTGTCCGAACGTATCCGCAAAGCCATACTTCTCGAGTTCAGCGCGCACCATTGCTTCGTATTGCGTATGGTCGGCGCTCGCGTCCTGCAACGGTGTGCGCGCCAACGTGTAAGTGCGAGCTCCTTGCCAATCCCCGCCCTGGTTCGAAGCCTGCACGTCCGCGCTAACGCTGGCGCATCCAGACAGCGCCGCACTCAGGACCGCCGCGATGAGCGCGACGCGAATTGCCGTGATTTTCATTGTCTTCTCACTTCACTGGAAAGCGCAGCGCGCCTCAAATGTGTTCCACCTGCGCTTCGTCGAGCGCAGGTAACGACACGGTAAATGCCGTGCCTTTTCCTGCCGCGCTGACGACATGCACATCGCCGCCATGACGCGTCACGACCGTTTTGACAAATGCCATGCCGAGCCCGGCGCCGCCCGTCTCCGGCTGATCGCCTTCGTGAAAGCGGCTGAAGCGCTGGAACAGGCGACTCTGCTGCTCGACCGGAATGCCATAGCCCTGATCGCGAATCGTGCATTGCACGCGCGGGGGCGAGCCGTTCGCTGCCCCGATCGTGCATGTGATACTCGTTTCAGGCGGGCTGTATTTGACCGCGTTGTTCAGAATATTGACGAGCGCACGCGTCATTAGCGACCGGTCAGCGCAGATCCAGCAGCCATCCTCGCCGTCACTCGCGGTCTCAAGGTGAATCTGCTTGGCATGCGCCTGCGGCCACACTTCGTCGCTGGCGTCGATAGCCAGTTCGCTCAGGCTGACAGGTTCGAGCACGTAGGTTTGCGACTCGGCGCGGGCCAGTTGCACGAAGTCGTCTGCCAGCGTCAGCGCGCGCCGCGAGTAGCGCGCAATGCGCTCGAGCAGTTCACTCGTCGGTCCAGGCTCTCCATGCTTACGGGCACGTTCGATCTCGACCAGCGCCAGAATCGATGCCTGCGGCGAACGCATGTCGTGCGACAGCAGCCGCAACGCGTCTTCCCGCTGACGCTCGGCGGCATGCAATGCCGATACGTTGACAAGGCCGGCGATCCACCCCGTCACCTCGCCCTGCTCGTTGCTGCACATCGCGTAGCGCAGCAAAAGATCGCGTTCGGCCCGGTCGCGTACTTCGATGCCTTGTGTCATCAGGTCCGCAAATTCGCGCCGTGTAGGGTCGAGAATCGCGGGCCAATGGGTGCGCGCGCGCTGATCGCTTTCCGCGTCGCTGTCAGCGCTCGCGTCGATCGTCTTCACGAACTCCAGATCGCCAAACACCTCATGCATGGGACGATCTTGCAGACGCGCCGCGCCGAGCCGCGCGAAGTGCGTCTTCGCAGCGTGATTGGCGATCAGCACCACGCCGTGCACATCGCTCACGAGGATGGGCTCAGGCACGCTGTCGAGGCTGTCCCAAACGAAGCGCTTCATGTCCTGCACGCGCTGCGCCGCCTGCGCCATTAACACCATCTGCTGGGCCAGCACATCGCCGCCGAATTCGCGTCTGCGTTGCGGAGCTTCGGGCAGCAAATGCGGTTCGTCGGCGAGTCGCTGCAGTTCCTTGCGCAGATACGCCATGGTCATTTCGAGCCGCCGCCAGTTCCAGATCGGATAAACGACGATCAGCCCCACCACCGCCGGCACCGGCGACATCCACAACCGTGCGCCATACAGCAAGGCCGCGCTGCCGAGCACGACGGCCACGCTCAGCCCAACCGTCAACAGCAGTGAACGTCGTGGCGACATCACCAGAAAGCCCGCCAGCAGCGCAGCGAGCGGCAGCAGCGACACCAGTACCAGAGGCAGCCTGCCAACCGGCTCGATAGCGCGGCCACTAAGCAGTGTATCCAGCACATTGGCGTGGATGTAGACCCCTGGCAAAGGCCCAAGCTCGCCCGAGACGGGGGTCGCGAAGCGGTCGTATAAGCCCGAAGCCGTCACGCCGATCAGCACCAGCTTGCCCCGCAGTTGTTCCGGCGGCACGTCGCCCGCGATTACGCTGGCAAACGAAACCTTTGTGTAGTGCTCGGCGTTCAAACTGAACGGAATCAGAAAACGTGCTTCGTCGGTGCTTCCTCCTCTGTCTGCGAACCTAAGCGCGGCGGCCAGCGGCGAGGCGTTTTCCTTTTCGGTTTCGCTCTTGCCTGCATCCGCGTTTTGCAGGAGGCGTACCGTGCCACTTTGGATCGCACGCCAGACGGGCACCATCAGTTGCGGCCAGCGTGAATGGGCGTCGCCTTCGAACAGCGCCACGCTGCGCACGATGCCGTCACCATCGACTTCCAGATTGATGTGGCCCAGACCCGCCGCCGCGTCCGCGAGCGGCGTTACCGGCTTGACCACTTCACGCGCGCCGTTGCTGTCTTCGGGACTCAAAAGCACCGGCAGATAGGTCGGGCTGAGCGCGACTGCATGGGCAAGCTGCGCATCATCCGCCGAAGCCTCCGTGAACAGCACGTCGTAGATAACCGCCGCAGGTTGCGCCCTCGCCACTTGCGCGAGCAGGTTTGCATGCACGCTGCGCGGCCACGGCCAGCGTCCGAGGCGCTCAATACTGGCGTTGTCGATTTCGACCACGACGATATCGGGCGACACCGGCTGCGAGCGCAGCATCAGAAAGCGGTCATAGACCAGATGATCGATGCCCACCGTGACGC
Organism: Paraburkholderia sp.; assembly: GCF_049581445.1. GTDB lineage: Bacteria > Pseudomonadota > Gammaproteobacteria > Burkholderiales > Burkholderiaceae > Paraburkholderia. The sequence continues at coordinate 777 of NZ_JBAURZ010000034.1, read as the reverse complement.
GCCCAAGCGCGCCCAGCAGGATCACCGCAATACCGAGACAGCCGATCGCGGCCCATTCGAACAGAAAGCGGCGGCCGGCCGGCTGGCCAAGTCGTGCACGCGGATCGAGACTCATGCGCGGTCTTAATTGTCCTGGCGGGCCAGCGTGAATGACCGGATCGAGCTGCCCTTCTCATAGAACCGGCCGTTTTCGAACTGCTCGGCAATTACGGTCCAATAATAGACGCCGGGAGGCAGATCCGTCACGACGATCTCGCCGGCAGGCAAGTCCATCCGGTCAACCAGCGGACTGCGCAGATCGGCACTCACGCCCAGCACGAAGCGAAAACGCGTCTCGACGCCCGGGCGGTTTGCGAACCAGCGAAACGTGTAATCGCGGCTGCCGGCGCGCGGCTCCGCCGAGGCGCTGAGGCCCAGTTGACGCCGTTCGAACGCGTAAGTCTGTGGGACGCCTTCGAGCCCGTCGCTGCCGAGCGCGGCGATTCGTACAAAATAGGTGCCGTCAGGCAGCGCGCCGAAATCGGCGTGCGGTTCGCTCACCCGCATGTCGCGGATCAGATCGAGCAGGTCGGCATCACGCGCAATCTGTACGCGGTAACCAGCCGCTTGCGGTTGGCTGACGAGATCGAACGCCACGGTTTTGCCGTCCTGTATCTTGCCCGGTTCGCTTAGCGCCGGTGCGGGCAGCAGTTCGACCGGCGCGCCGATGGCGCCGCTCGCGCTCGTGACGTTGCCGAAATTGGCGGAGACGAGTTGCTGCGACGCTTGCAGCGGCAC
>NZ_JBAURZ010000033.1:0-4715 GCF_049581445.1 Paraburkholderia sp. | reverse complement strand
GATCGGCACCGCGAGCGGCCAGGCCGCGCTGCATCTGGCGATCGCCACGCTGATGGGCGCGGGCGCCCATATCGTCGCCTCCAGCGCACTGTATGGCGGCTCGCACAACCTGATGAACTACACGCTGCGCCGCTTTGGCATCGAAACTACGTTCGTCAAACCGGGCGACCTGAACGCCTGGCGCGCCGCACTGCGTCCGAACACCCGCTTGCTGTTCGGCGAAACGCTTGGCAATCCGGGGCTCGACGTGCTGGATATCGGCGCGGTCGCACAACTCGCGCATGACCACGCCGTGCCGCTGCTGGTCGATTCCACCTTCACCACCCCCTATTTGCTCAAGCCCTTCGAGCACGGCGCGGACTTCGTCTATCACTCGGCCACCAAGTTCCTCGGCGGCCACGGCACGACCATCGGCGGCGTGCTGGTGGACGGAGGCCGGTTCGACTTCGAAGCATCCGGTCGATTTCCCGAGTTCACCGAGCCGTATGAGGGTTTTCACGGCATGGTTTTCGCCGAGGAAAGCACGGTTGCGCCGTTTCTGCTGCGCGCCCGTCGCGAGGGCTTGCGCGACTTCGGCGCATGTCTGCATCCGCAGGCAGCATGGCAACTGCTACAGGGCATCGAAACCCTGCCGCTGCGCATGGACCGCCATGTCGCGAATACGCGCAAAGTGGTCGAGTTTCTCGTCTCTCACGGGGCGGTCGAATCCGTGGCGTACCCCGAACTGGATACGCACCCGGATCATGAGCTCGCCAAACGCTTGCTGCCGCGCGGCGCCGGCGCAGTTTTCAGCTTCAACCTGCGCGGCGACCGCGCCGCCGGACGCCGCTTTATCGAAGCACTGTCGCTTTTCTCGCATCTGGCAAATGTGGGCGATGCACGCTCCCTCGTCATTCACCCTGCCTCAACCACCCACTTCCGCATGGATGCCGCCGCGCTCGCCGCAGCGGGTATTGCGGAAGGCACGATCCGCCTGTCGATTGGACTCGAAGACCCGGACGATCTGCTCGACGACCTCAAGCGCGCGCTCAAGGCCTCGCAAAAGGCTGCACCAAAGAACGCGGCGACGCCCGCCAGCAGCACAGCCAACAGCGCCAGCACGTCCGATGGCAGCGGCGCTCGCAAGGAGTCCGCATGATCTTCGAGGTTCAAAACCGGCCGGCGTATGCATACACCGGCGGCAAGCCGTTCGACCCGAGCCTGCCGACCGTCGTGTTTATCCACGGCGCTGAGCACGACCACAGCGTGTGGGGACTGCAAACGCGCTATTTCGCTCACCACGGCTTCAGCGTGCTGGCCGTTGACTTGCCGGGTCATCATCGCAGTGCCGGTCCCGCACTGACCAGCATTGCCGACATGGCCGACTGGCTGGCCGCACTGCTCGACGCCGCCGGCGTCGGGCGCGCCTGCGTGATCGGCCACAGCATGGGCTCGCTCGTGGCGCTCGATTTTGCCGCGCGCTATCCTGCCCGCCCGACGCATCTGGCGCTCGTCGCCACCGCCGTGCCAATGACCGTCTCCGAGACGTTGCTCGATGCAGCGCTCAACCGCGAACCCGAAGCCATCGCGATGGTCAATCAGTGGTCGCATTCGACGCTCGCCGCCAAGCCCTCCAGCCCGGCTCCCGGCTTCTGGCTGCACGGCATGAATCAGCGTTTGATGGAACGCGTCGCGGCGACCGGCGAGCCGCGCCTTTTCCATACCGACTTCACGGCCTGCAATGCCTACGCGGACGGCCTCACCCGTGCGGCACAGGTCCGCTGCCCGGTGCTCCTGGTGGTAGGCAGACACGACAACATGACTCCGCCGCGCGCGGCCCAGCCGCTCGCCCAGGCGTTTGCGCAAGCCAACGTGCCGAACCAGACCGTCATGCTCGATGCGGGCCACGCACTGATGACAGAGCAACCAGACGCGACGCTCGACGCCTTGTTCGCCTTCGCGTCGCGCAGTGCGACGGCCAGCCAGTCACCTCGACAATAGCGGTCCTGGCTGGCTTGCACCATCGGCCGACTGGCCAGGTTGCGTGCGCTGGCCGATAGCAGCACAATGGTTCAAGCCTGTCCGGCTACACACACTCCGAGACACGCGGTACGTCGCAGGTTGGACGAACCCGTCCATCACGGCAAAGCAGCCTGGCAGGCAATGGAAGAGACCACACAAGCAGCGAAACGGAGGCCATGATGGCTCAAACCGCTCATACCGATCACTTCGCGAATTTTGCGGAGTTTTATCCGTTTTACCTGGAAGAGCATCGCAACCTGACTTCGCGGCGGCTTCATTTCGTGGGGTCGTTGGGCGTGATCGGATGTCTCGCGATGGCGCTTGCCACTGGCGACTGGCTTTGGCTGCCGGCTGCCGTCGTGTGTGGTTATGGATTCGCCTGGGCGGGCCATTTCTTTTTCGAAAAGAACCGGCCGGCCACTTTCCGGCATCCTGTCTACAGCCTGATGGGCGACTGGGTGATGTTCAAGGACATCTGCACCGGGAAGATTTCGCTCTAGCGCAGAGCGGCGTCCGGCAATTCGCGGACGGCGGCTGAGTGGTCAACTGAATGAGCGGCTGGCGAACCACGCCTGCGTGCCGCGCCACGCCGCGCCGCGCCGCTCAAGCAGTCTGATGCGGCATCGCCGCAGACCGCCCTTCTGCTTCCGCTGCACGCTCGGCTCTCGCCGCTGCTCGCAACGCCAGCAGTGATGCCAGTGTGACGCTCATCTTGTCGTTCTCGAGCGCGGCGAGCAGCGTGGCACCATCCACCCGGGTCGACTCCAGATTAAGCTGGTATTCGAGCTCCGGGCGGTCGATCACGAACAGGTCGAAGATGCGCGCCACCGTCACCTGATTCGGATTGGCCAACAACAGGAAACATGGCCGCGAGTCGTTATCCTCGAGGCGTGCAATCCATTCGATCTCCTCAAGCTTGTCCAGCAGACTGATCGTCGTATCTTTGTCCCGACGAAGCATGCGCGCCAAGTCTTGCAGCGTGTAGCCACGCTTGCCTGCCTCGCGCGCCTCAGAGAGCCGTGCAAGCAGTTCCAGCGCGTCGAACAGGTCACTGCCCGCAAAGCGTGGCCGGTGAAACTGGCCAATACGGATTGCTGGCAGTGCCGAGGCGACCATCGCGCCCGCCAGCGTGATGAACCAGCTCAGGTACATCCACAGCAGGAACATCGGCACAGTAGCGAATGCACCGTAGACCGCCGTGTAAGTCGGCACACGCCGGATGTAATAGCCGAAGCCGCGCTTAGCCAGTTCGAAGGCGATGGCAGCGCCCAGGCCGCCCACCACGGCGTCACGCCACTCCACGCGGCAGTTCGGCAGGTAGACGTAGAGCATCGTGAAAGCGAGCGCCGTGAGCGGCAGCGCAGCGCCCGTCAGCGCCCAATCGATCAGCGGCGTGACGTGCTGCGCGGCGCTGAACGCCATCGAACGCGTGAAGAGATAGGAAGAAATCGACAAGCTGACGCCGATCAGAATCGGCCCGAGCGTAATCACGGCCCAGTAGACCAGCACGCGCTGGGCAAACGGCCGTGGTTTGCGCACACGCCAGATCACATTGAAGGCGGATTCGACCGTCATCATGGTCATAACCGAGGTGACAAACAGCACGATCATGCCCATCGTCGTCAGGCCCTTGGCCTTGGACGCGAACTCGTTCAGATACTTGAATATCTGATTGTTGAACTGGGTGGGCATCAGATGCGCGGCGAGAAAATCCTGCAGCGACATCTGGAACGAACCAAAAATCGGGAAGGCGGTAAACAACGCAAACGCCACCGTGGCGAGCGGCACGAGCGAGAGCATGGTGGTGAAGGTGAGACTGCCCGCCACCTGCGGAATCCGATCTTCGCCGCTACGCTGCGCGGCGAACTGCGCGAGGCGTTTGAGCGTATCGAGGTCGAAACGCACCCTGGACAACAAACTCCACCTCCTTCGCTGTTTCGAACCGTGCCCGGCAAGCGCCGGGTTGCCTGCAAGCGGCCTGTGCCGCGGACCCAACCCCTATAATACCTGCTCACCCGAAGAGGCCTATGAAAGACATTCTCGTGCTTTATTACAGCCGCTACGGCGCCACGCGTGAGCTCGCACTGGCGATCGCGCACGGCGTCGACAGCGTCCCCGGCATGCAGGCGCGAGTGCGCACGGTTCCGCCGGTTTCCACGGTCTGCGAAGCGACCCAGCCGGACATTCCCACTGAGGGCCCCCCTTACGTGGAGTTGCGCGATCTCGAAGAGTGCGCTGGCCTCGCGCTCGGCTCGCCCACCCGCTTCGGCAATATGGCCGCGGCGCTCAAGTACTTTCTGGACGGCACCACGCCGCAATGGCTGTCCGGCGCACTGGCAGGCAAACCAGCTTGCGTGTTCACCGCTACTGGCAGCATCCACGGCGGCCAGGAGACGACACTGCTGTCGATGATGCTGCCGCTGCTGCATCACGGCATGCTGATCGTCGGCATTCCGTACACCGAGAGCACCTTGACCACTACGCTGACCGGCGGCACGCCCTACGGCGCGTCGCACTTCGCACGCGCGGACTCAGCAGAACATGGCATTTCCGCCGACGAGAAGACGCTCGCCGTCGCCCTCGGTGTGCGTGTCGCGCGCACCGCCGCAGTCATGAGCGAACGGCCGTGAATACGCGCGATAGCGCTGCGTCCGGGGAGGCGCCGGAGCTTGCCGCAACGGCGGCTGCCAACACCGCCCCCACCACGCCTACTC
>NZ_JBAURZ010000032.1:0-1620 GCF_049581445.1 Paraburkholderia sp. | reverse complement strand
GTCCGATCATTTCGGCGGGCGTGTCGCAGGACAACGTGTTCGGTTCGGGCACGAGCCTCGCGGTGAACGTGAATACCGCCACGACCTTCCGTACCTTGACGGTGACGCAGGTTGACCCGTACTTCACGGTGGACGGCATCAAGCGGATTACCGACGTCTACTACCGTACCAGCGAGCCGCTGTACTACTCGAATACGACCGACACGAGCTTCCGGATCATTACCGCGGGTGCGGATATGAAGTTCGGTATCCCGTTCTCCGAATCGGACATGGTCTATTTCGGCCTTGGTTTCGAGCAGAACCGTCTGGACGTCGACTCGACCACGCCGCAAAGCTACATCGACTACGTGAACGACTTCGGCCGTGTGTCGAACAACGTGCCGTTGACGGTGGGCTGGTCGCGCGATAACCGCGATAGCGCATTGGTACCGAGCCGCGGTTACTTCACGCAAGCGAACGCCGAATGGGGTTCGCCGATCGGCAGTACGCCTTACTACAAGGCCGACCTGCAGGCACAGTATTACTACTCGTTCGCGCGCGGCTTCGTGCTGGGCCTGAACTTCCAGGGCGGTTATGGTAATGGCCTCGACGGCAAGCCGTACCCGATTTTCAAGAACTACTACGCAGGCGGTATCGGTTCGGTGCGGGGCTACGAGCCGAGCTCGCTGGGTCCGCGCGATGCCTCGACGGGCGATCCGATCGGTGGTTCGAAGCTGCTGGTCGGCAACATCGAACTGACGTTCCCGCTGCCGGGCACCGGCTACGACCGCACGCTGCGCGTCTTCACGTTCTTCGACGGCGGTAACGTCTGGGGCACGGAAGGTAACAGCGTAGGGGCGAACGGCCTGCGTTACGCGTATGGTGCGGGTCTCGCGTGGATTTCGCCGATCGGGCCACTCAAGCTGAGCTTGGGCTTCCCGCTCGTCAAGCACGCCGGCGACCAGTACCAGAAATTCCAGTTCCAGATCGGGACGGCGTTCTAAGTCTCGAAGCTTCAATGCGTCAAAAAGGGCAGCCATGGGCTGCCCTTTTTTTCGTCTGCGGGGGCGTTGGTTGCACGAGGCTGCGCCCGCTCCGGCATTCTTCACACCATGTTGGCCGCAAGGCCAGGCGGGTTTCACGACAGAGCGCGCCGTGCGCTGATGCTCTCGCGCCCTCTGCCGCCCTCTGCCGCCCTCGGCGCAGTAATCCGCAAAATAATGTAGGGTTCGTGCCGCAGATACAGCGCACTCGCTTGCGCGTATGCTGCATTTGCCGACCCTCACCGCATGCAGGTGAGGGGCCGCTTGGAGAGACATGCCGCACGAGCGTCGTGCGGGCAGAGGAAGAGACATCATGGACCAGCGCGACACCAATTCAAGCCATTCCCATCCGCATTCCCGCCCAGGCTCTAGCGAGCATCAGCGTGGCGTTGTTGCGGGCCTCGTCTACGTGTTCGAGCAGATGATGCCGGACCCGTTCGTTCTATCGATCGGCCTGACCCTGGTGGTCATTGTGCTGGCCTTCATCTTTGCGCCGCACGCGTCGGTGGCGGTGATCCTGACTTCATGGTACGGCGGCACCTTCGGCATTCTGGGCTTCGCGCTACAGATGATCCTGATCCTCGCCACCGGCTATGCC
>NZ_JBAURZ010000031.1:0-43937 GCF_049581445.1 Paraburkholderia sp. | reverse complement strand
GGTCGCCGACCTCGCGGACGCCGCCGCCGTGCAACAGGCCGTGGCGCAAGCGGTCGCCTTGCGCGGACCTGTTGACGTGCTGGTGGCCAATGCGGGCGGCGCCAAAGCGCCGACGCTCGCCACCACGGACGTCGCAAGCTGGCAGCGCGACGTTCATCTGAATCTGAATGGCACGTACCACACGGTGGAGGCCGTGCGGGCCTCGATGATCGAGCGGCAGCAGGGCGTGCTGGTCCTGATCGGCTCGGTGAACGGCATGGCGTCGTTGGGTCATCCCGCGTACAGCGCGGCGAAAGCCGGGCTCATCAGCTATACGAAGGCCCTCGCGATGGAACTTGGCCGCTATGGCATCCGCGCGAACATCGTGTGTCCGGGCACCGTGAAGACCAAGGCCTGGCAGGCTCGGGTCGACAAGAATCCGCAGGTATTTGAAAACCTGAAGAAGTGGTATCCGCTGGGCGATTTCGCTACCCCGGACGACATCGCCGACGCCGTGTGGTTTCTCGCCTCGCCGATGGCGCGTGTGATTACCGGAGTGGCGCTGCCAGTGGATGGTGGGCTGATGGCGGGCAACCGGTTGATGACCGAAGAATTGACGCTCGAGACACTTTGAACCAGTGAACGCGGTGCAAGGGCCAGGCCGCTGCACCCGATGACGATGAGGACAGCATGGCAGCAGTGCAACTGAGCGGCATTTTCAAGCGTTACGGCGACACGCAAGTGGTGCACGGCATCGATCTGAATATCGACGACGGCGAATTCGTCGTGCTGGTCGGGCCTTCGGGCTGCGGCAAGAGCACGTTGATGCGCATGGTGGCGGGTCTCGAAGAGATCAGCGGCGGCGACCTGATGATCGGCGGCACCCGTGCCAACGGGCTTGCCCCGCAGCAGCGCAATATCTCGATGGTGTTCCAGAGCTACGCGCTCTATCCGCACCTGAGCGTCTACGAAAACATCGCATTCGGGCCGCGTATCCGCAAAGAGTCGTCCAATAGCTTCAAGCCGCGCATCGAAGCGGCGGCAAAAATGCTGAACCTCGGCGATTATCTTGACCGTTTGCCTCGCGCATTGTCGGGCGGGCAACGTCAGCGGGTGGCGATGGGGCGCGCCGTGGTGCGCGAGCCGTCACTGTTTCTGTTCGACGAACCGTTGTCGAATCTCGATGCGAAGCTGCGCGTGCAGATGCGCACCGAGATCAAGGCGTTGCATCAACGGCTTAAGAATACGGTGATCTACGTCACGCACGATCAGATCGAAGCCATGACGATGGCCGACCGCATTGTCGTGATGAACGCGGGCCGCATTGAGCAGATGGGCCGGCCACTCGATCTGTACGATCGCCCTGCCAATCTGTTTGTGGCGAGTTTTCTCGGCTCGCCGTCGATGAATTTCGCCGAAGGCGTGGTGGTGAATAGCGGCAGCGGACTCGCGCTGAAGCTGGCCGACGGCAGCGAAGTGCCACTGCCCAACGCACCGGCATCGGCCAAGGTGGGGGCAAAGGTCACGCTCGGTATGCGTCCCGAGCACGTTGAGACGGTGGCGACGCCGGAAGGCGTGACGATGGAAGTTGAAGTCGTCGAGCCGACCGGCGCGGAGACCCACTTGTACGGGAAGATTGGCGGCAGCACGTGGTGCGTGACGACACGCCAGCGCTCGAAGGTCGAGCCGGGACAGCGCGTGACGCTGCGCCTGCCCGACGGGCATATTCACCTGTTCGATACGGAGAGTGGAAGCAGGCTCGCCTGAACCCGCGTATGGCCGCCGCTGCTGCAGTGTCATGGCGTCATAGCGCGGCAAAACGCGGACTCCAGACCTTGAACCCATAAGGAACGCACGGGTGTCCGCTCCCAACCTGATTCCCCACATTCGTGGCGCATTGACCCAGTTACGCCCAGCCGAGCGCAAGGTCGCTGACATGGTGCTGAGCGACGTCGACTTTGCGATGCGCGCCAGCATCACCGAGCTGGCGCAGCGCGCGGATGTGTCCGAGCCTTCCGTGACGCGCTTTTGTCGCGCAGTCGGCGCGAACGGCTTGCGCGACTTCAAGATGCAACTCGCGCAAAGCGTGGCAGGGGGCTTGCCGTACGCATCGACGGCGGTGGCGCGCGACGACGATATTCAGACCTTGCTCGACAAGGTGGGCGAAGCGGCGGTAGACGGGATCATCCATGCCCGTGGCGATCTCGACCCAGTGGTGGTGGAGACGGCCATTGCGGCGCTGGCGGGCGCGCATCGGGTGTATTTCTTCGGTGTAGGGTCAGGCTCGGGGCTGGTTGCGCAGGATGCGGCGCTGCGCTTTTTGCGGCTCGATATTGCGGCATCCGCGTTTACCGATGGTCATTTGCAACGCCTGTATGCGGGCTTGCTTGAACCCGGAGACGTGGCGTTCGCGATCTCGCACTCCGGCCGCAGCGTCGAAGTGAACGAAAGCATTCAGATTGCCAAGGAGCGGGGCGCCACGACCATCGCGCTGACCAACGTGGGCTCAAGGCTCGCGTGGCTCGTTGATATTCCCTTGCTGTTGCGCGTGCCCAGCACGATCGATCCGCATACACCTGGCGTGTCGCGGCTCGTGCATTTGTGCATCATGGATGCGCTGGTGATTGGCGTGGCGCTCAAGCTCGGACCCAAGACGCTGGAAAAGATGCGCCATGCGAAGGCCCGGTTGTCCCATGAGCCTGAAGGGGCAGGCGGGGACGGACGCTAACCGGGCATCTGAATGTGGTACTTGGTTGGCGCATGACTTCGATGGCATAAAAGGTGGCATATATGACATTGGAGACATCCGGCCGCGAGCCTATTCTCCTCTCCGTGCAGGCCCAAACCGGCGCCTGAAAAAACGGAGTCAATCATGAGTGAAACGACATACAAGGGCACCGCCTTGATCACCGGCGCCTCTTCGGGAATTGGCGCGGCCTACGCGGACCGGCTGGCCCGCCGCGGCTACGACCTGATTCTGGTGGCGCGCAACCGCGACCGGCTCGACCAGCTGGCCAATCGTCTGAGCACCGCCACCGGACGCGCGGTCGAAGTCGTCGTGGCGGATTTGGGCCGCAAAGAAGATGTACGCCGCGTCGAAGAGATCCTGCGGACCGATGCGTCCATCACGATGCTGGTCAATAACGCGGGCATTGGCGGCGCGGCGCCGCTGCTGCAGTCCGACGCTGACCAGATGGAGTCGATGATCGATCTGAATGTCACCGCGTTGACGCGTCTTACCTATGCCGTCGTCCCACAGTTCGTACAGCGTGGTAATGGCACGATCGTCAATATCGCCTCGATTGTCGCGGTCGCACCGGAAGTCCTCAATGGGGTTTATGGCGGCAGCAAGGCCTTCGTGCTTGCGCTCAGCCAGTCACTGCGTCACGAACTTGCGGACAAGGGCGTCCGGGTGCAAGCGGTGTTGCCGGGTGCGATCCGCACCGAGTTCTGGGACATCGCGGGCCAACCCGTCGAAAATCTGCCGCAGAGCATTGTCATGAGCGTCGATCACCTCGTCGACGCAGCACTGGCCGGGCTCGATCAGGGTGAGTTCGCCACGGTGCCGTCGCTGCCGGACGCTGCGGACTGGCACAGCTTCGAGGCTGCGCGCGCTGCACTTGGGCCGAATCTGTCGCGTAATGTGCCGGCCGCGCGGTATGGGGTGAGCGTCTAAGGACGTAGACCGGTTGACGGCAAATTGAAACATCCAGGTTGCATGTTTACCCTGGCAAACCGTTGTCAGACAAGGCTTGCGTGACGACACGCGAGCCGATTCAAACGCTCGCCCGTTCTGGGCGGGCGCGAATTCCGCTCGTTTTACGACTTGAATCCTCTGATGGAATCCGTCGTAAAAAAGATTTTTCCCACATATTGATCATTTGTGCCGACCCGAATTAAGATGGGTTCCCTCGGTATGGCGTACGTATCGAATCGGCGCAAGAAATCCCATTCGCGGTTTTTGCTCAATGAGTCAGGTTCGGGGCGCGGCGGCGGCATGCCGTTGTCCCGTCAACGCAGCACCTATAAAACTTAGGAGACGACGATGCTGAGCCCTCACGAATTCGCAACGCTCATGCTGGTCAAGGACGCGACGGAGCAACTGGAGGTAGACCGCGCTGATCTCCACGCGCTGCTGGAACGCCAATTGGTCAGATTGGAAAAGCTGGCCTCCGGGCAGGCGCTGCCGCGTCTGACGCATGAAGGGCGGTCTTTTCTTAAAGCAGCCGGACGGAATCAGTAACGAGCCGCATTGAAAACGGGGGTAGCCAAGCTTAAAGAGCGCTTCGTTTGAAGCCGCGCTCACGCTAAATGGCACGAGCGTACGCTGATAAGCGGGTAGAAAGCGCCGCAGTTCTTTGTTGTACTTATTTAAAAGAACATAAAAATCGGGGGACGCGACGCGCTGTTCCGTTCGCGGGGCATCACGCTGGTCGACCCATCTAGCCATTCCGACCCACGAACGTGCGTCCACCCATCAACCGCTGGACGCACGCTCGATTTGATTTCCGGAGTATCACAATGAACGAGTGGTTTCCCGAGCAATACGCTGCGGCACACAGGGCCAACGTCGAGACGTTTTACGGATTCGCGAATCAGGCATTTGACGGTTTTCAAAAGCTGATCGAGTTGAACCTGCAAACGGCCAAAACCACGCTTGCCGATGCGCAGGCCGCCTTGTTGACTACTGATCCTCAAGAACTGGTCGCGCGGCAGAGCGCTCGCACGACTGTGGTTGCAGAGAGGATTCAGTCGTACAACAGACGTGTTTACGACATCGCGCTGGCCACGCAAACCGGCTTCGCAACGATTGCGGGCGCGCGCTTCGAAACGTACAACCAGCGCATGCAAGCGCTCGTCGAACAGGTGTCGAAACAGGCTCCTGCTGGTTCGGAAGCGGCTGTCGTCGCGCTCAAGAAAGTCATCGACTCCAGCAATGCGCTTTATGACAGCGTCAACAAGAGCGTGCGCCAAGCCGTCCACATGGCCGAAGGCAGTCTTGACGCGGTGCTCCCGCGTACCTCGGACGCTTAAGGCGCGATCCCCGGTGAGCGGCCTCGAAGGCCGCTCACGTCCCATCCTTTGCAGCGTTCCTCTCGCGTCGCGCTTGATTGTTTCGGCCCGCTCATTTTTTTTGAAACCATCTATATTGTTGCAATAGCAAGCGGCTGGCTCTCGCGCCGCCTGTCTGTAGCCCGGCGCCGCCAGGTACCGGGGTCACTCGCCTGATAGGGCAGACACGGTAGATAACAGCAGGGGGAGACATGTCGACTTCACCGTTTATCGAAGGTGGCGCTCCGGGCGGCCAGGTAGCAGACAACGACGCGCGCCTCTATAACCACGACCTTGCGCCGGTGCCGCTCAATAAACGCACCTGGACGGGCTACTGCATCTTCGCAATGTGGATGTCGGACGTGCATAGCGTGGGCGGCTATACGTTCGCGGCAAGCCTGTTTCTACTCGGCATCTCCGGTTGGCAAGTGCTGATCGCACTGACGGTCGGCATCCTGATCGTCTACCTGCTGATGAACCTCGTCGGCAAACCCAGCTATGTCCACGGCATTCCGTTTCCCGTGATGGCGCGCGTCAGCATGGGCGTGATGGGCGCGAATCTCGCCGCCGTGATTCGCGGTGTGGTCGGCATCGTCTGGTACGGTGTGCAAACCTACTTCGCGTCGAAAGCGGTGGCGACGCTGGTGCTGGTGTTCTTCCCCGCAGCCGCGTCATTGCATGACGTCAGCTTTCTACGGCTCGACGGCCTCGGCTGGGGCAGCTTTCTGTTCATGTGGCTGTTTCAGCTATTCATTTTCCAGCGCGGCATGGAGGCGATCCGCAAGTTCATCGATTTCTGCGGGCCGGCTGTGTATGTGGTGATGTTCGCGCTGATGGCGTGGATCCTCTCACAGGCAGGCCTCGGCAGTCTCAGCCTGACCTTGGGCGGCAAGGTGCTCTCCGGTGGCGAGCAGTTCGCCAGCATGGGCAATGCGACGTTGCTCGTGGTGAGTTACTTCGCAGCACTGCTGCTCAATTTCGGTGACTTCTCCCGTTTTGCCAAGAGCGAGCGTCAGATGAAGCTCGGCAACTTTCTCGGCTTGCCGGTGAACTTCATCGTGTTTGCCATCATCACGGTGATCGTGACCTCGGGCAGTGCCACAGTGTTTGGCTCGATGATCATGGACCCGGTGGCGATAGTGGGTCACATCCAGAACAAAGTGGCGGTGGTAATCGGCAGCCTGACGTTCATCGTGGCGACAATGGGCATCAATATCGTTGCCAATTTTGTTTCGCCTGCCTACGACATTGCCAACCTGTTTCCCAGGCATATCGACTTCAAGAAAGGCGGCCTGGTCGCTTCCATCCTCGCCGTACTCGTCTGCCCGTGGATTTTCGTCGACAGTCCCAAGGCCATTACGATTTTTGTCAGCGTGTTCGGCTCCGTGCTGGCACCGCTGTATGGCGTGATGATGGCGGATTTTTACCTGATCAAGAAACAGCAGGTCGAAACCGCCGAACTCTATAGCATGTCGCCGCGAGGCCGCTTCTACTACGACGGCGGCTGGAACAAAGTAGGTGTCGCCGCGTTGATCGTTTCCGGCATCATCTCCGTGGGTTGGGAACTCTGCACCCAACTACTGCAACTGCTGCCGGCTAACAATTTTGGCTGGCTGATCGGCGCCGTGGCCGGCGCAGTGCTTTACGTCGCCATGATGCGGGCCGCGCATCGCAGCTGATGCGGCGCAGCAGTTGCGCCTGGATGCGCTCGTTGCGCGTGATTGCGCCTGGTTGTGCTTACTTGCGAGGCGTTCGAAGATCGAGCGCGGTGGAGACGTTGACCGGCTTGCTCGCGTCGTCCAGATGCACGGCCACATGGCGGTAGACATCGCGACAAAACACCATACCGGCCGACGCATCGTGCGCAGCGCCAGACGTAGAGGGGATTTTCTCGGGGTTGGCGATTGCGGCATCGACCGCCATCTCATCAGTGGATTCGGCGGGCATGATGCCGATGCCCTGTATGGTCACGGCCACGCAGGGATCCGGCACGAGCTTGCCGTGCGTCGCGGCGACATTGAAATTGATATTCAGACGCCAGAATCCTTCATGAATGTTCTGATGAATGATCACGGCCTTCACCAGTTCCTGATGCGACAACAGATGCTCGCTGCGTGCCATGACGGTACTCCTGGAACGGGGTCATGTGCTGAGGATTGCGCCACGTCGAGTCGTCTTATGAAATCGACGTAGCGCCGCCCGCGAAGCCTATTGTACGAGGCAGAAAATCACAGGCAAGGCCGTAACGCAGATGTTCATGCGTCAAGCGGCAATACCACCCATACCTCCAGACCACCGCCATCGCGCGCATGAAACTGCAGCGCGCCGCCGTGCAATCGCGCAATGCGTTCGACGATAGCCAGGCCGAGTCCAGTGCCGCCGGGTTGCGAGCGTGCATTGCGTCCGCGCTGGAACGGCTGTTTCAGCGCTTCAAGTTCGTGTGGCGCGAGGCCTTTGCCGCGGTCTCCGACAGCGACGTAAACGGTGTCGTCTTTTACCCATGTGCGTACGGCGAAACCCGCCTGCCCATATACCACCGCGTTCTGCATCAGGTTCATCAGCAGCCGCATCATGGTGATGGGACGAAATGCGAACATGGGTACTGCGCCCATCGATAGCTCAAACTCGTGGCCGAGCCCCGCGAAATCCGCTGCCAGCCGATTGATCAGCAAGTTGAGGTCGCCGGGTTGCGGCAGTTCGCGCTCGCCACTGCCGGCGTAATCCACGAACTGCTGCAGGATGGTTTCGATCTGGTCGAGATACGCTTCAGCGGCGATTACGAAGCTGTCGTCGCCGCTATCCGTGATGGCCATTGCCATCGCCAACCGCAGTTTGGTGAGAGGCGTACGGATGTCATGCGAGATGCCGGCCAACATCACGGCCCTCGTCGCCTCGGCCTGCTGCAGGGCCTGGGTCATCTGGTTGAAGGCGCTGCTGACCTGGGCGATCTCGGTGGGACCGTCACCGGGCAATGGCGCGGGCATTTCACCCGCGCTCACGCGGCGGGCCGCATGGGCCAGGTTTTGCAGCGGACGGTTAAGGTGCCGCTGGATCAGATAGCCGGTGAGCGCTGCCAGCGCTGCGAGGCCAAGCGAGAGCAGGATTGCGGCATCAAGGCCAGCGCCACGCGCATCTTCGGGGACAGGCAACGCTAGCCAATAAGGCGCGCCGTGCGCGTGCATCTCGATCCATAAATGCTGACCGCCTTCGGTCTGCCAGCGCACCAGCATGTCGGCGGGCAGGTTTCGCCGGAGCGTATCGAGAAACACCGCCCGTTGAAAGGCGACGTAGAAATGCAGACCACCAGCCGGGGGCTCGGACGAGGCCGTATCAGAAGGGGGCTGCAATTGACCGTTCAAGCGCGCCACCAGTGCGGCGCGCGTGCCGTCGGTAGCGGCGTCGAACAGCGAGTCGAGAATCTTGACGTAGTTGGCGAACACCTCGGCAGTGCGTTCGACGCGCGGCTTTTGCACGTAGTGCAGCAATACGGCAATCGAGCACACCTGCGAGAGCATGACCAACACGATCAGCAATGCGATGTTGCGTGCGAGCAGGGTCTTTGGCAGCGCGAGGCGCCTCATGACTCGACATCCGCGATCAGCATGTAGCCCACGCCCCAGACGGTTTTGATAAAACGCGGCTTGGAGGGATCGTCTTCTACGATCTGACGCAGGCGCAACACCTGCACGTCAATGCTGCGATCGAGCGCGCCGTGATCGCGGCCACGAGCTCGCGCAATCAGATTGTCGCGGCTAACCGGGCGGTTCGGTGACGACCCGAGCGCGACCAGCAGCAGCATTTGCGCGGAGTGAATGTCGAGAGGCGCGCCACCCCGGCTCAATAGCTGCTTGGCGATGTCGAGACTGAAGTCACCGAAACGCACTGTCTCCGAGGTAACGGTCGGATCGCCGGACGCGATTTTCTGGCGGCGCAGCAAGGCACGAATCCTGGCCACCAGTTCGCGCGGCAGAAAGGGCTTGGCGAGATAATCGTCCGCCCCGGTTTCGAGGCCGATCACTTTGTCGAGCGGGTCGCCCTTGGCGGTGAGCATCAGGATGGGCAAGGTCTGGCCCTCGGCGCGCAGACGGTTGCAGATTTCCAGACCGTTCTCTTCGCCTATCATCAGATCCAGCACCAGCAGATCATACGGCTCGCGTTGCAAATAGCGGTCAAGCCGTTTGCTGTCCTCCACGACGCGTACCTCAAAACCGTGGCCGGTGAGAAACCGCTGCAACATGTTGCGCAGTTCGGCTTCGTCGTCGAGTACGATGATTTTCGCGGGCCGTTCCATGCGAGGCTCCTTAAGCGCGCAGTCGCCCTGCGAAGGGCAATGGCTGGCGGGACCAGCAAAGTTTAACCGCTCTTGCCCGTCAAGCCCAACGTGACTACGATCCCGCTCATGATCGGGCAACTTAGTGCGCTCCCATGCGTTGCTGCATGAATGCTTCGATCTGAGGCAACGTCACATACCCGGCCTTGGCCGAATCGATCTCGTCAAAGTGTTTTGCGACCATCGGCATGCCCGCGGCGGCCTGCTGTTTCGTCAGTTTGCCGTCCTGAGTGGTATTGGCGTTTGCAAAGCGGCTTTGCAATTGCTGCGCCATCTGCGCCATCCGCTGCGGGTTGCCACCCATCTGCTGCGCAGACGCGCCTTGCATGAACGCGCCGGTCGATGCCAGGCACAGCGCCAGAATGGTCAAGGTCTTCTTCATTTCATTCTCTCCGTGGAGTGTGTCGTTGCGCGTCGCTAGCGTCTTGCAGCGATCCGTTCAACGACAGGACGAATTTTTATCGACTCGGTCCGCGAAGGCAATTTCAGAATCATGTCGCCGTATGTCGCGGCGCCACGCTCCGGCCGCACTCGCCGCCAGGCCGTGAGCCCACGTTACGCGACATTGAATGAAACAAGTTATCGCTGCGGTTTTTCAGGCGCCTTGCGTATCGTTCGGTGGTCGGCGCTATCCGCGCTTCAACGGTTCGGCAGGGCAATCAGGCAATGCGAACCATCCGCCCTGCGTCTTCGTTCTTCATAAGAGAAGATGCGGGGCGCTTTTCACCGCATCGGGAGTTCAAGTGAAAATTCGTTTTGTTTGTGCATCGGCTGCAGCCGCGCTGGGCTTTGCCTGTTCATCCAGTTCGTTCGCGAGGGTGGTGGTCGCTTATGCACCGACGACGGTCGTGTATTTTCCGCCGCGTCCTGCTTATTACTATGCGCCGCCTCCGGCGTATATCGTTCCCGTGCTGCCACCGGTCGCTGTTCCGGTTACGGTGACCGTGCCTGTACCGCCCGCAGCAAATGCGGCCCCGCTGTATAGGACGGTGGTCGTGCCGGCGCCGACCAACTATGCGGTCGCGCCCGCGCCAAAGGTGGTGTACGCGCAGCCGGTCATGGTCGTGCCGTATTGACACGAACGATAGCGTGAATCGCCAGGGGAACCGCTCACCGGCCCGCGCCGCGCAGCATCAAGCGTGCGCTGGCGCGGCCGTAATCGTGAGAGGCATGAGAGGTCTCAGTGGAAGATCAGATACAGAATGACGAGCACGAAGAGCGGTACGCCGAGTAGCCAGCCAAGGATGTAGGGCATGATGGTTCTCCTCCAATTGGTTGTGTACGAATGCTTATCAGCATCCGCCGTGCCCGACCTGGAGGAACCGTCACTAAACTTCGCGTGTTGCGTAGGCCAGACGCATAAGCGACATAGGGCGGCTGCGAAGGTTCAGACAGTGGTTTGTAACGCCATGCCCAACGTCGCTCGAAGCGCATCGAGACGCACGGGTTTCATCAGATAGTGTTCGAACGGCGCGGTCTCGCTGGGCTGGTTTGCCTCGGGCGGCAATGCGCTGATCCAGATGATCGGCGCGTACTGATTCGAATGTGTAGTGCTGCGAATCTCCCTGGCCAGTTGCAAACCGTCTTTGCCCGGCAACTGAATATCGAGCAGCAGGACATCGAAGGTCGCAGCCGCGAGCTGGCTGAGGGCCTCGTCCGCATCGCGGGCTACAGTGCATTGCACGCCGAGCGTGGTCAGCATTTCCTGGAACGCTTCTCTGGAGAACGCCTGGTCATCGACGACTAAAGCGCGTACGGCGTCACTAAACCCGGTAAGACGCTTGTCGCCAGGCGAAGCCTGTGAGGCAGCCGCAATTTCAACCGGCAGCGTGACACTAAAACGCGTGCCGTGATCAAGCTCGCTTTCGACGCTGATGCGACCGCCCATCAGATCAACTAGCCCTTTGACGATGGAAAGGCCCATGCCAACTCCTTCGTGACGCTGCGAATTGGCACGACTGATCTGGATGAAGGGCTTGAAGATATCCGGGAAGTGGTTTTCTGAAATGCCGATTCCGGTGTCTTTCACGCTAATCAAAAGCGTCGCGCCTGCGGCAGAGATGTGGTGATCGAGCGCGACGTCGACGGCACCCCTCGCCGTGTATTTGATCGCATTTGACAGCAGATTCGTGACGATCTGCCGGACGCGGTTGGCGTCCGCAACGCATTCGATGTTTTCGTCGGCAACGCTGAACGTCAGTTCGAGAGACTTGACGGTTGCCTGTTCAAGCAGATCCTCGGTGGCACTGCGAAGCAATTCCGCAGGCCTGAAGTGACCCGGTCGCAGCGCGAGCTTACCGGCATCGAGGCGCGCGTAGTCGGTGAGGTCGCGCATTTGTGCTTCCAGTTGCCGGGACGCGCGATCTAGCCGGACGATCACCTTGCGGTTGGCGTCGTCTGCATGGAAGTCGCTAAGGAGATCGACCGCGGAGATGATGGTCTGCAGCGGGGTTCTGAGTTCGTGGCCCACCGCGCCGAGAAATGCATTTTTTGCCTGCATCGCATCACGTGCCGCGAGATGTGCACGGTGCTCCGCAGCCAACGCTGCACTCTGTTGGGCCACAATTTGACGGCGGCGCCGGTCGTATGCAATTGCCACCCCGGCAAGCACGATCAGCAATACGGCAAGAGACAGGCTGGCAATGAAAATGTGCTGACGTTTGCGCACAAAGTCACTATAGATGCGATCGCGCGAGGCGATCTCGGTTTGGCCGATATCGAACGTCATGCCCGACAGGTCTGTTTTGAGTTTATCGAACTGCGGTAGCAGTTGCCCGGCGTTATGCGGATGATCGCGCGGCGAATCAACTAGCGGCTCGATCCGGTCGAGGTCGCCGCCAAGACTCTGCATGGTGGGCTTGAAACTGGGCAGCGCGGCGAGCATGTCCGCCGCGTCTGAGCGCCGGGCCAGCAGGTCATAGCGTGAGCGCAGCACATCGAACTTCCCTACCACCTTGTCGAAGTCGTTACCGTGCCCGCTTTCATAGCGCAGGATCTGCTCTTGCGCGTCGAGCGCGGCGATCTGGAAACGCGCCACGCTCCAGTAGTGATTCTCTTGCGGGCCGAGTGTCGAAGCGAAGCTCGCTGGCGCCAGCAACAGGTCGTACATCGCGTAGCCCCAACCGAGCGCCGCCGCGCAGATGAGCGGACCGAGGATCACCAGTACACGGTTAATGCGTTTGACGGCGGGCGGAGAACTCATTTCACCGTGATCTTGTTGACCTGCCAGATGAAGCGGGACTCGTAGGTTGCGGTGTTCAGTTCTTGCGGGTAAGCGTCGCGCGGGTACATCACCCATAGCGGTCCAAAATTGCGCACTTCAAGACGTTTGCCGTTCTGGGTGGCGGCGAGGATCACGCCGTACTTGTCAATATCGGAGACGGGGACGTCCTGGCAATAGTCGTCAATCGCGCAGACGCTTAGTTGCTTGCCCTTGGCGCCGACCTTGGCCAGCACGGCGGAGAGCTTGGGGCCCGAAAAGCTTTGCTTCGGTGTCCAGTTGGTGGCAGTCGTAATGGTCGCGGCGGGAAGCGCCAGCAATTGCGCTTCGTTGAAACGGTAAGCGTGCTGTGCAGGGTCGTTGACGTTGGTGATATTGCCGTCGACGACCAGTGAAAGCGGTGTTTGCGCGTGGGCCGCGGTGGCGGCGAGAAGTAGCGGGCAGAGAATCAGTTTGATGAATTTCACGGTGGATCGCGTTCGAATCGGAAGAGGAAAGTCTGACGAGGTTGGATAGATCAGGTACGTGTGGCCCACGGCAGTTCGCTCGCCAGGGCCTGCTCATAGGCAGCGTTCACGCGCGCCAGGTCCTGTTCGCGATCGCTGGCCTGCACGTTGCGCAACTGTGGTACCGCCAGCGTAACCGGCTGGCACAGGGTGTAATCGCGCACGCGTAACTCGGGCGCTACTGTGGTGAAGAAGGCGGTCGTGGGCACGTCGAAGCCCGCTGCGATATGCACGGCGGCAGTGTCGGAGGTTAGCACGTAGCGAGCCTGTTTGACCCACGCAAGGAAGTGCGCCGTGCTCGTCGAGTGCGCTGTCACATCCACGTAATGGGGATGATCTACGGCGCCGAAGCCAAGAACCGGCAGGCCAAAGCGCTTGAACAGGCGATCGACCAACCCGAGCCTTACCGACGGAGGGATGCTGCGTACCGGCGTGCTGGCGGTCGGGCAAAACAGCACGTAAGGAGCATCTCGCCAGACCTCGGGTAACAGTGGTAACTGCAACGTCTGCAACCAGCGGTTGGCCTTGCTCGCAGCCGAGATGCTCGGCGGTTCGACGCCCAGCGCCATGAGGAAGAAATCGATCATCGGCATCGACATGAAACGCGGCCAGAACAGATGGTTGCCGAGATCGATGCGGGTTTCGTCAGCCGGGATATCCGCAATCGGCCACGGCAATACACGTGTCTCGATGAGCGTGTCCGACGCGAGCGTGTAGAGCGCTTCAACGTAAGCGGGGGCCAATGCAGGGCGGTACACCACGAATTGCAGTTGTGGATGTGCCGCTTTAAGCGCGGCGATGGCGGTCAAACCGATGATCGAATCGCCGAGTGTCACGCCCATGCCGTTGATCACATGGACGACGTGCAGTGATGCGTAGTCGAGTTCGAACGGACGTGCTTCTGCGTTAAGAATACCTGGGTGACTGGCGAGCGCTAGGTGTTCGCCGATGTCGGCGTCGCGTTGCTCGAGATCGTAAGGCGCCACGACGTTGCCGTCGGAGTCGATGAGAGAGCCGGGATGGGCGAGCGCTTCGTCGGCACGTAGACTTTGCAATTGAATCGTTCCGTGATTGAGGCGAGGGCGTGGTGTTCGTATGGGATGCGACAGGCGGCGGCGGGCGCGCGGCCCCGGAATTATGCCCGCTTCCAGCTGTTTTTGTCCGCTTACACCAGATTACGGCCAGCAGTGCCGGCACGCCTTGCGCCTTCGCGTCAGTCGTTCTTTGCTGGCGCCACGAGGCTCGCGCGCAGTTCCTTACGGATCACCTTACCCGTTGCTGTCATGGGCAAACTGTCAACGAAGCGAATCTCGCGCGGATATTCATGTGCGGCCAGCCGCGTTTTAACGTGCTGCTGGATCTCACGTACGAGTTCGTCGTTCGGCACAAAGCCGGCGTTCAGCACCACGAAGGCCATGACTATCTCCGTGCGTTGCGGGTCCGGTGCACCGACTACTGCGGCCATGCAAACCGCAGGATGATGTAGCAGACAGTCTTCGATCGAGGCCGGACCGATGCGGTAGCCCGCACTCGTGATCACATCGTCGTTGCGGCCAACAAAGCGGATAAAGCCGTCGCTATCGCGTTGGCCGAGATCGCCGGTAAGGAGATAGCGTCCGCGGAATTTCTCACGCGTGGCGGCTTCGTTGCGCCAGTAGCCGAGAAACATCACGGGATCAGGACCGGCGACTGCGATATTGCCTATTGCTCCGGTGGGCACGGGTTGACCCTCGTCGTCGACAATCTCCACCTGATGTCCCGGGACGGCCTTGCCGATTGAGCCAATGCGCGGCTCGAACAGCGACGCGCACGACGACACCACCACGTTGCACTCCGTTTGCCCGTAAAACTCGTTGATGGTCACGCCAAGCGCAGCACGCCCCCACGCGATCAACTCCTCGCCGAGCGATTCACCACCGCTCGCAACGGCATGTAGCGAAAGTTTCCACTGCTCGGGATGCGCCACCGTGCGCATCATTTTGAGGGCAGTAGGCGGCAGGAACGTATGCGTCACCGCGTGGCGCGCCATCAGATCGAACGCGGCCTCACCGTCGAATTTCTCGAAACGCCTCGCGAGCACGGTCACTCCGTGGTGCCATGCGGGCAGCAATACGTCGAATAGTCCGCCGATCCACGCCCAGTCAGCCGGCGTCCAGATCAGTCTGGCCTGTGCAGGAAAGCAGGCTTGCGACAACTCCACGCCCGGCAGATGGCCGAGCAACACGCGCTGCGCATGCAATGCGCCCTTCGGCTTGCCGGTCGTGCCCGACGTGTAGATGATCACAGCGGGATCTTCGGCTGAGGTATCGGCCGGGGTGAACGCATCGGACTCCGCGCTCAAGGAATCCCAAAAGCCGAGCACCTTGTTCGATGCGCCAGCCTCAGAAGCTTGGATGGGATCGACGCAATACACCGCTTTCAATTCGGGTAGCGTGTGACGAATCTCGTTGAGCTTTTGTAATCCGGCGGCGTCCGTAATCAGCGCGGCGGCTGCGCTATCGGCGAGGCGGTACTGGATTGCATCAACGCCGAACAGTGCGAACAACGGCACTGCAATACACCCGGCCTTATAAGCGGCAATATGAGCCAATGCCGTTTCGGGTGATTGCGGCAGGAAGATTGCCACTCGGTCGCCGCGTACGACGCCACTACGGTGCAACGCATTTGCGAACTGATTGGAGCGCGCTTTCAGATCGTCGAAGCTGTAACGCATGGCGCTGCCGTCGCGATGCTCATAGATCAGCGCGGGTCGCCCCGAACCGTCGGCCCACTTATCGCACACATCGACACCGATGTTGTAGCGATCGGGAATCTGCCAGTTGAAGTTTGCAGCGAGTGACTCGAAGGTCTTGGCTTCTGGAAGCATCGCTTCGTCCTTTTGTATGGAGTGTGGCCAGGGGCCGCGCGTAGCGTATTACGCATTGCTTCGATGGTATACCGGTTCGGCTTGACAGCGCGCAACGCCTGATACGAGCCCCGATTCGATGCGTGGAAAACACCAAGGAGTGCAATGCATCTTTACGCGATTCGAGAGAATCAGGCGCGTGATCCATGCAACAATCCAACCGGGTTTCAGAAGGATAGTATGGATACGCTACAAAAAATGCGAGTGCTGCTACGCGTTGTCGAGACGGGCAGTTTCACGAGCGCCGCGCAGCAACTCAACTCGACCACGGCTTATGCATCGCGTGCTGTCTCCGATCTCGAGGCGCGTTTGCGCACGCGTCTGCTTAACCGCACTACGCGCCGCATCGCGCTTACGGAAGCGGGCGAACGCTATGTGCATCGCTGTGAGGAGATTCTTGCGTATGTCGAGCAGGCTGAAGCCGAGGCCAGCGACGCCGTCGCGCATCCGTCCGGCAAATTGAAAGTGCACGCCATGGCCGGCTTTGGTCAGCATTGCGTGGTGCCTTCCGTGTGTCGCTATCAGCAGCAATATCCGCACGTAACTGTGGAACTGACCCTGGCGCAGCGCGTGCCCGATCTGCTTGACGAGGGTTATGACGTTGCGCTCATGCTTGCCGATAATTTGCCCGATTCCGGTCACGTATCGCAACGGCTGGGCAGCACGTTCAGCGTTGCATGCGCATCGCCGGCTTATCTCCAGCTAAACGGGATGCCGCAGGTGCCCGCTGATCTCGCGGCGCATCCGTGTCTCCAGGCAGTCACGCCGATTTTTTCCATGGAAGAGTGGATTTTCCAGGGGCCACACGGCGCGGAGCGCTTTGCACCTCGCAGCGCGGCGTTTCGCGTCAACACGGCCGAGGCACTCGCGGTGGCGGTGCGAGAGGGAATGGGCATTGGCCTGCTGCCCTGGTACTCGGCACTCGACGCGTTACGCAGTGGTGAACTGGTGCGAATTCTGCCGGAGTACACCTCGCAGCACACGAACGTTTACGCGGTGTACGCGTCGCGTCAATATCTCGATGCGAAAATCCGCACATGGGTTGAGTTTCTCCGCAATACGCTGCCGGCGATGCTGGGCCATGATTACCTCAATCTGGCTGCCGCGAGCGCGTAAAGTCGCGGTGCAATATGCGGGTATTTCGTCGCGCCGCAACATAAGTAGCCCTTACACAAAGGGAAAACCCGCAATGAGTTAAGTGCGCCATCCTGATTGATTTGAATCAATCGGCGTCGCCTTGATCGGGAAACCCCTAACATCTTGTCCACATGGTTCGCGATAGTCTTCTTCACAGAGGAGGCAAACCATGAGACGCGTATTTAATATTGCAGTACTGATGCTCCTTGCTTATTTCACGGTAGGCCGTGCGCTGACGCATGCGCAAGCCGGAGAGGCAGGCTCTGTCTCGTGCGAAAAAGGGGCCGAAATGGTTCGGCTTGGGGCCTTGGGGAAGGGGTTCTCGGATGCCGCATCGAGTAATCAGGGGCAAAATTTTCTGTCTAGCTGCCTTGTGACGGGCGAGGCGCACGTCGGCGACGTGGTTGCGCGCGATTAATTTCGGTTTGCTCGGCACGTAGTATGCAGGGGCGTTTATGACGCTTAACACCTCTGCGGGTACTTAATAATCTGCTGTGCTGCAGCAAAACCAGGGGTTTCCTCTGGCGTTATGGTTGGGTCAGATATCCGCTTCTTTCGTGACAGGTGCGACGCCAATCGTGCGGGTAACCGTATTGGTTAATCGAGTGGATTACCCGCAAATTGATTTGGCATCCTGATCAGTGCGCGGTTTGCATCATCATGCCGGACAGTCTGCGCACGATCTCCGGAAATGCTGGCCGACTGGCAACGTCTTCGACCAGGCACTCCGCTTTCAGGCTCACAAGTTGGGCCACGACGTCCGGAGCTGACAACTGCGTGTCAGTGCGCTCGATTAATTCCTCCAGCAAGCATCCAAAGGCACGCACTTCAACGCGCTGAAGCAGAGGCCCAAGGGCGGGTTCATGGGGCGGATAAAATGACGCCGCGCCAAAATCGCCCAACAACGCATGCCCTTCACCGTCGTGCAGAATATTGTGGGCGTACAGATCGCCATGCATGATGCCTTTCGTATGCAAATGATTCGCCGCCGATGCGATGCCATACGCGATGCCAAGCGCCGTATTCAGATCGAAGTGGGCGTCCTCGCTATAAACGTCCCGTGTGCATGATGCCAGGCTCGGTGGTCCGGCAAGGTTCCTGAATCGCGGATCGATCATTTCCATCACGAGACCATGGGTAGCTGCAGGGTGGTCCTGCACGTTGCCGAGGACAGGAATGAGATTGGCATGTGCACCGGCACTGATGCATGCGGCCATCTCACAGTGCGGCAGGCCATCGCTCGTCACTGCGCCCTTGAACAGTTTGACGGCAACCGGATGCGTCGTAGCTTTATCGGCACCCAGATGCAGCGCGCGATGAATCACGCCCGACGCCCCTTCGCCGAGCATCTGCTGAAGTTCGAGTGCGCCCCATTGAATAGCGCTGATTCGTGCATCGTCGAGCGCGGTGGATTCGAACGCTTCCGCGAACGGATTACCCGCGTAGGCGAGCCAGGAGAGCCGCGGCAGGTTTAATAGCCAGGCGGGTAGCTCGGTCATTCGGTTGGCGGCCAACCGCATCAATTCAAGGCGCGAGCACGCAGCCAGTTCAACAGGCAATGCCTGCAAGCGGTTACCCGCCAGCATCAGCTTTTGCAATTGCGAGCAGGTGCCGATTTCAGGCGGGAGCGCTTCGATCTGATTGTCGGTGAGGATCAGCCAACGAAGCGCGCGTGGTAGCGATTGCCCCGATACCCTGCGGATGCGATTCGCCTTGAAGCCTACCATGCTGAGCCGCTCGCACTGACCGAGGACGTCGGGCAATTCGGTAAACGGATTGTCGGAGGCGAAGAGAATGCGCAGGTTACGCAGGCGCGGCAAATCGTCCGGCAGCGACGTCAGCGCGTTACCCGAGAGATCGAGTACCTCTAACGTGTCGGCGAGATCGAAAATTTCACGAGGAAATTGGCTAAGTCCGCAGGCGAGTTTTAGTTGCCGGGCACCGGCAAGTTGGCCAGTGCGGAGTTGATCGAGGGTGGTGGTCACAGGGGTGGGCAAAGCCTGAAGCTTGGCGGTAGGTTGATCGCGTAAAAAGCGATTCTACCGGCAAGCTTCGGGGAGGCGACCTGACTCCTGCCACGCGCGTGTTGTTAGAACCAGTCAGGCGCCATGGTAAGCGTCGTATCGTCGAGGCTGCGCAGCATCGCTAGCTGATGCGCTGTGCGCGGCAGTTCCCAGCGGAAGAACCACTGGCAGGTATGCAGTTTGCCGCGATAGAAGTTGAGGTCGTCGGCATTGCGTGCCTCAGGCAGCGCTGCCGCAGCGACGTTCGCCTGGCGCAACCACGTCCACGCAATCACGATATGGCCGAACGCTTCGAGAAATGCGCTGGCGTTGGCCAGTGCGCGTTCGGTGTCACTGGCGAGAACCGGGCGCAACGCGTCGACGGTTGAGGTCAGGTCGGACCACGCCGTCGCGAGCGCGGCGGCGCAGCTTTGCAGTTCGGCATGACCTTCTGCGGTTTCAATACTGCGCGCGATTTCAAGCGCGAGACGCTTGAGCGCCGCACCCTGTTTCATCGTCACTTTGCGCCCGAGCAGGTCTAGCGCCTGAATGCCGTGGGTGCCCTCGTGAATCATGTTCAGACGATTGTCGCGGTAGTACTGCTCGACTGGATATTCACGCGTGTAGCCGTAGCCGCCGTGAATCTGGATGGACAGGCTGTTGGCCTCGAGGCACCACTGCGACGGCCACGATTTGACGACCGGCGTCAGCAGGTCCAGCAGAAATCCCGCCTCGGCACGATCGCTGTCGGTTTCACCGGTATTCTGTTCGTCGACCAGGCGTGCAGCGTATAGACAGAGTGCATATGCGCCTTCCACCGCGGCCTTTTGGGCGAGCAGCATGCGGCGCACGTCGGCGTGTTCGATGAGCGATAGTTGCGGATCCAACGGATTCTTGTTGTCCGGCCGACGCCCTTGCGGGCGTTCGCGTGCGTAGTCAAGCGAGGCCAGGTAGCCGCGATAGCCGAGCATCACGGCGCCGAGCCCGACCCCAATACGCGCCTCGTTCATCATATGGAACATGTAGGCGAGGCCCTGATGGGGCTCGCCGATCAGTTCGCCGATGCACTGCCCGTGTTCGCCGAACGACAGCATGGTCGAGGTGGTGCCACGCCAACCCATTTTGTGGATCAAACCGGCTAACGCGACGTCGTTGCGGCTGCCGGCACTACCGTCGTCGTTGACGTGAAATTTTGGCACCGTGAAAAGGGAAATGCCTTTCACGCCCGGCGGCCCGCCTGGAATGCGGGCAAGCACAAGGTGGACGATGTTCTCGCTCAGTTCGTGATCGCCGCCTGAGATGAAGATCTTGTTACCGCGTAGCGAATAGGTGCCGTCTTCGTTCGGCGTCGCGCTGGTAACGAGGTCGGACAGGCTCGAACCCGCTTGGGGCTCGGTGAGTGCCATCGTGCCGAAGGTACGGCCATCCAGCAGCGCCTGCAGATACTTGCGTTTTTGGCTCGCACTGCCAAAGCGTTCGATCACGTTCGCGTTGGCCATGGTCAACATCGCGTAAGACGTGGTCGCCATGTTGGCGCTCTTGAACAGCGACTGGCACGCGAAGGCGACGACGGCTGGCAGTTGCATACCGCCCAGCTCGTAGTCTTTCGCCGCAGCGAGCAGGCCGGCCGCGCGAAAGGCGTCGAGTGCATCCTTGACTTCAGCAGGCATCGTCACGCGTTCGCCGTCGAATTGCGGCTCGTGCTCGTCCAGCAGACGGTTATGCGTGGCGAATTTCTCCGCGGCAATTGAGTGCGCGGTTTCGATGGCTGCGTTGAAGGTTTCGCGCGTGTGATCGGCATGGCGTGCACGCTGCGTCAGCTTCTCGGCCTGCAAGACTTCGAAAAGCTGAAACGTCAGATCGCGGAAGTGAATGAGCAGTGCATCTTGCATAGGAAGTGACTCGGTGAATGAGGGCGTGGCGCCGGACCTTGGCCGCGAGGACTCGGAACAAACCAGGGGAAAACACTCAGTCTATGAGTGCTGTGCGTAAGGAATTTGACAGTCGGGGGTAACTCCCGATGACAAGCCATTCCACTCAGTTTATATGGAAAGTGAATGACCGTGCTTTTATTTACACGGCCGAAACTCACACGTATGATGAGCCGAATCTGGAAGGCGAACTGGCCGCCCAGAACACACTAACAAGGAGACGCCGGATGCACGTAAAAGACCTGTTCCAACTGGAAGGCAAGGTGGCGCTGATTACCGGCGGTTCACGCGGGCTGGGCCTGCAGATGGCCGAAGCGCTAGGGGAAATGGGCTGCCGCGTGGCCATCACGGCACGCAAGGCCGACGAACTCGCCGAGGCAAAGGTGCATCTGGAGGCGCGGGGCATCGAAGTGCAGACCGTGGTCAACGATCTGGCGAAGTTCGAGAGGATTCCCGATCTTGTCGGCGAAGTGCTCGGGCAGCACAGCCACATCGATATTCTCGTGAACAACGCGGGCGCAACCTGGGGCGCTCCGGCTGAGGACTATCCGGATGAAGCGTGGCACAAGGTGATGAATCTGAACATCAACGCGCCGTTTTTTCTCACCCGCGAAGTGGGCAAGCGGAGCATGATTCCGCGCCGCGCAGGCAAGATCATCAATATTGCTTCCATTGCGGGCCTTAAAGGTGCACCGGCGGGCATGAATACGATTGCGTATAACACGTCGAAAGCAGCGGCGATCAACTTTACGCGGGCGCTGGCTTCCGAGTGGGGCCGGCATAACATCAACGTGAACGCGATCTGTCCGGGCTTTTTTCCATCGAAGATGTCGGCAGGGCTGCTCGCTACCATGGCGGATTCGGTTATTGCCCACTCGCCGTTGCATCGGCTAGGCGGCGAGGAGGATCTTAAAGGCGCCGTCGTGTTTCTTGCCAGCGAGGCATCGCGCCATATCACCGGCCAGCATCTCGCGGTGGACGGTGGTGCCAGCATCGTGTGAGCGCTAAAGCACTAACTCTGGTCGACACAGGAGACACTCTTGAACACGCTTCATCACGCGCATTGGCCGCCCGGCACACCCCAGCATTTAACGTTGCCGCAGACCAACCTGTTCTATAACGCGGAAGTCTCAGCCACGCGCTTTCCGGACAAGCCGTTCATCGTCTTCTACGACACGCCAGTGACGTTCGCCGAATTCAAGGATGAGGCCGAACGCATCGCAGGATTCCTGCAGCAGAAATGCGAAGTGAAGGCGGGGGACCGTGTGCTGCTGTATATGCAGAACAGTCCGCAATGGGTCCTGGCGTACTACGGCATCTTGCGCGCCAACGCGGTCGTGGTGCCGGTCAATCCCATGAACATGACGGATGAGTTGCGCCACTATGTCCACGATAGCGGCGCGACGACGGCCTTCGTCCCTCAGGATCTGTATCCGCAGTTGCAACCGTTGCTAGGCAATGCACCCGACCAGGGCCTCAAGCATGCGATTGTCGCGACATATAGCGACTATCTGAAGCAACCGCCCCGCGTCACGCCGCCTGAGTTCGTGTCTGCGCCGCAAAAGCTCATTGAGCATCGCGGCGTGACCGCATGGAGCGATGTGCTCGCGCTCGATCTTGAGCCGGGTCCGCTCACGGCCGGCCCCGACGACCTGTGCGTGATGCCGTACACCTCGGGGACGACCGGCAAGCCGAAGGGCTGCATGCATACCCATAGCAGCGTGATGAGTACGCTAGTGGGCGGTTGCGCATGGTTCGGGGGTTCCCAGGACAGCGTCCATTTGTCGGTGCTGCCGCTGTTTCACGTGACGGGCATGCAGGGCGGCATGAACAGTCCGATGTATTCGGGCGGCACTATCGTCGTCCTGCCGCGCTGGGATCGCGATGCGGCGGCTCAGTGCATGCAGCACTACGGTGTTTCGACGTGGCAGTGCATCTCGACCATGATGGTCGATTTCCTATCGAACCCGAGGCTCGGCGAATACGACCTCTCCCAGCTAAAAGCGACGCGTGGCGGCGGTGCTGCAATGCCCGATGCGATCGCGCGCAAGCTCAAGACGCTCACCGGTCTTGACTTTGTGGAGGGCTATGGGATGTCCGAGACGATCGCGGCGACGCATATCAATCCGCCGCAGCGTCCAAAGCCGCAATGCCTCGGCATTCCCGTGTTCGATCTAGATGCCCGCATCGTTGATCCGGCCACGCTAAAGGAACTGGCAAGAGGGGAAACCGGCGAGATCATCGTGCACGGGCCGCAGGTGATGCAAGGTTACTGGAACGATCCGAAGGCGACGATGGAGGCGTTTATCGAACTCGACGGCAAGCGCTTTCTGCGCACGGGCGATCTGGGTCACATCGACGAGGACGGTTATTTCTTCATGACCGATCGCCTCAAACGCATGATCAATGCATCGGGTTACAAGGTTTGGCCGGCGGAGGTCGAGGCGTTGATGTATCGCCATCCAGGGATTCATGAGGTGTGCGTGATCGGCGTGCGCGATGAGCGGCGCGGCGAAACCGTCAAAGCGCTGGTTGTGCCGGCCGCGTCATTCGCAGGCAAGCTGACCGAAGACGACATCATCACGTGGGCCCGTGAGCAGATGGCGCCGTACAAGGCCCCACGTATCGTCGAGTTCGTGGCTTCGCTGCCGAAGTCCGGTAGCGGCAAGATCTTGTGGCGCAAACTACAGGAAGAAGACGCCGCACGAAGTGCTGCGCCGGGCAACAGCAAGAGCTGATGTGCGCTGCTCAGGCGGGTTCAGGCTGAAGCGCCGGATGATTGCCTCGTAGAGGTTGGACTCTTTTCGGCGTTGTTTTGCGGTAAGCTAGATTGCAGGTGCTTGCGGCACCAGACGCGGGTTTGGCAACACGGGTCCGGTTGGGTGCCTCATCTGCGAAACGACTCACAACATAGAGAGGGAGACATCAGCCATGAAGCGTTTTCGCCTGAAAGCAATCGCATTGGGGTTTACGGTAACGACACTCGTTGCTGGGTCTATCGTCCCGGCCTTCGCACAGGGGGACAGCGGCGCGTCGGACGCAGCCAAGGCCATGGCTGCCTCAAGCGCCAAACCCACCAAGGCTGAACGCAAAGCCGCGCGCAAACAGGCGCGGGACAAGAAAAACGCTGAACTGAAGAAACTCGAGGCAAACGGGTATCAGCCGGGCCGCGCCGATCCGAATTATCCGCAAAATCTGCAGGACGCCCAGAAGAAAGCGGGGATCGGGCAGGGTGCGAGCCAGTAACGGCATTCAATCGATCTAACCGAAGGGCGTCGCGCTTTCAGTCAGGCGACGCCCTTTGCCTTGGCTAAACCGGATTGATTTCATCCTGGCTACGCCGCGTCGTGTTCGGACCCAGGATGCGCAGCGTCACCGCGACGATCAGCAATGCGGTCGCAATGATCGTGAACATCGCTCCCGCGCCTTGCTCGTTCAATACCGGAAGCAGGAGGAATGGCAGCATACCGCTTACGATGCGGGACAACGAGTAAGTGCTGCCGATTGCGGTCGAGCGCACACTGGCTGGGAATATCTCGGACTGGTACACATGATACGCATTGCTGAATACATTCGATGCGCAGGTCGTCAAAAATCCAAAGCAAACGATCAACGTCGAGTTGTTCGAATAGGCAAAGAGTAGTCCGAATACCGCGATCGACAGGATCGAACTGATGACCAGGGTGCGGCGCTCGATCCAGTTGAGCAGGGGAATCGACAGCAAAGACCCAATGGGATAACCCACGAACGACAGGGCGATAAACAAGGTTCCATTGGTGACGTCGTAGCCACGGCTTTTCACCACGGTGCTCGCCAGCGTACCAAAGCCGTAGTAACCGAAGCCCTGTAGTAAATGGAAAATCACCAGCATCATGTAACGCTTGTTGTATGGAGCGCGGCGCAGCAACGCCACGCGCTCGCTTAAGGTGGTCGGGTTTCGCTTCGTGTTCGCCTCAGGAGCAATCGTCGATACGGTCACCCCGGCGCTTTTCGCAAAACGCCGCAGCATCGCGTGGGCTTCCTGAACGCGTCCTTGTGACAGAAGCCAGCGCGGACTTTCGGGCAACCTGTGTTGCACGATCAGGACTAACACCGCGCCTACGCTGCCAATGGCAAGAATGACCCGCCAGCCCGCAACTTCGCCGAAGTGTAAAGCGTTGAGCCACACCGCGAGGAAGCCAACGAGAGGCACGGCCACGTATGACGTGGTGTAGGCCCACGCAGCCAGTCGGCCACGACGTTCCTTAGGCAAAATCTCCGAGAGAAAGCTATCCGCAACAGGGTAAAGCGCGCCCACGCCGATGCCCGTCAAGACGCGGCAGATCACCAGCATTTCCGCGTTGACCGAGAACGCACCCAGCAGAGAAAACGCGCTGTACCACACCAGGTTAAACAGGAACGCTTTGCGTCGGCCGATGCGGTCGGCCATGCTTCCCAGGAAAAACGAGCCAAAGAACATGCCGATAAAAGCCGAGGCCAACAATAGCTTGAAGTCCGTGCTGTGCCTGTCGATACCGTATTCGCTCTGCAGCGCCGTGCCGATCGAGCTGACGAGGAAAATCTCGTACATGTCGAAAAACAGGCCAATGCCGATCACCAGCACCACGAATCGATGTAGCGAGCCGACCGGCATGCTGTCCATCCAGCCGCCGACGGTCAGCGCGTCGGGATGGTTGGCGGCCGTCTCGACGGTCGTGCCGGCGTCGTACGAAGGAATGGGCGGGTGGGCAGCGGCACTGCTGCCCACGTCCAGATGATTGGCGCTCATGACGTCTCCTAGATGTATTAACGAATACCGTGTGCTGCCCGTGGTTCTCTGTGCCCCGGTGCGGCGCGCCGCTGCGATTCAGTTCAGTAGTTCTGAAATCTCGATGAGATTGAGATCCGGGTCCCGCACATACACGGAGCTGATTTTCTGTGTCGCGCCGGTGCGTTCGACCGGACCTTCAATGATCGGCCACTCCACTGCCTTCAAATGACTGATCACGTCGTCCAGCGGTACGGAGGCGATGAAACACAGATCCAGCGCGCCAGCCACCGGGACGTGTGCCTTAGGTTCGAACTCGGCGCCCCGGACGTGCAGGTTGATCTTCTGATTGCCGAAGCGGAACGCCAGACGGCCCGCGCCGAACGTTTCAAGCTCCATCTGCATGACTTTGGTGTAAAAGTGCTTTGTGGCCTCGGGGTCGACACACGTGAGGACCAAGTGATCCAGATGGTCAATCAATGGCATATCAGACTCCTTGTTGAACGAGGGCGCGCTGTTCGGGAATGCCGTTTGCCGCGCTGGCCGGCATTTTGTGAAGATCGAGCCGGCGGCCTGCCTTTAGCACCTGGCTAGGCACATCGTGGCCAACCAGTCCTGGAAGCAGGGCTGCGGCTTCCATCGCGGCACTCAGGTTCACGCCCGTTTCGTATCCTTCCAGCTCAAGCATGTGAACCAGTTCTTCGGTACAGACGTTGCCGGTCGCGCCGGGTGCGTAGGGGCACCCCCCCAATCCGCCGAGCGACGAATCAAACCGGTCCACGCCTGCGCCTATTGCCGCCAGCGTGTTGGCGAGCGCCATCCCACGTGTATTGTGGAAATGCAATGTGAGTTCGAGTCCCCTGAGCGTTGCGATCGCATGACGACACAGTTCATTGACCTGTGACGGGAACGCCATGCCGGTCGTGTCGCACAGCGTCACGCCGTGGACACCCAGATCGGCAAAGCGCTGCCCCCAACTGAGAACTTCGCTTACTGCGACATCGCCTTCCATCGGGCACCCCATCGCGGTAGACAGGGAGACGTTGATAGCAACGGATGTTTCCTCGACCACTTTAATGACGTCGCGCAGTTGTGCGAACGATTGCTCACGCGTCATGCGAAGATTGGTGCGGTTGTGACTTTCACTAACCGACATTACGAGGTTGACCTCGTCCACGTCACAGGACAATGCGCGTTCCGCGCCGCGTACGTTGGGGACAAGCACCGTATAAACGACGCCGGGCTTGCGCGTGATTCGATGCATGACGGCTTCGGCATCGCGCAAAGCGGGGATGGCTTTCGGCGACGTGAACGACGTCACCTCTATCTTGGCAAACCCGCAGTCGTTGAGCTTGTTCACCAGGGCAATCTTGGCGTCGGTATCGACAAACCGGGCCTCGTTCTGAAACCCGTCTCGTGTGGCGACTTCCTGAATGTAAAGCCGCTTGTTGGCATGCGACATATCGATTGCTCCTTGCTAGATGATGTTGCGTGAGCGCCAGTCGTCGCGCGTGTGCTGGTCAACGCCGAGAGTTTCGAGGATGGCGTCGGTGTGCTGGCCGAGCGTTGGGGCGGCGTGATGGATGGTCCCCGGTGTTTCGCTGAGCTTCGGCACGATGCCCGGGACCTGGACAGGTGTGCCGTCGGGCAGTTGTGCATCGACAATCATGTCGCGTGCCTTGTAGTGCGGATCCGCAGCGATGTCTGCAACGTCGTAGATCTTTCCGGCGGGGATGCGCGCCTCGTTGAGCGCCGCGAGCACGTCGTCGAGGTTGCGCTGCGCCGTCCATTGGCCAATCGCGACGTCGATACGCTCGACCTGTTTGACACGGCCATCATTGCTTGCCAGGGCAGCGTCGTCACCCAGATCGGAGCGGCCAATCAACTCCATCAGCCGACGAAAGATGCTGTCACCGTTCCCGGCGATCAACGCGTATTTGCCGTCGCGGCACGGATAAGCGTTACTAGGGGCGATGCCCGGCAGGCTGCTGCCCGATGGCTGGCGCACCGCGCCGAACACGGAGTATTCGGGCAGCAGGCTCTCCATCATGTTGAAGACGGATTCGTAGAGCGCGACGTCAACCACCTGGCCTTGGCCGCCGTTTTGATCCCGGTGACGCAGCGCGAGCAGGACACCAATAACGCCATGCAAGGCCGAGAGCGAGTCGCCGATTGAAATCCCGACGCGTACCGGCGTGCGGCCGGTTTCGCCGCTGAGATGTCGCAAGCCGCCCATCGCCTCGCCGACCACACCGAAACCCGGCCGATCGCGATACGGGCCCGTTTGACCATATCCGGAAACACGCAGCATGACGAGACCGGGGTTGATCTCGCGCAGTTCGTCCCAACCCAGTCCCCATCCTTCGAGCGTGCCTGGACGGAAGTTTTCGATCAGGACGTCGCTCTCCTTGATCAGGCGGCGGGCAACGTCCTGGCCTTCAGTGGAGCGTAGATTGAGCGTGAGGGATTCTTTGTTGCGCGATTGCGCGGCCCACCAGACGGAGGTGTCCTGATGAATCAGGCGCCATTTGCGCAGTGGGTCGCCGGAACCCGGCGGCTCGATCTTGACCACATGCGCGCCGAACTCCGCCAGCATCTTGGCCGCGAACGGACCGGCGATGAGTTGCCCCATTTCGAGCACGCGCACGCCTTCCAAAGGACTTGTCTTCACGGTGTCTCCGGAAAATGACTGTATGGCTTTTATGCTGAGGCATTTTCCGGAGCCTGATAATCGATGGATTCTCAAGCATGCTTTCCGTGGAGGAAAGGCTCTTGCGACGCGCGGTGACTATTTCGTGGAGACGACGTTTGCGGGCGTGCCGTTGCAAAACGCCGCGATGTTGTCGATGAGCTGGTCGGCTAACCCCTGGATCGCTTCGTCGCTCGCCCAGGCCACATGCGGCGTGAGAATAAAGCCAGGGTGGGACAGGATGGCCTGAAACGGGTGATCTGACGGCATGGGCTCCTGGGTGACGACATCGAAGCCTGCGCCAGAGATCATTCCGGATTTCAACGCGTCGACGAGAGCATGTTCGTTGACTAGGCCGCCACGCGCCGTATTGATGAGTAGCGGTTTGCGTTCCATCTGAAGAAATTCTGTTTCGCCGATCAGGTCCCGCGTGGCAGGTGTGAGCGGACAATGCAACGTGATGATGTCGCTAGCCTGGAGGACTTCCTGGAACGGGGTATAAAGCGGTCCCATGTCGTCGCGGCCTTTATAGGCGGAGAAGAGCACACGAAGTCCGAGGGCGCGGCCGATATCGGCCACCGCGCGTCCCAACGCGCCATCACCAATGATGCCTAGCGTGGAGCCACTCAAGTCCCTGATTGGAAAATCAAAGAAGCAGAACTGGTTCGCTTGCAGCCAGCGGCCGTCGCGCACTGCGTCGCGATAAGCGACGAGGCTGCGCCGTAATGCGAAGATCAGCGCGAATGTGTGCTCCGGAACCGTATGCGTGGCGTAGTTCCGAATGTTGCTCACCACGACGCCCCGTTCGGCACAGCTTTGCAGATCGACATTGTCAGTACCTGTGGCTGCGATTGCGATCATCTTCAGGCGCTTCGCGCTTTCGATATCCGGGCGAGTCAGGCGGACCTTGTTGGCAATGACGATGTCCGCATCTGCAATGCGTGCCGCTACGGATTCGGCGGGTGTCCTCTCGAACACTTCAAAGGTATGCGGGAAGGAAAGGGCCTTGAGCACGGTTTGCGGGGAAATCGTGGCACGGTCGAGAAAGACCACCTTCATGGGGGCGGGAGAGTTCGGCATGGGCGTTCCGAGGTTTGGCGTTAAAGGTTGGCTGTGTTGGATCTCCGCTATTGTGAACGGCAGCCAGATTCGTGGCTTTCCGGTTGCTCAATCCGGCTTGCGGTGCAGGAAAGGCGCGCGCTCAAGGTTTCAACGGGCTGATCACAAGCCCCTGCGCTGCAACCACTCCAGCACTATCCCCGCGACCACATCGCTGTTGTCATCCGCCATCAATGCATGCGTATTCCCCGTGATGCCGCGCGCCGGCAGGTCGATCCATTCAACATCCGCCCCTGCCGCGCTCAACGCATCGGCCCACCGTCGCACCGCAGGCAACGAGCGAACCCAGAACGGATGGGCGTCCAGATAGTCGCCCCAGACGAACAGACGGGGGACATCGCGCAGCAGCGCCGGGTCGCTTTTCTCCGGGTCCGGCGCGCCGGAAGGCTCCAGCGAAACGACAGCCCTTGCACGCTCAGGCGCGTGCAATGCCGCCGTCAGTCCGAAGTTGCCACCCTGGCTATGCGTGAGCACGATCGACGAGCCGAGGCGGGCGAGCAGCGCGTCATACGCAAGTTGGGTGCGCGCGTTGTTGATCGCCCAGCGAGGCACGAACTGATTCATGAACGCTTCCATCCGGGCGACGGGAAAGCGCACGCCAGCATGTGGCCTGCGTAGCGCCGGATCGGTATGCCACGTGCCTGCAGCACCGAAGCGGAACGTCTCTTCCCACGCCTCCTTCGCAGTACGGAAATAGGGCGCCTCCTCGTAGACCTCCGGGTACGGTGCCCAGGACGCGCGGCCACGCTCGACGGCGTCGGACACATACACATCGAATCCTGCACGCAGGAAGTACATCTGCCAGCCAGGGCGGCCATCGGGTGTGGTTTCCCAATTGACACCGCTCATCCCGCCGCCGTGCCAAAGCAGCATTGGAGAAGAACTGCGCGGCGCCGCGAGCTTCACGTATTGCACGTACATCTGACCGACGATAACTTCTCCATTGGGATCGATCGGATGCGCTGCGCCGTTGTTGGTGCTGATGCGAACGCGTGGCGGCATACCCGTCAACGAAACCATCTCGCCCCCGACATGAAAACTGCCGATTTCGCGCACGGAAATAGGGGTATCCGTAGAACGTCCAGACAAATCATCAGCGGTGTTCATTGGCTGCTCCGTTCAGTGTATGTCCCACATCCAGCCTTCGGCCTGGCAGTGTAACGATGGTCGCAAGAAGCACCGCATAAGTATATTGCCCGTGGCTCGCGTGCATGGATTCGAATAACCCCACACCAGTTTCATTTGTCCTCCGAACTTCCGCGAACTTCTGCCCCCTAAAGCGCTGTTGGCACTACACTCGTGCTGTTTTGACGCTCAGGAATCTTCAACCCGCAGGAGACAGAAAATGGCGGCAATCGATACGGCAGGGCAAAACGAGCCGATTCAGGTCGGCGAGTTAACCATCCGGTACCTGCTCGACGGAACCGCGACTGGCGCCATGGGGATGTTCGAGTTGACCGTGCCGCCAGGCTCCCGCGTGCCGCCGCCGCATAGTCATACGCGCAATGAAGAATGCGTCTACGTGCTGGAGGGCAAGCTTCGATACACGGTCGACGGGACCGTCCGCGATCTCGGGCCCGGCGATTGCATGCATACGCCGCAGGGGGCCGTGCATCAGTTTAGTAATCCGCATGACGTGCCGGCTCGCGCGCTGATCACGCTTGCGCCCGACATCGGGGCGCAGTATTTTCGCGACGTCGGTGCCGTGCTGCATGCGGGTGGACCGCCTGATCGCGTCAGGCTCTTTGCTGTCATGTCAGCGTACGGACTGGTACCCGCACTCCCGCAATAAAATAAAAATCATCGGGCGCAATACAGCAACGGTTGCCCGGCACGTAAAGCGGTGAGCCTCATTCCTATACAGTGACCGCCAGAAGCGTGTCAGCGGATACCCGTAGACATGGGCAAACACTGCGGGAAAAGGGGTTGGTAACATGTATCCATACGAGGAATGGTTTCATTTGCCTTTCATCGGAAAGGTTGCCGGACGGCGCAACGTACTGCAGACTCTACTTTCTGCCGGGGAAGATTGATTTTTGGGGCGCTTATGTCGATGGACGTAGACACGATCACAGATGACCAGATTGCAGGAATCGCAGACCGAATGACCGAAGAGGGGCGGAAAGTCTCGCCGGTATCTGTCTGGTCAGAGGTTCAGGGCGGTTCAATTGTGGCCATTGCTGCAGCCCTGCAGCGCTGGCGCGAGGCGCGCCAGCCCGACACGCTTCCCGTTCAGATCCAGCCGCCTGGACTGCCCGAGAATGCGACCGAAGCGATGATGAGTGCCGCAGGGCGGCTGTGGGCCGCCGCGCACGACGAAGCTCAAAGGGTGTTTGGTCAGCGCCTGGGTCTGATCAATCACCAACTCGACGCGGCCTTCGCGGAACGCGACGAGGCACTGGTCGAATATCAAAGGTCAGCGGAAGAAGCCGGCGCGGGGCGCGAGCGCATCATTGCGCTGACGAATGCGCTGAGTGCCGCGGAAAATGCGGCGGCGCGTCTCACAGACGAACTCGCCCGTACGACCGGCCGTGCCGAAACTGCGGAGCGGCGCGTCGACGAACTCGCGCAACACGCTTCGGAAGTGGATGGGAAGCTGGAGCAGACGAAAGCGGCGCTTGCAGAGGAGCGAAACGCGCGCGACGAGTTGGCGACCATCGTCATGGTCAAAAACGAGGAGATCGAGCAGGCCAATCTGGAGCGCGACGCGGCGCGGCAGGAAGTCGCCAGCCTGGGTGAATCGATTCAGCAAAAGAGCAGTGCGCTGAGTGCGTCGGAACACGAGGTTGCGCGTCTCGCGGCGGAACTCCACACGGTCACAGGTCGCGCCGAGACCGCTGAATCTCGTGCTGAGGGACTCGTGCAGCGTGCATTGGACGCTGAAGCCAATCTCAACTTTGCGCAGACAGCGCTCGACGACGAGCGCATGGTGCACGAAGAATTGGGCGCCGTGGTCGCGAACAAGAACGATGAAATCGCGCGGATGGCGCGTGACCGTGACGAACTGATTGACCTTGCCGCAACCAGGAACGACGAAATCGCGCGCCTCACGAAGGAGCATGAGGCGCAGGTTGCGGTTGTCGCGAGCAAAAACGATGAAATCACGAAGATTGAGCAGGAGCGCGATGCGCTGAACGCCGCTGTCGCAAGTAAGGGCGATGAAATTGCGAAGATTGCACAGGAGCGTGACGACGCACGACAAGAG
The DNA here is from genome assembly GCF_049581445.1 of Paraburkholderia sp. Taxonomy (GTDB): domain Bacteria; phylum Pseudomonadota; class Gammaproteobacteria; order Burkholderiales; family Burkholderiaceae; genus Paraburkholderia. The sequence continues at coordinate 11,114 of NZ_JBAURZ010000031.1, read as the reverse complement.
GTCGCTTCGCTAAGCGACGCTTACCAGCAAAAGACGACCGCGCTGAGCGCCGCTGAAATCGAGGCCGCGCGTCTCGCCGTGGATCTGTCAACGGTAACGGGCCGCGCCGAAACGGCCGAGAGCCGTGTCGAGGAACTCGCGCAGCGTGCGTCGGCGTCAGAGGCCACACTGGATGCCACTAAAGCGACGCTTGACGAGGAACGCAAGGCGCACGAAGAGTTGAGCGCCATGGTCGCAAACAAGACCGATGAAATCGCACGGATCGCTCGGGACCGCGACGAAATGATCGACCTGGCTGCCACGAGAGGCGAGGAAATCACACGGATCACGCAGGAGCGTGACGCGCTGCATACCGATGTCGCAAAGAAGAGCGGCGAAATCAAACGAACCGCGCACGAGCGGGACGCGGCTCGTCAGGAAGTCACAGCATTGAACAGCACACTGGAGGAAAAGACGGTTGCGCTGACGGCATTGGAGGCCAGCGCGTTCGAGCTTCGGGCGGAACTCAGCACAGCCACCGACCGCGCGGAAACTGCCGAAACACAGGTAGCGGAACTCGAGATGCGTGCATCGGAGGACGATGCAAGGCTGGAGCTTGCGAAGACCTCGCTTGACGAGGAACGCAAAACGCGCGAAGAGTTGGCCACGGTGGTCGCGAGTCAGAGCGATGAGATTGCGCGGATCGGTCAGGAACGTGATGAGGTACGGCGAGAAGCCACAAATCTGCGCGACGCATTCAAGGAAAAGCTGACCGCGCTGAGTGCTTCAGAAGAAACCGGTACACGGCTCGCGGCCGAACTCGTCACAGCGGCTACGCGCGCCGACGCTGCTGAGACGCGGGTAGCGGAACTCACGCAGCGTATGTCGGAAGAAGGCGCGCGACTGGAGCAAACGACCGCTTCCCTGGACGAGGAACGCAAGGCGCGTGAAGCGTTGGATGCTGCCGTAGCGGATAAGAGCGAAGCAATTAGCCGGATCACGCAAGAGCGCGACGAGGTGCGTCGGGAGCTTGGCGCCTTGTCGGAAACGCATCAGGCACAGTCGGAGGAAATGAGCCGATTGTCGGAGGAGGCGAGCGCCGCTGCGTCGCAGGCAGAAACCGCCATGACGCAGACGAAGGCAAGCCTCGCTCGCGTCGCGGCGTTGGAGGCCGAACTGGAAGAGGCCCACAAGTCGCTCGCGGCGGAGCGGAAGACGTTCGCTGCCGGGCTGGATGAAGCCTCGGCTCAGCGCGACGAGGTTCAGCGCATTACACAGGAACTCGACGGGGCGCGTGAGCGGCTCAGCGCGTTGAACCAGGCGAAAACGACTGCGGATGCCGAACTCGCCCGGATTGCCCAGGATGCGGCGGCCGCTCGCGAGCGCGCTGAAGCTGCGGAAGAACGCGCAGCGGAGTTGGCGCAACGCATCGCTAAGCTTAACCAGGCTCGTGCGGCCGAAGGGGCTGGCGATCATCAACCCGATGTTCGCGCGGTTGAGTCCGATCAGTCAGAAGAAGTCGCCGCATTGCATCGTCAGATATCGGTGCAGGCCAAAGTGCACCAGAAGGCTTTTAACGAGCTTCGCGCAAGCGCGGAACAATGGGTGGCGCATGCGAAGGAGCTTAAACAGCGACTTGGCCACGCAAGCGAAAGGGTCTTGTTCATCGACGCACGCAGCACCGGGGAAGTCGCATTGGTTCGGCGGCTCTCGTCTGAACTCGAACGGCTGAAGCCGGATCACGAACTGGTATCGCGTGAGGTGCAGCAAAAACTGATCAGTTCGACCATGACGCAGCAACTTGCCATGAAGGGCTATCGCTACGACCCCTCGACGGCAGTGATGTCGAAAGTGGATGGTTGATGAGCCGGGAAATGGGCTTGCGTAAATGACCGCTTACGTCGCTCTCTTGCGGGCCGTGAACGTCGGCGGCACGGGCAAGTTGCCTATGCCGGAGCTTCGTGCAATGTGCGAGGCGGTGGGCTTTGCCAAGGTTCGAACATATATCGCGAGCGGTAATGTCGTGTTCGAAAGCAAGCTCGCAGAAGCTTCGGTGAAGGCGAAGCTTGAGCGTGCTCTTGAGACTTACGCGGGCAAGCCTGTAGGTGTGCTGGTCCGCACCGGCGCCGAACTGGCTGCCGTGCTCGCCAGCAATCCCTTTACATCAGCGCCGCCCAACCGGACGGTGGTCATCTTTATCGACAAAGCTCCGCCTGCAAATGTGCTGGCCAGTGTCAGCGGTCAGCAGTCGGAAGAAATCGGCCTTGGAACGCGCGAGCTATACGTGCACTACGCAAACGGGATCGGACAGTCGAAACTGAAGATTCCGCTCGCGAGTACGGGGACCGCACGCAATATGAATACCATTGCCAAGCTCGTCGAGTGGACGAGTGGGTAGGGGATGTATCGCCAGCGTGATGCGTGACGGCTCAAGCACTGCCCAAAGCGAACGGCTCCAGAAACCTCAGTTCCTTCTCTTCCCCCATCAGCAGCCCCCGGTTCAAATCCGCTGCAGCGCGCAAATAATCCCACAACGAAGTAATCCTGCGTAATTTGCGCAGGTCTTCGCGGCAGCACAACCAGAAATTCCGCGTCACCATCACCTCATCCGGCAAGACTGGCATCAACAACGGATTCGTCTCGGCCATGAAGCAGGGAAGGATGGCTAGCGCTTGCCCTTGCAGCGCCGCGTGATACTGCGCAATCACGCTCGTGCTGCAAAGATTGGCCGTCGCGCCAGGAATCGTCCGGTCCAGATAAAGCAACTCGCGGCTAAACGCCAGATCCGCTACGTAACTGATGAACGAGTGATCCCGCAGATCCGCCACCGTGTTCACCGGCCCATGTCGCTCCAGATAGTCCTGCGTTCCGTAAAGCTTGAGCCGGTAATCGCACAGCCTGGTATACACATACTGCCCGCGTTCAGGGCGCTCGAGCATGATGGCGAGATCCGCTTCCCGCTTGGAGAGGCTTACAAAGTGCGGAACCGGCAGCAGATCGATGGAGATATCCGGGTGCTGTCCCGCGAAGCGCGCCAACTGCGGCGACAGAAAGAAACAGCCAAACCCCTCAGTGGACCCTACGCGCACATGACCTGATAGCGAATGCGCGCCGCCAGTGAACTGCTCTGCGGCGGACTGCACCGTGGTCTCCACCGCGTCGGCATAGGCCAGCAGGCGTTGCCCGTCAGCCGTCAGCACAAAGCCGTCGGCACGCGACTTGTCGAACAGCACCGTGCCGAGGGCCGTCTCGAGTTCTCTCACCCGCCGCGCGACCGTCGTGTGATCGACACCCAGCCGCCTGGCTGCGCCGCTCGCGCGCTGAGTGCGAGCCACTTCAAGGAAGTAGCGCAGATCGTCCCAGTTCACGCTTGGCATCCAGTCTCCGGTCCATGCAAGCTATTGCGGCTTGTGTTTTTTTGCATATCAGATGGGCTTTTTCATCTCTATACCGTGGATATTCGAATAACTATACTCGTTTGCAAGCTGCTGGAACAACCACTGCTTTGGCCGTCCGCGTGACCCGTTTGACTGGCCGCCTAAAAAATACCGGAGACAACAGGATGCAAATGCAATCGACCCCCGACAGGGCGGCTGTTGCCGCGCCGATTCCAAAGCGCGCCAGGGACTACCTGATCGCAGGCTGGGCCAGCATGGCCGGCACGACGATCGAATGGTATGACTTCTTCCTGTACGGCACGGCCGCGGCGCTGGTCTTCAACAAGATATTCTTCCCTACGCTTGATCCCATCCTCGGTACGCTCGCCGCGTTTGCCACTTACGGCGTGGGCTTTATCGGGCGCCCCATGGGCGGCATCGTGTTCGGCCACTTCGGCGACCGCATCGGCCGCAAGTCCATGCTGCTTGTCACGTTGCTGCTGATGGGTATCCCAAGCATGGTGATTGGCCTGATTCCGTCGTATCAAAGCATCGGTTTCTGGGCGGCCGGCTTGCTGGTCGCCATGCGTTTTCTGCAGGGCATGGCGGTTGGTGGCGAATGGGGTGGGGCGGTGCTGATGGCGGTAGAACATGCGCCGCCTGGGCGAAAAGGCTTTTTTGGCAGTCTGCCTCAAACCGGAGTGGGCTTCGGTCTGATTCTGTCATCGCTTGCGATGGCCGCTGTCACCGCGTTGCCGGAAGCGGATCTGCTTGCATGGGGCTGGCGCATTCCGTTCATCGCCAGCATTGCGCTGGTCGTGATCGGCTGGGTGATCCGGGTACGGGTGCCTGAATCGCCGGACTTCGAACGCATCAAGGCGCAGGGTCCGCCCGTGAAGGCGCCGATCCTCGAAGCGATGCGTCGCCATCCGCGTGAGCTGTTGATCATCATCGGCGCACGGACAGCGGAGAACACCTGGTTCTATCTGGTCGTTGCATTCGCGCTGGCCTATGCGGCCAATCAGTTGAAGATTCCCAAGGCCGACATTCTGCATGCGATTACCGCCGGCGCTGTGCTCTCGCTCTTCACGATGCCGTTTTGCGGTTATCTGAGCGATCGCATTGGCCAGCGGCGACTGTTTCTGATCGGCCTCGTGATCATGTGCCTGTTTGCTGCGCCGTTCTTCGCGATGCTCGGCACGCGTCATCCCGTCACCGTGTGGTGGGCGATGGTGCTGGGCGTGGGTGTCGTGTTTCCGATCCTCTATGCGCCGGAATCGCAGTTGTTCGCTTCACAGTTTCCGGCCGAGATTCGTTACAGCGGCATTTCGTTGTCCGTGCAGATTGCGGGCGTGCTCGGCGGTGGCGTCGCCCCCATGATTGCCACGGCGCTGCTGGCGATGGGTGGTGGCAATCCGCACTACGTGGTCGCTTATATGGTGGCGTTGGGCATCGTTGCGTTGCTGTGCACGCTGTTGATGCAAAAAAGCGCGCAATAGCAAATCGCAAACTCAATCTGCGACCTAAGCTTGAATTTATCCTTGATCCAAACCAGAGAGTCAATCATGAATGCTGTTACCCAGGCCTCCAATTCGAGCGTCAGCACGGTCAAGCTGCTGATCGACGGCGAGTACGTCGAATCGAACACCCGTGAATGGCGCGATATTGTCAATCCGGCGACGCAGGAAGTGCTGGCCCGTGTGCCATTCGCGACCGCAGAAGAGGTCGATGCCGCGATTCGCGCCGCTCACGCCGCGTTCGCCACCTGGAAGACCACGCCGATCGGCGCACGCATGCGCATCATGCTGAAGTTCCAGGCGCTGATTCGCGAGCACATGCCGCGCATTGCAAAGACGCTGTCCGCTGAGCAGGGCAAAACGCTGCCGGATGCAGAGGGCGATATCTTCCGTGGTCTTGAAGTGGTGGAGCATGCATGCTCGATCGGGACGCTGCAGCAGGGCGAATTCGCGGAGAACGTGGCGGGTAGTGTCGATACGTACACCTTGCGGCAGCCGATTGGTGTATGCGTAGGCATCACGCCGTTCAACTTCCCGGCGATGATTCCGCTGTGGATGTTCCCCATGGCCATCGTCTGCGGTAATACTTTTGTGCTGAAGCCGTCCGAGCAGGATCCGTTGTCGACGATGCAGCTGGTCGAACTCGCGGTTGAAGCGGGCGTGCCGAAGGGGGTGCTGAACGTTGTGCATGGCGGCAAGGATGTGGTGGACGCGCTGTGCACGCATGAACTGGTGAAGGCCATTTCTTTCGTAGGTTCGACGGCGGTGGGCACGCACGTCTACCGCCTGGGCAGCGAACACGGCAAGCGTGTGCAATCGATGATGGGCGCAAAGAATCACGCCGTCGTGCTGCCCGATGCCAACCGCGAGCAGGCGCTCAATGCGCTCGTCGGCGCTGGCTTCGGCGCGGCGGGCCAACGCTGTATGGCGACCTCAGTGGTGGTGCTGGTCGGTGCATCGCAGCAATGGCTGTCCGATCTGGTGGAGAAGGCGAAGACACTGAAGGTCAACGCGGGTAATGAAGCCGGCACCGACATCGGCCCGGTGGTTTCGCGCGTGGCGAAACAGCGTATCCTCGGACTGATCGAGGCAGGCGTGAAGGAAGGCGCGACGCTCGCGCTCGACGGACGCGACATCACGGTGCGCGGCTACGAAGAGGGCAACTTTATTGGCCCGACCATCTTTGCCGACGTAAAGACCGAGATGGAAATCTACCGCACGGAGATCTTCGGGCCGGTGCTGCTGGTGCTAAGCGTGCCAACGCTGGATGAGGCGATTGCTCTGGTCAACCGCAATCCGTATGGTAACGGCGTGGGCCTCTTTACCCAAAGCGGCGCTGCAGCGCGCAAATTCCAGAGCGAGATCGACGTGGGCCAGGTGGGCATCAACATTCCGATTCCGGTGCCGGTGCCGTACTTCAGCTTTACTGGCTCGCGCGGTTCCAAGCTGGGCGACCTCGGCCCGTACGGCAAGCAGGTGGTGCAGTTCTACACGCAGACCAAGACGGTGACGGCGCGCTGGTTCGACGACGCCACGGTCAACGATGGCGTCAACACCACCATCAGCCTGCGCTAAGCCCGCAACCTACAGGTACGAAGCGGAGACGCAATCATGAAGATCGGATTTATCGGGCTCGGCAACATGGGGGCGCCCATGGCGCTCAACCTGCTCAAGGCCGGCCATACAGTGAACGTGTTCGATCTGAACGCCCAGGCAGTACAGGCGCTGGTTGATGCAGGAGCGAAGGCGCCGGGCTCGCCAAAAGCGGCGGTGACGGACGTTGAATGCGTCGTCACGATGCTGCCAGCAGCGGCCCACGTGCGCAGCGTGCTGACAGCGGATGACGGTGTGCTCGCCGGGATCCCCAAAGGCGTGACGATCATCGATTCGAGCACCATCGACCCGGCTAGCGTCAAGGCATTCGCGGAGCTGGCCGCGCAACACGGCAATGCTTTCGTCGATGCGCCGGTTTCTGGCGGCACGGGCGGCGCGGCAGCCGGGACGTTGACGTTCATGGTGGGTGGCAGTGCGGCGGTCTACGAGCAGGTCAAACCGGTGCTCTCCGGGATGGGCAAGAACATCGTCCATTGCGGCGACACCGGGACGGGGCAGGTGGCGAAGATCTGCAACAACCTGGTGCTCGGCATCACCATGGCGGGGGTCGCGGAAGCGATGTCGCTTGGCGAGGCGCTGGGGATTGATCCGAATGTGCTGGGCGGCATCATCAATACATCGACGGGCCGTTGCTGGAGTTCGGACACCTACAATCCGTTCCCGGGTGTGATCGGAACGGCGCCGTCCTCGCGTGGCTACACGGGCGGCTTCGGCACGGATCTGATGCTCAAGGACCTGGGTCTTGCCACCGACGCCGCCAGACTGGCCCGTCAGCCGGTCTACCTGGGGGCGCTCGCGCAGCAGTTGTATCAGACCATGAGCACGAAGGGAGCAGGCCGGCTGGACTTCTCGGCGGTGATCAAGCTGTATCGCACTGAGGAAAGCTGAGCGCTGCCGACGGCGACAAACCCGGGCTTTCGCACGACCTTGCTCAATTTTCCCCGGGACATGTGCGCCCGGTGGTCTTATCGTGGCACTTCCGTCACTGCAAACGGGAGTGCCCGATGACCTCCATCTACCGTGAAGTCATACTTCAAACCGACGCTTCAAACGCGTGGCTGGCGTTGCGCGATTCAAACAACGTGGCTCGCGTGTTCGCGGGCGTACTAACCGGCGTCACCGTTGACGGGGACGTGCGCACGGTGACCTTCGCCGGCGGTCACGTCGCGCAGGAGCGCATCGTCGTCATCGACGACGCCAGAATGCGCGTCGCCTACACCGTATGCGGGAAGCGCTTCGCCCATCATCATGCGTCCATGCAAATCGTGCCGCTTGCGGATGGCCAGTGCCGCTTCGTGTGGATCTCCGACTTCCTGCCCGATTCTGAGCACGCTTTCGTAGAGACACTCGTGGACGCAGGATGTGTAGCGGCGGCGCGCAATCTCGCCACGTAGCGCGCGGCGATTGGAGCTTAAGTCGGGTGCCATAGTTGCCCCTTCAAATAGAGAGCGAACGCACGCACGCGACCGGAATTTCCCGACGATTATGTTACAACGTGCACGTATGCGGCAGAATGTGGTCAATGACCCGGTGAAACCACGTGCACAACTTACCTATTTCGATCGATTCTCAGGAAGCGCTGGCGCGCGATATCGGCGCGGTTTCCCGCATTGGTGCCGTACCGGCGATTCTCCGCATGATATGCGACGAGACCGGAATGGGTTTCGCCGCCGTCGCCCGCGTGACGGACGCCACATGGACCGCTTGCGCGGTACAGGACGACGTTAACTTCGGCCTGAAGCCGGGTGGTCAACTGGAACTGACCACTACGCTGTGCTTCGAATCGCGCGCGGCACGTGCGGCGATCGTGATCGATCAGTTCAGCCTGGACGCAAAGTACCGTGGCCATCACACGCCCGCCATCTACGGGCTGGAAAGCTATATATCAGTGCCGATCGTTTTGCCCAACGGCGAGTATTTCGGCAACCTGTGCGCGATCGACGCGCGCCCCGCCAAGGTTTCCGACCAGCGGGTGGTGCGAATGTTCGAAGTGTTCGCGCAGCTGATCGCCATCCAGCTGGACAGCGAAAAGCGTCAGTGGACGACCGAGGCCCAGTTGATGAACGAGCGCGAAACCGCCAATCTGCGCGAGCAGTTCATCGCCGTCCTGGGCCATGACTTGCGCAATCCGCTCGCCGCAGTCAGTGCAACCGCTGAGATTTTAAGCCGCAAGACGGCCGATCCCGATCTGCTGACCATGGGCAAGCGTCTGAAAACGACCGTCGCGCGAATGGCCCGGCTTATTGATGACGTAATGGATTTCGCACGTGGACGCCTGGGCTCGGGCCTCTCGGTGACGCGGCAACCCGTCGACAATCTGATGCCGCAACTGCGTGCAGTGGTCGACGAACTGCGCGACGCCAACCCGGCGCGCACGCTTACCTGCGATCTGGCGATTGACTCACCCGTCAACTGCGATCCAAGCCGCCTGCAGCAACTGCTATCCAATCTGCTTGGCAACGCACTGACACATGGCTCGGCGGACAAGGCGGTTAGCGTCGAGGCGAAAATCGAGCAAGAACACCTTGTGCTTGCGGTGACGAACGGCGGTGATCCGCTCGCCGCCGATTACCTCGTGCGTATTTTCGAGCCGTATTGGCGTCCGCCGACCAGTGCACCGGGCGGCGGCCTGGGGTTGGGTCTCTACATCTGCAAGCAGATCGTGAATGCCCACGGCGGCACGCTTGAAGTTATTTCGTCGCAAGAAAAAGGCACCCAGTTCACCGCGCGCCTTCCGGTTGCCTGATGCCTGCGCTTGCCTTGCCGCCTGCCGCGGTGATCGCCGCCACGACCGCATCGGCGCCTGAGCGGCTAGATGCGTAATTGACGACGACGGCCGCGCCTTCAGCGGCGAGCGCCTTGGCGATAGCAGCGCCAATCCCTTTCGATGCACCTGTAACGACAGCGACTTTGCCAGTGAGCTTGCTCATGATTGCTTCCTTCCCGGGTTCAGGTATCGGAGCCGACGCGGGACGGTTCCCGCGTCTGTATATCCGGTGTGACTGGAAGCAATGTACTGAATGAGCGGCGCGAAATAATTGCGTCTGCGGCGAATACAATTGCCGCTTTATCCCAACAATCGTGCGGCTAGGGGCGAGGATGTCCGAATGCGCTCAGGTCCAACTCGAGAAATTGGGTGCCCTGTACCGGATTGAACACATAGGCAGGGATGGGCCTGAAGCCGAGCGAGACGTATAGATCCTGGGCCGCGCGCATGCTTGGAAGCGTATCGAGCCGAATTTTGGTGTAGCCGGCTGCATTGGCAATTTGAACGACCTGGGTGGCGAGGCGTCGGCCAAGCTGTTGACCGCGTCCCGCGGGTCGCACGTAAAGACGCTTCATTTCGCACACACCGTCATCATCCAACGGACGCAGCGCGACGCAGCCAATGATCGCACCATCGTTTAGGGCGAGCAGAACGCGGCCTCGCGGAGCCGCATATTTTCCGGGCAGCGCTGCCAACTCTGCTTCGAAATCCTGAAAGCTCAAGTCGATCTCGAGGCTCGCTGCGTACTCGCGGAAGATCGCGCGAACTTCGTCTAGCTGTCGAGGAAACTGTGCCTCGTCAATCTCCGTCATGAATGGAAGCTCCGTTGTTGGGGGGATCATGCGTGGCGTCGCGTTCTGGTTTCTATCGTAGAGTAGACAGCTTTTCCTCGCGACGAAATCCCGCCTTGGCGGCGGATTTCACGAAGCGATTACTTTCGTGTTAAAAAATCGGGGTTCGTCCGTGGCGTCGATAGAGGGCGAAGCAGTAATGGCCGGTAAATCATTCGCTTGAGAAGGGTTCGATGTCCAATTGTTCACTGCTTTCCACGATGCCGCGCACCGGTTGGCGCACCTGGCTGGCCGCTGGCCTCGTTGCTGCACTCGCGGCGTGCGCGCCGCTGCAGCCCAGCGCGAGCCATGCCGATGCGCCCACAGCGATCCGTTCCGCCGACGGACCCCTGCCGGTCCCACCGAACCTGGTCGCGCTGACGCAACCCGAAGGTCAAACGCGGCTGATGTCCGCCGCCGACAAGCAATCGTACTGGCCGCTCGCGCAGTACTTCGAAACCCAGAAGAACGAGGCGTACTGTTCGGTGGCCAGTTCGGTCATGGCGCTCAATGCGTTGGGCATCCGGCGCCCTGAGTCGACGCAATACCCCGATTTTCCGTATTTCTCGCAGCAAGACTTCTTTCGCAGTGTCGATCCGCAAGTGGCTACTGCTGCGCAAGTATCACGCGAAGGCATGACACTCGATCAACTTAGTGCGGTGCTGAGCGGATTTCCCGTCGACGTCCAGAAGTATCATGCTGGCGATCTCACGCTCGGGCAGTTTCGCGACCTGATTCGCAGGACTACCGCGCAGAGTGACCGTTTCGCGCTGGTGAACTTTCACCGCGTGGAGATTGGCGAAGAGGGCGGCGGACACTGGTCGCCGGTTGCCGCTTTTGATGCCGCGAGCGACAGCGCGCTCGTGCTTGATGTAGCACGCTACAAGTATCCTGCTGTGTGGGTGCCGCTTGCGCAGTTGTATGCGGGCTCGCAAGCCGTTGATAACGTCAGTGGGCTTTCCCGGGGCATTGTGGTGGTGAGCAAACGGGCCAATTGATAGGGGGCGCGAAGTGCGCAGGCATCCGGGCC
>NZ_JBAURZ010000030.1:0-3326 GCF_049581445.1 Paraburkholderia sp. | reverse complement strand
CTGCCAGCACTGCCAGCACTGTCAGCGCTGCCGGCCGTGCTCGCGCCGCGCGGCGCCGATTCGCGGCCTTCGGCCAACGGATGATTACGCGGCATGATGGCGACGATCTCGTCCTCGCGCCAGGCGTGAACAGCGGTATCCGGTGGCAGATCGGCCCCCACGGGCCCTTCGACCATCGCAATATCGAGCGACGTGAGCGCGCTGATGATGTCCGCCGTATTGCCATCCACGGTATGCAGCGTCACCTCCGGATGGCGCCGGTGAAACTCCGCAATCAGATACGGCAGCAGATAGCTGGCCGGCGTAGTGCTCGCGCCGACCCGCAGCGTGCCGCTCTCAAGGCCGCGCAATGCGTCGCGATACGCATGCGCCTGCCGCCAGGTGTCGCGCAGCCGCGTCGCGTAGCTCGCGAGCTGTTCGCCAGCGGGAGTCAGACGCACGCCACGGCCATCGCGTAAGTAGAGCGGCTCGCCGAACTCGTCCTGCAACTGACGCAGTTGCCCCGACACCGCAGGCTGCGATAGATGCAAGGCAACCGCGGCCCTGCTGATGTTGCGATGCTCGGCGACGGCGGCGAAAGTTATAAGCTGATCGGGGGTCATGGTCAATAAATATCAATCCAGCCGATAGTTTATGTCACAAATGACGATTTTTCATATCGATATATTCAAATTAGGATTAGGCCATCCAATCAGAACACGCCCCGACGGCAATGACCATGTCCACCGCTCAACTCGATGCCGCTTCCGGCCATACCGGTTCCTCCACCCGAGGGCAGCTCAACGGAATTCTCTTCGTTGCCCTGTTTGCTGCCGCTGTCACCCGCATCGCGTCCATTCCCGCCATCGCGGGGCTCGGCCTCAGTCCGCTGATCGTCGGCATCGTCGCGGGTGCGCTGTACGGCAATGCGCTGCGTGACGGCATGCCCGCCAGCTGGGCGGCGGGCGTCAACTTCTCGGCGCGCAAGCTGCTGCGCATCGCGGTCGCCTTCTTTGGCTTGCGGGTCAGCCTGCAGGAAATCGCGCAGGTCGGTTTGCCGGGGCTCGCCGAGTCAGTCCTCGTGGTCGTGAGCACGCTCGTGGTTGGTACATGGGCTGGCATGAAGCTGATGAAGCTCGACCGCGACACTGCGCTCCTAACGGCCGCGGGCAGCGCGATCTGCGGTGCCGCTGCCGTGCTGGCGTTCGAATCCACCCTGCAATCGAAGCCGCACAAGAGCGCGATGGCCGTGGGTAGCGTGGTGCTGTTTGGCACGCTGTCGATGTTCCTCTACCCGGTCCTCTTCAAGGCGGGCTGGCTGCATCTCGATACCGTCGGCGCGGGTCTGTTCTTTGGCGGCACGATCCACGAAGTCGCGCAAGTGGTGGGCGCTGCCAGCAACGTAAGCCCCGAAGCCACCCACATCGCCACCATCGTGAAGATGACCCGCGTGATGTTGCTGGTGCCGGTGCTGCTGGCCGTCGGTCTGTGGGTCAACCGCCCCGCGCGTGGTGCAGCAGCGAGCGCTGATGCTGGTGCAAAGCAGGCACCGCGCAAGCTCGCGATCCCCTGGTTCGCGCTTGGCTTCCTCGGTTGCGTGCTGGTGAATTCGCTGCATGTGATGCCCGCAGCGGCCACGCAAACCCTCAACACGCTCGACACCTTTGCGTTGACGATGGCCATGACGGCGCTCGGCATCGAAACGCGTATCTCGCAGATTCGCGAAGCCGGTCCCCGTGCGCTGACCACCGGTCTGATCCTGTATGTATGGCTGATTTTCGGCGGACTGGGCATTACGTGGCTCGTCCAGCACTTCATCGGCTAAGCGTATTCGCCTTGCTGCCAGCCCCGCCGCGTGCGGGGCTTTGTGCATTTTCAGCGCCCGAGGTACTGCATCACGCGGCATACTGGCCAGGCGCGCAGCAGAACGGGCCGCAGGGCGTTGGACGGCTCAGCGCGCCACCTGAACCCCACCGAATGAGGATCAATCGATGAGCTTTGAACTCTACTATTGGGACGGTTTGCAAGGCCGTGGCGAATTCGTCCGGCTCGCGCTCGAAGAAGCCCGCGCGGACTACATCGAAGTGGTACGAGGCAAGAAATCACAAGGCCAGGGCACGGGCGCAATGATGGCGGTGCTCGACAGCAAGAGCGAACCCTGTCCGCCGTTCGCGCCGCCCTTTCTGCGCGACGGCGATCTGTTGATCCCGCAGAGCGCCAACATCCTTTTCTATCTCGGTCCGAAGCTCGGCCTCGCCCCCACCGATGAAGGCCTGCGCTATGTCGCCAATGGCCTGCAGTTGACCATTGCCGACATCGTCACCGAGGTCCATGACACGCATCATCCGCTCGCCACTGGCCTTTACTATGAGGACCAGAAAGACGCGGCGAAAATCCGCGCGCACCACTTCATCGACGAACGCATGCCGAAGTTCATGCATTACTTCGAGCGTGTGCTCAAGCAAAACCCGGCGGGGGACCAGCATATGGTGGGGGACGCGCTGACCTACGTCGATCTCTCGATGTTCCAGCTCATCGACGGTCTGCATTATGCGTTTCCGCGCGCGACACGCCATTTCGGCGAGCACTATCCCCTGCTGGCGGCCTTACACGACGCGGTAGCCGAGCGGCCGAATATTGCCGCTTATCTGACCTCGCCACGACGCCTGGCCTACAACGAGCTGTGCATCTTCCGACACTACCCGGAACTCGACAAGGCAGCGCGGTGACCACGCAGGCACGCCAACACAGCTCACGTGGCGCATGCGCGCTCCATCCAGTCAAACCCTACCCGCTGCGCGGCGGCCGCAATGCTATTCTTGCGCGCGGTTTCTTTCCACCTTTCACCTGACCTGCTGCCGTCGTGCTTTCATTCCTGCTGAAGTTGCGCACCCGCGCTCAAGATCTGTTCAGACTTTCCGACGCCCACACGATGCTGGTGTGGTCGGTGGTCGTGGGCGTCGCGGGCGCGTTTGCAACCATTGCATTTCGCGAGGGCATCTCGCTACTGCAACTGGCAATAGCCGGCCAGTCGGGCAGCTTCGTGAGCATGGCCAAACGCATGCCGTGGACCGAGCGCATCTGGCTGCCGGCGGCGGGCGGTCTGATCGCGGGCTTCCTGTTGCTGGTCGCGCGGCGTCACGCGGACAAGAACAGTCACACCGACTACATGGAAGCTGTCGCGATTGGCGATGGCGTGGTACCGGTGCGCCTGAGCTTCTGGCGCAGCGTGTCGTCGCTGTTCACGATTTCGAGCGGCGGCTCGATCGGCCGCGAAGGGCCGATGGTGCAACTGGCGGCGCTCTGCGCGTCGCTGATTGGGCGTGTGGTGCACCTGGACCCGGCGC
>NZ_JBAURZ010000029.1:0-10083 GCF_049581445.1 Paraburkholderia sp. | reverse complement strand
CCTGGACCCGGCGCGTCTGCGGCTGCTCGTCGCCTGCGGCGCAGCGGCCGGCATCACCTCGGCGTATAGCGCGCCGATCGCCGGCGCCTTCTTCGTCACCGAGATCGTGCTCGGTTCGATGGCCATGGAAAGCTTTGGACCCGTCGTGGTATCCGCCGTGGTCGCCAACATTACGATGCGCGAGTTCACGCGCTATCAACCTCCGTACGAGATGCCCCCGTTTCCGCCAGTGGCCGGGCTCGAAGTGTTGCTGTTCGTCGCGCTCGGCATTCTGTGCGGCGCGGCGGCACCGCAGTTTCTGCGCATGCTCGATGTCTCGAAGGCGGCCTTTCGCAAGCTGCCCTTGCCACTGCCCCTGCGCCTCGCGCTGGGTGGCTTTGTCGTGGGCATTCTGTCGATCTGGTCGCCCGAGGTGTGGGGCAACGGCTATAGCGTCGTCAATTCAATCCTGCATTCGCCCTGGACATGGACCGCGCTAGTGTTCGTGCTCGTGTTCAAGCTGATCGCGACTGCGGCCACCGCGGGCTCGGGCGCGGTGGGCGGGGTATTCACGCCGACTCTGTTTGTCGGCGCGGTGGTCGGCTCGCTGTTCGGTATCGGCATGCATGCGGTGTGGCCGCATGCCACGTCGGCACCGTACGCCTATGCGATGGTCGGCATGGGCGCGTTCCTCGCCGGCGCCACCCAGGCGCCGCTAATGGCGATCCTGATGATCTTCGAAATGACGCTCAGCTACCAGGTCGTGCTGCCGCTGATGCTGTCATGCGTGGTGGCGTATTTCGTGGCGCGCGCCATCGGCAAGACCTCGATGTACGAGATCACGCTGCACCGCAACCGCGAGGAGCAGGAGCGCTCGCGCCTGCGGGCCACGCAGATGCGCGAACTGATCCGGCCCGCCGAAACGGTGGTTCATCTGGGCGCGACCGTCCCGGAGATGACACGAGTGTTCCTCGAATATCCGGTGAAGTATCTGTACGTCGCCGACAAGGACGACGCCTTTCTCGGCGTGGTCGCGCTCAAGGACATCACCTCCGATCTGATCGAAAAGCGCGATACGTCGACGAAAACCGCCGCCGACTATCTGCAGCCACACTTCGACGTGCTAACGCCGGACATGTCGCTCGGCGTCGCGCTGCAGCACTTCCTCGCGTTTCAGGGCGAACGCCTGCCGGTGGTCGAAAGCGCGGCTCATCCGAAGCTTGCGGGGGTGGTTTACAAGACTTCTCTGCTCGACGCCTATTTCCGGATGAACCCGACGCGTTGATGGAAGGGATCGGGGCGCCCAACATGGCAAAGCCCTGCACAGTCACTACAATGGAGTGAGCCGTCCGGCGCCTCTGCCGCGCGGTCGATATGCCGCGACAGGCGCCTCGAGACGCCTGCGCCTTCGATCCGGAGCGAAGATGAGCGATCCATCCAGTGGCGCCGTACGCCGCGATCAGGCGGGGTGGATCTTCGTACACACCGAAGGCGAACCCTACGACCGCGGCGAACAGCATGGGCAGTTGCTCGCCGCTGAAATCCACCGGGCCATCCGCACCGCGCGCTACCTCGCGAAGTGGGACACTGGCGAGGATTTCGACACCTTCGTCAACGCCGCCGTCTCGCAGTTCGCGCCCAAACTCGATAACGAATTCGCCGACGAAATCCAGGGCATTGCCGACGGCGCAAAACTGCCGTTCGCGGAAGTGCTGGCCTGGAATGGCTACATGGATCTGCTGCAAAGCTGGTGGCCCAATCATGTGGCGAGCCAGAAGCCGCAACTGGGCGTCAAGCCGTGGCGGGGTCGACGCGGCCATCACTGCAGCGCATTCATCGCTACCGGCAGTGCGACCCGCGACGGCCGCATCGTCATGGCCCACAACTCCTGGGACCGCTACGCGGCAGGCGATGCGTTTAACGTCGTATTCGACATCGTCCCCGAATCCGGCCATCGCATCCTGATGCAAGGACTGCCAGGCTGTATCTCAAGCCTCACCGATTTCTGGGTGACCGCTGCCGGCCTGATGGTGACCGAAACCACCATCTCCAGCTTCGTCGGCTATAACCCGGCAGGCGCACCGGAGTTTTACCGTTCGCGGCGCGCCACGCAATATGCGAACAGCATCGGCGAGTGGTGCGAGATGTTCGCTATCGCCAACAACGGCGGCTATGCGAACAGCTGGCTGCTTGGCGACGTCAAGACGGGCGAGATCGCGCGTTACGAACTCGGACTGCATTATTCGGGCTTCGAGAGCACGAAGGACGGGTTTTATAGCGGCTACAACACGGCGACCGATCTGAAAATCCGCAACCAGGAATGCATCGGCGAGGGCGAGGACTATACGGATGTGCGCAAGAACGGCGCACGGCGGCTGCGCTTCATGCAACTCGCGGACGTGCATCACGGCAAGATCGATGTGGATCTTGCCCGGGAGATGATTGCCGATCATCACGACGTCTACCTGGATCGCAACGACAATCCGTGCTCGCGGACTATCTGCGGCCACCTTGAACTGGACGATGCGCGTTTCGGCGGCTCGGATCAGGGTCCGTTCAATCCCTGGGGCGCCAACGACGGCAAGGTGGTGGACAGCGAAATGGCCCGTGAGATGGCGTTCAGTGCCCGCTGGGGCCATCCGTGCGGCCGGGCGTTCGACGCTCAGGCGTTTATGAAACGCCATCCGCAATGGAACTGGCTGAACGGGTATATGCAGGACCGCCCATCCTGGCCGTGGACGCGGTTTGAGGCGCTCGGCTAAGAGCCCACCTCTTCCCTCACGCCCGAGCGTTCCCAGCGCGAAACTCCAATTTCTGCCATGATTTCAAAACGATGGCTGCGGTTTGTCGCGTTTATGCGGCGCTTGCAAGATTTGCCGTCTAAGATGGAAGAAGTGCGGCGCGCACGTGAGCGTGGCTGCACGAGGCGCGCGCCTCCCCTGCGGCCGCAGGAATGGCACAGCGCTTGCTGCAGTCTCTGCGCTGCATGAGCAAAGGAGGTCGGGCGATGAAAACCTCGACACTGTTGGCGATGATTACGCTGTCGGCTTCGTGCTTTGCAGCGCCGGTTCACACTGCGCTGGACAGCACTGCCAATCTGGCTCTAGAGCGCGCCAATGCGGCCCCCGTGGCCCCCGCCGCCCCCAATGTAGCTGCACCGGACAACTCGCGGCCGCAACAATGGGAGCATATTGCGCTGCCCAAATCGCGGCATCTGGAACGCGGCTTCATGGGTCAGGACGAACATCTGCAAACCTGAGCCGGGTCACTGCAGTTGGGCGGGCGAAGCATTGTCCCGCCTGACACCCCTCACCCCATCAAGGAGCGCGAGCATGCCCAGCTCGGCTATACCAGGCGAATCGATCGATTTGCAGATCTCGGACGTGTTGCGCGAAGTGACCTACCCGATCAACAAGGACGGCCTCGTCGATGCCGCCCGCGAAGCAGGCGCGAGCAACGAGGTGGTGGCCATGCTCGACGGCCTGCCCGAGCAGGACTATGCGGATATCGACTCGGTGACGGGGCTGATTGGCGGCAGCTTCAGCCCCGGCGTGGGCATCTGAATCCCCTTGCATCTCCCTTGCAGACCATGAATGAGCCTACCAGGCAGCTGGGCGCCGCCGCGTCGGCGCGCGGCACGCACGAGGCTGGCGCAGACTGGATCGACCGTGCGCCGCAGGCGGGTGGCATTGAGCGCATCGAAGCCTTCTTTCACGACACGGCCTATAACCTGCACCGGCACGATACCTACGCGATCGGCCGCACGCTTTCGGGGGTCCAGCGTTTTCATTACCGCCGCAGCGTCCGCGACAGTTTGCCTGGCGGCACGATGGTGCTGCACCCGGACGAAGCGCACGATGGCCAGGCCGGCACCGACGAGGGGTTTCGCTACCGCATGATCTATGTCGAGCCAGCCCTCTTCCAGCAGGCGCTGGGCGGCAAGCCACTGCCGTTCATCGAGGGCGGCCTCTCGCGCGACCCGCGTCTCTTCGCGGCGACCGAGACGTTGCTGCAGGCCGTCGATTGCCCGCTCGATCCGCTTGAACAGGACGACGCGATCTTCGATCTGGCGATTGCGCTCGATGCAGTGAGCGGTGCACGGACCACGCAGCGCATCGCGGACTATCAGGCGGCCGAGTGCGCCCGCCAGTATCTGCACGATTTTCTCGACGAGGCGGTCACGCTGGACGAACTTGCCGCGGCGAGCGGCCGGGACAAATGGAGTCTGTCACGCGATTTCCGGGCGCTGTTCGGCACCAGTCCACATCGCTACCTGACCATGCGGCGGCTCGACCGGGTGCGCGAACTGGCTGCGCAGGGCGCGCGGCTCGTGGACGCCTCCGCCGCTGCGGGTTTCACCGATCAAAGTCACATGACCCGGCATTTCACGAGAGCCTGGGGCGTGTCGCCGTCGCGCTGGCTGAAGATGCTCAACCCGGACGGGGCCCCGCACATTCGTACAAGACCAACGCTTGCGTGACGCCCTATCCTCATCCGTACCCCTCTGAAACTCGCGATTATCACGGGAAACCAACCATTACCACGCGGCGTCTTTCCCTGTGCGCAGGACCCTGATACGGGAGTGGTCTACATTCGTCTGTCGATCGCGGTGTTCCTGGACGCTACAGACTGGTTATTCGCTAACAGCAACGGTTTCTCGCCTGCGCCCCGACGCTACCTGCATGCACCAAGATGAGTACAAAACACGGCTCGGCCATAGTTGACCACGGTCCACGCTGACATACCGCGCATCTCACCTGCGCGAAGTTCGAGGGCATGCGTCGAACTTGCAAAATCATGCTTTTGCGAGTCTACTTTTCCTAGTAAGAGACGTGAAACGCAGCGCAAGCTAGCTGACCAACCTTGTTGCATCCTCAAAATACAAAGTCAGATGATAAGGAATGCATATAATGTCGAGGCTTTGTTGAGATGTCCGGGTTGGAACTTTTTAGAAATGTCCGGTTTTGAGGTTCAGAAATCTCTATCTGGCAGGGCTTTTTAGCACCGAGCCTACCCATGTTCCGGCAGTTGCCAGCACCGCCGCATTCAGGTCTTCCAGCGTCAGTTCGCGCTGCTTTCTGGTACCCACCTTGCGCTCCTTCGGCCGCGCGCTTCGCCCTGATTGGTCCGCGACGGCGAGCCTGGCGCCCGCCGGTTATCACGCTGCGCCTGGATCACCTGGGCCATCTGCAACGTGTGTCCCAGCCGCTTGTGTTCGACCACCGCCGCCTGACCGATCTCCGAGAGCCGGTCTGTCCGGGCACGAGATCAAGCCATGCAGCAAACTCGCGGCCGGATTTGAAAGCTTCGGCGTGTCCCATCGTTGCCACTGCAGCCGTCGAGGTGAGCAGCCCCACACCTGGAATTGCTGCAATTGCCATTGCAGCGCTATCGGCTCTCATCCATTCCCGCAACCGGCGCTCGATCTGGCCGATCTGCCTGTCGATCGTGTCAAGGCCTCTCCATTGCTCCCGCAGCGTATCGATCAGTATCGCGGGGAGACGTCCTGACAATCTTTCCAGAATCCCGGTTATCCCCTTGTCGAGCGCGGCCCTGCCTGCTCCCATCACCTCACCGTACTCACTCAACAGTCCGCGCAGACTGTTCACCTGCATCGTGCGGAATTTCACGAGTTGCTGACGCATACGACGCAGAGCAAGCACGGCCTGCTGGGCTTCGGTTTTCACGGCGACTTCCTTGCACTCTACCTGCGTGGCCATCCCGATCGCACGCGCGTCGGCAGCATCGTTCTTATTACGGATGTTGAAGGCTTTCACTAACTTCGCCGGCATCAGCTTCACCTGGTGCCCCATTTCAATCAACCGCCGGGCCCAATGCTGCGATCCGCTACATGATTCCATCCCAACAAGGCACGGCTCCCGATTCACGAAATACTCAAGAAATGCCGCCCTCTTGATCGACCGGTTCACAATCTCGCCGGAATCCGGGTTCACCCAGTGGACCTGCATCACGTTTTTTGCAATGTCCACGCCCATAATCGTATGCGCCATGACAGATCCCCTTCGGTTCGCTGAGCGACCAGTATGATCGGCCGGAATCTCAGATCGATGGTTCTTGCTCGCAACCTCGGGCCGCTCGCGCGAACCCTGCGATTAGGTGGGGGCGTTCATGTCATTCAAATTGACGGGCGGAGTTTCAGGTCAGGGTTTGAGCGGTCGTCCAATTGGGCGGGTGCCGCGATATTAAGGTGTGCCGTAACGAAAATAAAGCGAAATGCCGGTTACGTCGCATCTGGAAAGCAGCAGAACAAACGGCCTGTCCGACCGATTTAGGAAAAGCAGATGCACAAGATGAAAACTGTACTGTTCGCCGGACTGATGCCGGCGGCTTCGCTCGCCGCGTTGACACGAGGAATGGCGCAGGCCCATTCCCACAGGGAGTGTCATTGGGACAATCACCACCATCGCGTCTGTCATTGGGTCCACTGAAAACCGCATCCGCCAACCCGCGCTGCTGCCCGAATTACCGGATCTGCTCGGATTCGGGGCCGCAACGTTTCACCCTTGGCGTGCGCCAACGGGAGATGCCAATTTTGCAACCGTTCGTTTTTAGCCGGGATCGAAAATTGCGGATCTAAAAAGGCACTCCTGTGCGACGGAGCGGCCCGGATGCCGAGAAAAGGATGCAATCATGGCCACCTTCCCAAACAAGGACAACGCCATTCGTCCCGACCAGTCGGACGTGGTACCCACTGACCTGCCCGACATCGGCCCCGAACAGAATCCGGACGCTACGCCGGCCGCCCCTGCTGAGGATACCGACGCGGATGAGCGCAAATGAGTAGCACGCCGACGTCGCTGTCACTGAGCGGCGCGCTCCATGTTCGACATCAAACGCGCGGCCGTGGAAATCGACCGTCTCCAAGCGGTCCGTGCTCACTGCAAGCGCACGCTGTCGCGCGTTCTCCGCTTCTGTTCCGTCGATCCTTCATATCGGACGGAAGACGTCGGCAGGCGCCTCCTGATGCGATGGGGGTGCGCCGCATGGCCACAGTGAGACGTCGATAGGCAGCACCCGGACCCGTTGCCGTCATTCAGGTCACCGCGCTCATTACGGCCGCTTTGTAGTTCCAAACGGGCATCCGTCCGCACCACGTTTCGACACCTGCAGGCCAAATGTTGTGGGCGGAACATATTCACCGCACGCCATAGTACCGTTCGATCAGGGAAGACTCCGTCCCACAGATGCCAAGTCCTCCCTGACAGGCGCTCGCTCAACTCACTACGGCGCGGCATCCACTGATTCGTCTAACGGCGTAGTGAAAGCTACGCAAGGAGATGGCGATGCTCATCGATGAACTGCGCAGGCGTCATCAACGGCTGACCGACGATTTCTGATGCGCTTTCGTCAACGCCGACCAGCAATCCTTCCTGTTGATCGACCTTGATCGCCTTGAAATGGGCGGCGAATGTCGGATCGCCGTCTACGCCCAGGATCTTGACGAATTCGTCCGTCGTGACCTGCTCGAAGCGCACTTCCTTTCCAAGCGTAGTCGCAAGGAGGCCGGCCAGTTCGATATGGCTCACCTCACGCGAGCCGGTTACCGGGATGATCTTGCTTCCGAAAGCGCTGGGATTCTCGAGAATCTTTACGATGACACGTGCAATATCGACAGCGGCGATGGGCACGAAGCGGCTTTCCGGGTCGAAAGGAGTCAGATATCGGCCTGCACGGATGAAAGGAGCTCCGTACAGCAGCCATTCTAAAAAGAAGTTGACTCGAAGATGCGCGGTCGGAACGCCCGAGCGGCTGAGAATCTGCTCGGAAAGCCAGTGATTCAACGTTGCCGGGCTACGCGCGTGCGAACGCGATTGTCGGTGCGACATGTAGACGATCTGCTTCACGTTGTGCTCGCCTGCAGCCTGAGCAAATATCGCGGCTGCCTCTACAGCGCCCTGCGTCAACGGATAGCAGAAGTAGGCACCGTCGACGTCCCTAATCGCGCCACGAACATCTTCGATGTTCAGCATGTCACCGACCACGATTTCCGCGCCCAACTCCTTCAACGCCCGGGAACGGTCGTCCTCACGTCGAACGAAAGCTATGACTGCGTGGCCATTTGCCAGCAGCAGGCGAACCGTAGGAGCGCCCGTGGCGCCAGTGGAACCTGTAACGAGAAATTTCTTCATATTGACCTCCGGTGGCTGGGGTAACTCGGCCAAGGTTTGTACGCCGTGACCGTAAATGAAGCAGTATGATCATCATGTTATGGGGCGCGTATGAACCGGGGGCATGTACCGCATCCAGTCAAACATGACGACCATCATGCTTTCACCTTCCAAGCATGATGGCTATAATGCTTGGCGTCAACCCCTTTTTTGGAACCTCCCGGAGGATGTATGCGTTACCCGCCACAAGAAACGGCAGACAAGCACGCTCGCATTCTCGAGCAAGCCTCCATTCTTTTTCGCGAACGCGGATTTTCCGGGGTCAGCGTAAGCGAGATCATGAAGGCGACAGGTCTTACACACGGAGCGTTCTACAATCACTTCAAATCTAAAGAAGATCTGATCTCCAAGAGCATCGAAGACGCATCGACGAAAGCTCTGCACTCCATGAGAGAAGATGCAAGTTCTGGTCAGTCAATGGCTCAATTCGTTGACGAATATCTCAGCGAGCAACATCGCGACGAGAGGGGAAACGGATGCATCATGGCAGCATTAGCAAGTGAGATTGCGCGCGAACCTGCGGCTCAACGCGCATTCACGGGACATGTGGAGGCTATGGTCGAAGGCTTCGCCGAACCACTCGCGAAGGCAAAAACGAAAAATGCTCGTCGCCATGCGATTCATGCGCTTTCGAGCATCGTTGGAGCTATCGTTTTGGCTCGTGCAGTTGACGACCCCGAACTGTCAGAGGAGATTCTTCGCGAAGCGCGAGCGTCCCTGGATTGATGGGGCGATGTCTGCCATCTCGTGAGTAGCCGACGTTAGAATGCCGGTAACCATGCAAGGACCAGCGACCTCAATTGGGCCGCTCACCGCCTCATGCAAGCGGCATAGGCACCCGATCCTCGCAAGGCATCAATCCGGCGGCACGCGACCCAGAGGAGCCATTGCATCGGCAAAACAGGAGCGTCCCCTCACGTTAAGGGTTATTGGACGTCTGCCCTCATTCACATGGCCGTGAGTCTGCCGCGGCGCGTGTGGGCAGGCGTCGCTAGAACATACCAGCTCGGCTTCGACTTCCACGCGATGTGATTCGCACCGAGTACCGGACTGTACGTCTACAACGACAGGCAACATGGTCTCGGTTTGCTCATCCTCGACCAGCAGACCCTGGGCGTACAGTTTGCGCCAGGCCCTCATTTGATTAGCGTTGATGTTGTTGTCGCGGGCGACCCGGGAAACCGAGGCGCCGGGTTCAGACGTCTGGTCGACGACCGATCGTTTCCATTCCAATGGATGCCGTCGGTTCTGACGCCTTGCGGGTAACTCGACTGTCTGAGTCACAGTGCAGTTCAGCTGTTACGGACAGAGTCGGTCACTCGTGTCCGTCGCAGCCGATGATTGCATCTTCTACGCAAGGCGGGGAACGGTACAAATCAGATGCCTACTGCGTTAGGAGCCATTGAATTCGATCAACGCGGTGATGAGCCAGACACCTTTCCGGCACGCCGGTCATCAGGCGCAGTTCGGGCGCGTGGAGGGGCGCTACCATGGACTGGCGAAGAACAGCGCGCAGTTTTACATACTGTTCATGCAGAGCAATCTGTGGTTGCTATGTTGAGCGTCGTTGTTGCGGCAGGTTCACGCTTGACCGTCTCAAACCGCCAGTGTCGGCAACACTGTCCCCCTGCATTCGCCGAAGCCGATGCGCGCGGCGCCAGGCTTTTCGCACCACCCGTTCATCAGCACCGTGTCGCCGTCCTGCAGGAAACCGCGCTCATCGCCATCGCCCAGAGGCACCGGCTTCTGCCCGCCGTGGGCCAACTCGATCATGGCGCCCGCCTCGCCCGGCCCCGGGCCGGAGATGGTGCCGCTACCGATCAGGTCGCCCGGATTGAGGTTGCAGCCCCCAGCGGTGTGGTGCGCCACCATCTGACCGATGCTCCAGTACTGGTGCCGGAAGCTGGTGCCCGAC
>NZ_JBAURZ010000028.1:0-11452 GCF_049581445.1 Paraburkholderia sp. | reverse complement strand
AACCAGCACCGTGCCCGCGAGACCGCGCCGGCCGGCATGCTCGCCGCTTGCGCTCAACGCGACGTCGTCGGCGACGATCACCATCTCCACCGCAATGCCCTCGGCACGCGCGATCTCCGCGGCAAGGCCGAAATTGAAGCGGTCGCCCGTGTAGTTCTTGACGATCAGCAACACGCCTGCGGGACCCGCAACCGCACGGATCGCGTCGAGCACCGCATCCGTTGACGGGGAAGTGAACACCTCGCCCGCGACTGCCGCGCTCAGCATGCCCGGGCCCACATAACCGGCATGCGCCGGTTCGTGACCCGCGCCGCCGCCCGAAATCAGCGCCACCTCGCCGCGCTGAGCCACAGTCTGGGCATCGGCCCGGACCACGATCATCCCGCCCGCAAGCACCGTCAGGCCGGGATTGAGCGCGGCGAGTCCGCCAAGCATTTCGGGCACGACGGTTGAAACATCGTTGATGAGCTTTTTCATGTGCGCCAGCTTCCTTGTAAGCCGCAGGGGCCCGGTTGGATGGGCGCGCGGCGGTTGGGGTTGCGAGACATAAGCAAAGCATAACCCGAGGCGCTGATGGCGCTCGCATTCACGGGCACGGGCACTGGCGCGGCTTGGCAGGCGCGTTGAATCCCGCGTTTAGTCCCATTGAGGACGAGCGGTAAATCAGAAAACCAAAGGGGAAGAAAAACGGCTAAGGTGAGATACGACACTGGACGAAAGCGACGGCCACTCACGCATGAATGGCGGTCACTTTCGTCTGTACCGATTGGGTAATGCTTATGCGTTGGTAGGCTCGATTGGACTCGAACCAACGACCCCCACCATGTCAAGGTGGTGCTCTAACCAGCTGAGCTACGAGCCTAAAGAGGCGCGAATTATAGAGACTCTGCTCGCGCAACACAAGTGCCTCGCGCGTTGGCGTGTCGTCGATACGCGGCGTTGCACCGGACACAGCGTGATGCTGTAATGGTCAGCATCCGCTACGGCAACCGAGCAAACTCGTGGAGCACGCACCCAGGTGACCAGGCAGATCTACGATGAGCCGGGTTTCTTCGCACGGTGTTGCCAACTTACGCTGTTGGTGCGAGGCCTCGCCAGCACAGCGCAATGGCGGTTCCCGAGCCGCATCTCGCCACCCGAGTATGGAGCGCAAGCATGGCAACGTCTGTAACAACCAGACTTATAGGCCAAACGGCGACGATCATGCTGGGCCTGCTCACCTGGACGGTTGCGCATGACACCACGTTCGCGCAAGCATCGTCGAGTCAACCTGAACCCACGGCTGCTTCTTCAACCCCCATCATGAACACGTCCCCTGATAAAACGATCGTGGCCGCGTTGGCGCCCACGGGTAAGCTGCGCGCATCGATCAACCTCGGCAATCCGGTACTGGCGAGCCTGGACCCGACGACAGGCGAGCCGGTCGGCGTGTCCGTCGATCTCGCCAGCGAACTCGCGCACGAGCTTGGCGTACCTGTGGAGTTTGTCGTCGCCCAATCCGCCAGCGTCTCGGTGACGAATGTCAGCCGTGGCAAAGCGGATATCGGCTTTTTCGCGGTGGATCCGAAACGCGGCGAAGAAATCGCCTTCACCGATCCGTACGTGCTGATCGAAGGCTTTTATCTGGTCCGCAACGACTCGCCGATCAAAACTAACGCGCAGGTGGATCAACCTGGCAACACCGTCGCAGTGGGGAAAGGCAGCGCTTACGATCTGTTCCTTACGCGTGAATTGCATCGGGCGACCATCGTCCGCATCCCCACTTCACCGGCTGTAGTTCAGGGGTTTCTGGACCAGAACCTCAGCGTGGCAGCGGGCGTCAAACAACAACTCCAGAAAGATGCGAGTCAAACCGGCGGGCTGAGAATCCTGGACGAACGGTTCATGGTGATTCGACAGGCCATGGGTGTTCCAAAGAGCCGTGGCGATGCCGCCGCCCAATACCTCGCGAACTTCGTCAAACAGATGAGGGCCTCCAGTTTTGTGGCTGATTCCCTTAAACGCCATCACATAGATGGCGCGGTCGTGGCGGGCGAGGGTTCCTAAAAACAGCTCACGTGTAGATCATCGCCGTCACTTCTGGGCTGCCGCGCGCCAATATTTCTCACCTCAGCATCGCGCAGTTCATTCAAAATTCGCGTTCCTATCGATACATTGAGTGCATGATCCCAGCCATCACGCAACGACTAGGATCCCGTCATAAACACCGTGCGCTCACGGCTTTCATCATCGGTCCAATGCTGTTCGACTTCGGACAGGGGGACCTGATTCGTTGCGATCTGGAATCCGCCCGGAGCCGCCGCATTCAGTAACTGCTTGATGGCATCGAGGATGCGCGGCATCGGAATGCTGCCGATGCCACTGCCCATCAGTTCGATTGCCGTGGAACGAAGCGCTGCGCCCGGCAAGGTGATCGTTGGCCCGCTGATAGCGCCGATCTGCACGAAGCGGATGGGGACCGTTTCCGGTGCTGCCCCGGCCGCGCTAGCGAGTAACTGCTCCGCACTTTCTCCCCACAGATAGTCGAGCACCACATCGACACCTTCCTTGAACTGCGCCCGGAACTCGCCTTCGAGTGCATCCTTGTCCTGAGCGAGACTGATCGTGACATCCGCGCCTATCTTTTGCAGCGATTGCAATGATTGCGCATGACGCCCGGTAGCAATCACCTTCGACGCACCGAGATATTTGGCGACCTGCACGGCAAGGCGCCCTGACGCGCCGGTTGCGCCGTTGATCAGTACGGTTTCGCCTTTGACCAGTCTCGCGCGCTCAACGAATGCCGCCCAAGACGACATGCCCGGAATCGCGATCGCAGCCGCCGTCGCATCATCTAATGCTGCTGGCAACGGAATGCAGCGCGCCTGGTTGACGACGCAATACTCGGCCATCGCGCCGAACGGCGCTTCAGGGAACACGAAATAGACGCGGCTGCCATCCTCCAGCGTGCCGGTGCCGTCGACGCCGGCGACAAAGGGAAAGGTGCCCGACGAGCTGTAGTGTTTGCCGGACGCGCGGCTCTTCGTGACGTGACTGAGCGCGGCCGCAGCCACCTTGATGCGGACGGCGCCTTCGGCGACGGCAGGCTCAGTAAAGTCAGCATAAACCGGCAATGTGCCGGGCACTTTGACGAGTGCGGCTTTCATGTCTGCGCTCCTGTAACAAGGGTCTGGATGTCGGTTGAATGCAGGAATCTACCGACCGAATATATGTGTATAATACACACATATCGAATCAGGGCAAGGCATTCCATGGCGATGAAGAAAGAGATCCGCGACCTGCGCGAAGCCCTGGTCGACCTCACGGGCGTGCTGAATCGTCCGCAACCCGATGCTGCGCTGATCGCAGCGGCTGGGGTCGAACTGGACCGCGCGCTGTTTCCGCTGCTTGCGAGAATCGAACGGCGCGGCCCGCTCGGCATTGTCGAACTGGCCGAACTGGCGGGACGCGACTACACCACCGTCAGCCGGCAAGTCGCAAAACTGGAAAGCCTGGGACTCGTTGCCCGTTGTCCGAGTCCGGAAGACGGACGGGTTCGCGCGGCGATCGTGACCGACGAGGGCCGTGCCATGACGCGATCGCTGGATGCCGCGCGCCAGAAGATCATCGAAGGACTGTTTGCCGATTGGGAAACCAGCGACGTGCAGCAGTTGTCGCGCCTGTTGCGCCGGTTCGCCGACGATGCGCTGGAGTGGGTCAAGTCGCTGTAGATGCGTCGATAAACCCCTTGAGCATTGCGAGCGTATCCGCGTCGTTGATGTGTTTATCCGTGCGCCAGCGCAGCATGCGTGGAAATCGTACCGCCACGCCCGACTTGTGGCGCTGGCTTGCCTGAATGGCTTCGAAACCAATTTCGAACACGAGACTCGGCGTGACACTACGGACCGGGCCGAATTTCTCGATCGTAGTCTTGCGCACGATCGCGTCCACCTGGTGCATTTCCTCATCGGTCAACCCCGAATAAGCCTTGGCAAACGGAACCAACGTGCGTACACCGTCGGTCTCGTCCCATACCGCGAACGTGAAGTCCGTGTACAGGCTCGCGCGTCGACCGTGACCACGCTGCGCGTATACGAGGACCGCGTCGATTGCATAGGGGTCGATCTTCCACTTCCACCATGTCCCGGACGACTTGGTTCGGCCCACGCCATACATCGACTGGCGCTCTTTCAGCATCAGCCCTTCAACTCCCCGCGCACGACTTTCATTCTGCAAGACAGCGAGCGTCTGCCAATCGGCTGCTTCCACTTTGGGCGAGACGTGCAGCAGATCGCGTGCAAGCGTGGCATCGAGCGAGCTTGCCAGTGCTTCAAGTTGCGTGCGCCGTCCGGCTAGCGGCGTCATGCGTAGATCCTCACCATGCGCTTCGAGCAGGTCGTAGGCAAGAAAAGTGGCCGGCGAATCAGCCAGAATCTTTTTACTGAGCGTTTTGCGGGCAATGCGCGGCTGCAAGCGTGCAAACGGCAAAGGCGTGAGCGCGCCCGGCTCCCATGCCAGTATCTCGCCATCCACCACGCAACCGTCCGGCAATGCTTCGCCAAGTGCGGCGACTTCAGGAAAGCGGCCCGTAATCAGGTCTTCTCCGCGCGACCAGATCCACACACGCCCAGCACGTTTAACCACCTGAGCGCGAATGCCGTCCCACTTCCATTCGATCAGCCATTGATCCGGACTGCCGAGCGCTTCCGGCTCAGCCTGCAAAGGATGCGCCAGAAAGAAAGGATAGGGCAAGCCGAGATCGGAGTCGGGCCTTTCGCTGACGCCTTCGCCCTCTTCAGTCGTTTCTGGCGCAATCAGACGCAGGTAACGTGCGGCGTCCGGCTTTTGCTGCGAATCAGTCCATCCCACCATGCGTTGTGCAATACGTTTGTGATCGACGCCGGCCACTTCAGCGAGTGCGCGTACTACCAGTTGTCGCGCGACACCCACCCGAAAGCCACCACCGATCAGCTTGGTCAGCAGGAAGCGCTCACCCCAGTCCAGTTCATCCCAGTACGAAACGAGCCGGTCGCGCAACTCGTCTGGCGAGGCGCCGCGCAGCGTCAGGATGCGTTGTTCGATCCATTGCGTCAGACCCAGTTCTGAAGTGCGTTGCGCTGGAGGCAGAATGTGCGCGATCGTTTCCGCCAGATCGCCCACCGCGTGATAGGACTCTTCGAAGAGCCATCCAGGCAAGCCTGCACGCGCGCAGGCAATCTCGCTCAGAAGACGTGTGGGCACCGATTGGCGCGGCTTGCCGCCCGCGAGAAAGTAGGACGCCCAGGCCGCGTCCTCGGGCGCAGCCGCGGCGAAATAGGTCGTCAGCGCTGCGAGCTTGTCGTGCGTCGACGTGGTGGCGTCGAGTGCGGTGTAGAGCGCGGCGAAACGTTTCATCGTGCGCTCACCGCGAGCCGGAATTGGCGGCGGTCACGGACGCTGTGGAGGCGTCAGTGTCCGTGCTCGCTTCGGAGTTGACTTCGGTCGCACCGGCCGCGTCGGCTTCGAGCGCATCGTCACCATATTGCGTGGCAAATGCGCCCGCCTGCAGGCCTTCTTCACGCAACCAGCGCACCATCGGTTCCACCTGGCCATGCGTGACGATGATGCGGCTGGCGCCGGTTGCGCGAATCGCGCTTTGCAGCCCGGGCCAGTCAGCATGATCCGACAGCACGAAACCGCGATCGACACCCCGTCTGCGCCGCGTGCCACGCAGGCGCATCCAGCCTGAGGCGAAGGCATCGCTGTATTCACCAAAGCGTCGCAGCCAGGCGCTACCCTGCGCAGACGGCGGCGCCACCACGAGCGCCTCCTTAAAGACGGCTTTGTCCCTGACGGCGACTTCACTGACCATCTGCACCGGCGGCAATGCGACCCCGGCACTACGATACGCACGGTTAAGCGGCTCCACGGCGCCATGGCAGAAAATCGGGCCAATCGCTGCGTCGACGCTCGCAAGAATGCGCTGCGCCTTGCCGAACGAATAGCAGAACAGTACGGATGCGCGCCCCTCTGCCGCGTTATGTCGCCACCATGAATCGATACTGTCGAACACGGTTTGGGGCGGGTCCCAGCGGTAAATCGGCAGTCCAAACGTCGATTCGGTGATGAAGGTATCGCATGGCACTGGCTCAAACGGATCGCAGGTTGGATCGGCCTCGAGTTTGTAATCGCCTGAGGCTACCCACACTCGTCCACGATACTCGATGCGCACTTGCGCCGAACCCAATACATGTCCCGCCGGATGCAGCGATACCGTCACGCCATTCAGGTCGAGCCGTTCCCCATAGGCAGCAGTCTGCAGATCGATGCCAGGCAGACGCGAAAGCAGAACGCCGGCGCCACTTTGCGCGGCGAGGTAATGGCGATGCCCCTCGCGCGCGTGATCGGAGTGCGCATGCGTGATGACGGCACGTTCGACGGGTTGCCAGGGATCGATATAGAAATCGCCTGCCGGACAATACAGGCCTTCGCGCCGGGCGATGACCAGATCCGAGGTGTCGCGCGAGTGGTCAGGCGGTTCTTCCATTGGCATTGGCGGCATCGAGGCCATCCGACTGGGTTGGACAACGAAATGACTGCTGTGCGGGAAAGGACCTGAATGCGTGGGCCATACGCTGTCACGGATCACAGGGTCTCAATGCCGGGACAACATCCCCATTCGGTTTGTCGAGCAAATATTATTCCTGTTGACGACTTCGGGGATGGCTGTCGGGTGGCTTGTCAATTGCATTGACGCTTGCCACCGCGGCGAGTTCGCGTGTCGCGACGGCCGTCAGCGACCCAAGCATGATCCACAGATCAATGGCACTATTGTCGCCACCCTGCTAGATTTCTACTCAGCCGAATCATTGATCGGGAGAGATCGATGGCCGACAGACCGCCTTCCAGCGCATCATCAGTCCGTTCGCTGGCCCTGATTGCAGTCATCGTGGTCGCGCTGGTCGCGGCCTTCGCCTTCACAGGCGGCTGGCTCTCGCCGAGTCGCCTGACGCCGGCCAGGATCGTCAACGCGCTGGCGCCGC
The DNA here is from genome assembly GCF_049581445.1 of Paraburkholderia sp. Taxonomy (GTDB): domain Bacteria; phylum Pseudomonadota; class Gammaproteobacteria; order Burkholderiales; family Burkholderiaceae; genus Paraburkholderia. The sequence continues at coordinate 4,451 of NZ_JBAURZ010000028.1, read as the reverse complement.
CGGGCGGCGCAGCGCTCGGCTTCCGGCGCAATCATGCCAAGGGCATCTGCTTTACCGGCAGCTTCGAATCGAATGGCGCGGCGGCAGCTGTGTCCAAGGCCCCGATGTTCGCGGCGGGCTCCTTTCCGGTCACGGGACGTTTCAATCTCGCTACGGCGGACCCTAAAGCCCCGGATGCCACGGTGCGGGTTAGGGGCCTCAGTCTGCGCATCGTCGCGCCGGATGGCAGCGAATGGCGCACCGCAATGATCGACGCGCCCTTCTTCGCGGTCGCCACGCCCCAGGCCTTCTACGCGCTGCTTAAGGCCGCGGCCGACAAGACCGACCCGGACGCCATGAAGAACTTTATCGGCGCACACCCTGAGTTCGGCGCTTTTGCCGCCTGGGCCGGCAGCGCCCCGTGGACGGCTTCCTTTGCGCAGGAGCAGTACAACAGCCTGAATAGCTTCATCTTCACCAATGCTGCGGGACAGGACCAGGCCGTGCGCTGGTCCTTTGTGCCAGCCGCGCAGCCCGAGGCCGTGTCCGTCGATCAGTTGAAGGCGCGTGGCGACGACTTCCTCGACGCGGATATTACGCAGCGGGTGCACAGCGCGCCGCAAAAGTGGACGCTAGTCGTCACGCTCGCCAACCCCGGCGACCCGACCGCCGACCCCACCAAAGCCTGGCCGGAAGACCGACGCAAGGTGGAAGCGGGCACGCTGGTGGTCAACACCATCGAACCTGAGCCTGACGGACCGTGTCGCGATCTCAACTTTGATCCCACCGTCCTGCCGCCCGGCATGCACGTCTCCGACGATCCGTTCCCCGCCGCGCGCTCCGCCGCCTATGCAGTTTCGTTCGACAGGCGGACCGCTGAGGATAAGGACTATCCGCACCATCCGGCGGAAGGAGCCGCACAATGACCCCGATCCACACTCGCTTCACGCCGCTGCAACGCGCGCTTCACTGGATCATGGCGATTTGCATTCTGGCGATGCTGTTCATCGGTGTCGGGATGGTGTCCACCATTCGGCCGGATTATCTTTCGCTGGTCTCCATCCACAAGCCACTGGGTATCGTGATTCTCGTATTGGCGTTGATTCGTCTGGTGGTCCGGTTGACGCGCGGTGCGCCCCCGCTGCCAGCCTCGATGCCCATACCGATGAAACTCGCCGCCCGTCTGTCGCATCTGGCGTTCTATGTGCTGATGATCGCGCTACCGTTACTTGGATGGGGCATGCTGTCGGCCGCGGACTATCCCGTCGTGGTGTTCGGCATACATTTGCCGTCGTTCCTGCCGCATAGCAACGATTTGCACACGCTGCTCTGGAACGCACACAGGACGCTCGCGCTGTGCTTCTTTGCGCTGATCGTGCTGCATCTGGCGGCCGCGCTTTTGCACGCACTGGTCAGACGTGATGGTGTATTCGAGGCGATGGCGCCCTGGCGGTAAGGCGGCGAAACATCCGTCTGACGATTGATGATCGCAAGGTGTAGCAGCCTCTTCGGATGACTCAATGCACCATCGTCACTGGTGTGGCCATGCGCCTTGTCAGTGACGCAAGCATCGTCAGCCGGCGGAAGAAGCCCATGTGGCTGGCGTCGATGACCATGACATCGGGGCGAGTCTCGGCCGCATAGGCGGCGATCGCTTTCGTACTGTGACCGAACAGCCGCTTCCAGTGGTACGGGACGCCCGCCTCCTCGAGAATGGTGCGGGCGTCGATCAGCGCCTTCAGCATTGAGCGCTTTTCGTGACGAACCAATGAACTTCGCGTGTGGAAGGCCGCTGCGCGGCCCTGGTCAACCGGATCAAGAACTTCAAGCAGTTCGACCTCAGTAATGCCGCGCTCCAGAAACATAAATGCCGCGAAACGCGCCGCCTCGACCGCACCGCCATTGTCGAGGACAGGGATTAACATTCTTATCATTAAGCACTCCAAGCCGCACACCGGTAAGTCGATGCCTGGAGCTTAGCGAACGCCGCATTAAAGCGGCGTAAAAAAATCGGCCTGGCGACCGTTCAGCCCGCAAGCTTGCGGAACGTCTCCAGCACCACTTCGCCCTTGAACGGCTTGACGATCCAGCCCTTTACGCCCGCCGCCTTGCCACGCTCCTTCATCGCCGGGCTGCTTTCCGTCGTCAGCATGATCACGTTGACGCTCTGGTTCGCGAGCTCGCCGCGGATCTTCTCGACCATCGTCAGCCCGTCCATGTTCGGCATGTTCACGTCGCTGATCACGAGCCGCGTCCCTGGGCTTGATCGCAGCTTCGCGAGGCCGTCCTTGCCGTCCACCGCAGTGTCCACGTCGAGGCCGTTCTTTCTCAGAAAGCCAGCCACTTCGTCGCGTACGGTGCTCGAATCGTCCACCACCAGAATTTTCGCCATGATGTTTTCCTCTTAAATCGTTGACAGACAATCTGTCAAAACAAATCCAGTTCGCCAGCCTCGACGAGCGCGTCGACGTCGTCGGTGCCTTCCTTGAAGTCCTCCGGCGACCAGCTCAGGTTGAAGATGAAGCGCTGGTCGAACACGATAGAGCGCCCGGACGCCTCGTCAGTTACGTGGTACTTGAAGCACAGTTGCGGGTTGGTCGTGCCGAACGAGATGTAGCGTTGCTTGTGATTGACAAGCAACGGCACCTGCACCTGGCTGCGCGCGGCATGCATGTCGCCGAGAAAGCGGTCCTTGAACGCGCCCCAGATCAGATTCGTCAGTTCGCCTAGCACGCTGTTGAGGTCACGGAAGTCGGCTGCGCTGTCGCATCTTTGCTTGTGTCCGAGCATGTCGAGCAGCGGCTGCTCCTCGGTCTGGACCATCATGTAGCCCCGGCACCAGTTGCTCTCCAGCGCGATCAGGCTGAACACCTCGCCGAAGATGATCTGGTCGCGCACGAGGCACGGCGTGTCCCAGGTGACTGTGAAGTCGCGGAACAGACTGGCCAGCCTGAACTCGGTGAGCTCGGTGATCCCGCGCACGAACGCGTTTGGATAGTCCAGAGCGAACAGGTACTCGTCGATCGCCCGGCGAAGCGGCGCCATGTCGCTCGCGACATACGCGGCGCACACAACCTCGCGCAGCGCGTGCGGCAGATCGTCGAGTGTCGCGCGCTCGTCCCGGCGCAGGATGATCGGCAGCTCCGGGCGCAGCGCGTCGATACGCGTCGCGATTGCTGCGCTCTCAGCGGGCGATCCGCCGTAACTCTCCGCGAGCAGGATCGCGCCGAGATCGATGTTCGAGCGAAGCACCGCCGGGAGGCGATGTGTCCTTACCTTCAGGCCAATCAGGTTGTTCTCGTCGCAGAAGCGCTTGATCGCCTCCGCATGTGCCGGGCAGTCGTCGAGCACGAGTACCTTGCTGACCGGCTTGTTCATGTCCATGCTGGCTTCCTTGCCTGTTGCGGGTTTGTCAAAACAGTTCGAGTTCGCCGACGCTCTCGGCGACCTCAGCGACATCGGCGACGTTCGCGACGAAGTCGACTGGCGCGTTAGCGCAGACGCACACCGTCGCGCCAAGCTGCACGGCGCCGTTGACCGTCAAGCGATACGAGGAGAGGAAATCAGGCTTGAGATGACCCAGATACGGCACGCAGTGGCCGCTCAGCACGTACGGCGTCGACATCCCGAGGTCTGGAAAGTACTTGACGAGCTGATGGTTCATCGCGCCACAGCACAGGTTGCAGACTTCGAGCAGCCTTTCCTCGAGCGTTGCCTCTCCAGCGCCGAGGTAGTAGGCGCGCGTAGCATCGTCGTTGTCGAAATGCAGGACCAGGAGCAGCCTGAAGACGATCGATGAAATCGTCAGCACGATGAGCTCGCCGTCCGCCGCGCGCTCGTGCGGCGCAGCCTGGGTGATCTCGCACGAATCGCCCGCGTCGAGCGTCAGACGCAGGCGCGCGGCCTGGCGGAAGATCCGCTCGATGCTGTCCTTTGCTTGCTCGCTAATCACGTTGCCGCCTGCTCGAGCCTGGATTGAAGCTGATTCGCGAGCGTCTCGACGCCGCCGAGCGACGCGATGATCATCTTGCCGCCCGCCTGAATGTCCTGGAACGTCGCGGTCGTGATCAGGTCGTTGCGATGCAGGCTGTCCCGATAGCTCTTCGAAAGCTCCTGCGAGCGCGACGCGAGCGTGCGCACCTCGCTCGCGACGACCGAGAAGCCGCGTCCCGCGGGGCCTGCGCGTGCCGCCTCGATCGACGCGTTCAGCGACACGATCAGCACATGCGCGACGATCGACGACAGCTCCTGGTTCTTGCTGTGCATCTCCTGGTTCTGCCCCATCAACGAGATCATCTGCTCGTGCCAGCGCTCGAATGTCACTGCGAGTTGCTTGAGCCGAGCCGCTTCGGCCGCGATGGACACCGCCTGCCGTCCCCATTCCTCCTTGAACTCAAGCACGGCAGTGCGCGCTGCGCGTGCTTCGTCCACGCTCGCCGACCGCTGGGCCAGGTCATCGCGCAGGCCCGCGA
>NZ_JBAURZ010000027.1:0-47915 GCF_049581445.1 Paraburkholderia sp. | reverse complement strand
ACGTGCTGCAGATCCTGCAGCAGTCGTTCAACCTGCCGATCTGGCTGACCGAGTGGGGCTTCAACATGTACGACACCTCCGCACAGCAGGGCAGCTACGTGTCGAGCGCGATGGCCGAGTACTACTCACTGCGTGAGCAGTACAACGTGCAGTCGATCATGATGTATGAACTGATCGACATGGCGACCACCGACGAGTACGGCCTGATCGAAGCCGACGGCGCGACCCACAAGGCGTGCTACGCATCGTACAAGGCCTTCACTGCGGGCAATACGCCCTGAGGTTGACAAGAGGGCATCAGAGTTCGCAGCGGCGCTTCGTGTGAAGCGCCGCTGCGCGGCTTGCATGAATTGCAACGCTCGAATACGTCAGCCCTCTGACGTTCCAGCAAATCTGTTTCGCCACCTAATGAGGCGAAGCCGCGTCACTCCCCTGCTTATGGGTTCGCCAAACGCCACGTCAGGCGGCCCATACACCCCCATACCCAGCCCACCCCATTAGCGATCCACCAGGATCCGCACAGTCGCCCTATTCCGGGCCTCAATCTCCCCCTGCCGCACCGCAGAACGGCCAGCGCGCCCAATCCGCACAAAACCCGATTGCGCCGCGCGCCAGACGCTGTGTGCGAAAACGTACCGAAGCCCGAATACAGAGGCGGCACCCTTCGTTGTCGGCGACGTAATTTGCCGGGTCGGGTGCGACATCCCGTCTTCCCCTGATGACTTGGACGGTAGCCGCTGTTGCGCGTCTTTCTAGAGGACTTCAAAAGATGAAATGTGACGTCTTGATCGTGGGAGCTGGCTTTGCGGGCGCAGTCTGCGCTGAGCGCCTTGCCGCTGCTGGCAAACGAGTGCTGGTCATCGATAAACGGAACCATATCGGTGGAAATGCGTTCGATTGCCTCGATAAGAACGGCGTGCTGATACATCCGTATGGTCCGCACATTTTTCACACTTCCAGCAAACGGATCTTCGAGTACCTGTCCAACTTCACCGACTGGCGCTTCTATGAGCATCGTGTTCTCGCTCGCGTGGAAGGAAAGTTTTATCCCATCCCGATCAACCGAACGACGATCAACGAGCTTTACGACCTCGACCTCGACGAGCAAGGCGTAACGGCATATCTTGAATCGGTGCGAGAATCCCGCGAGCGTGTTGCGACGAGCGAGGATGTCGTGCTGAGCAGCGTGGGCAACGACCTTTGCGAGAAGTTCTTCCGAGGTTATACGCGTAAGCAATGGGGCCTTGATCTCTCCGAGCTCTCAGCAGGCGTCGCTGCGCGCATTCCCACCCGCTCGAACGACGACGACCGTTACTTTACCGACGCGTACCAGTTCATGCCGGCCCAGGGTTACACAGCGATGTTCCAGAAGATGCTCGCGCATCCGAACATTGAGGTGCGCCTGTCGGAGGATTTTCAGGTCATTGGTTCCAGAATAGAGCGGGAACATACGGTCTATACCGGGCCTATCGATACCTATTTTGAGTATCGCTTCGGCAAACTCCCCTATCGCAGCCTGTCGTTTGAACATGAACACATGAGCGACACGGAACAATTCCAGGCAACCGGGACGATCAATTATCCTAACGACCATGAATACACGCGGATAACGGAATTCAAACATTTGACCGGCCAGCAGCATGACGGCACCTCGATCGTGAGGGAATATCCGCAAGCCGAAGGTGAACCGTACTACCCCATCCCTCGCCCCGAAAACGAAAGCCTGTTCAAGCGCTACAGCGAACTCGCGGACGCTACGCCCGACGTAACGTTTGTCGGCAGGCTCGCGCAGTATCGTTACTACAATATGGACCAGGTCGTGGGTGCCGCGCTGAAATCCGTCGAGGAATTGATTAGCGCACTGAAACCCGCCGAGGAACTGGTCCAATGAGCCCGCGCGTCGCAGCAATCGTTGTTTCGTACAACCGGAGAGCCTTGCTGCAAGAATGCGTCGAGGCGCTGCTCGCTCAAACGCGGCCCGTGGATACCATTTACGTAGTCGACAACGGCAGCAACGACGGCTCACGCGAGTATCTGGCCTCCGTCGCAGCGCAGCACGCCAAGGTTTCTGTCGTGCTGTCTGAGAGCAACATCGGAGGGGCTGGCGGATTCGCAAAGGGCATCACCACTGCATTCGCAAAGGGCTTCGACTGGTACTGGCTCATGGACGATGATGCAGAGCCAATGCCCGATGCGCTCGAAAAGCTGATGGTGTCCGAGGACGCCGCGCGTGCTGATGTGGTCGCGCTGTGCGGCTCGGTGTGGGGCATCGATCGGCGCGTGCAGTTCTGGCATCAAGGCGCCTTCGATGAACGGATGCGCCTGATTGCACCCACACCGGAGTACCACAAGGCGGCTTCCTTCAAGACCGACTACATGTCGTTCGTCGGCGCGTGCATCCGGCACGAGGCAATTCAACGCGTCGGTTTTCCCGCGCACGAGTATTTCGTCTGGAACGACGACGTTGAATACACAGCACGTCTGAGCCGCATTGGCGAGCTGCGTTGCGTCACCAGTTCACACATGACCCACAAGGACGGCGAGAACCGCGATGCGACGGATCGCCCTCGCTCGTTGCACGACTGGTTTGAAAGCAGGCGGATGCCGGCGGCCACGCAATGGAAGCACGCGTGCGGGCTGCGCAACTACGTTGATATGGTGTTCCGGCATCGCGGTCGCGCACCGTTGTGGGCGGCGTCGCTCTTTGCCAAGAGGCTCGCGCGTGTGCTCCTGTTTGGCGATCGTCGTTTTAGCGTCATCATGCTGTACGTTCGCTACTTTCAGCAGGCGGTTGGTCAAAGGAAGTTCGATACAGTCAGACCGACCGACTGGAAAAGGACGCTCGCGAAGTCCGATCGGACGCAGCCCGCCGCGAGCGGCGTCCCTCGCTAACAAGACGTCAACAGCTATTTCGTCTGCGCGTTTCTGATCCTGCCTTTACGACCGCGACGCTAAAGCAATTCGGCCACCGTTACTCAGACGGTGGCCGAATCGTTTTTACAACCTAGCCTGCTCAGCCATTCCGAAGAATGGCTATGCCGCCAGTTATCCCAACTTTTCGTGGCCCGGCCCGCTGCTTACGGGCCAAAGCCAGACCAGGCGCCGCCGCACAGCTCGCTTGATGCGTTTGGGCGTCATCTTCTTCAGCCACGCTTCTTGCCCAACAGCCTGGGTAGGTGCAGTCAATCGCTCTTCGAGCCAGCGCAGGCGTGCCTCATTTTCCCGCTCACGGTCTGCATAAAGCGCGAGAGGGAAAGGGTGCCCAAACCGTGGCGCGTAAACTGCGAACGCGGCATCCACGATGTCGCGGTTCTCTTCCCGCTGCGTGAAATAGGCAATATGGACGTATGGCACGCTACGCACGGAGACGATACGAAGATCGTTGCGCTCGCAGTGCATGTGCATCATATGCTCATCGTCGCGGCCGCCGTCGTCGATCTCTTTCCATAAATCCTTGCGGAACAGAATGCAGCCAATCGAGTAGCGCGACTGCGACGGCACATCGCACGACTCCAGCGCTCGCGTTGCCGCGATAAACGCGTCAGGTTGCAGCGTGGTGCGTTCGTGCAGCCAACGGGCGATGTGCGGATAGCCCCAGATAGTGCCGTTTGTACCGGTCTCGATCTGCTCCGCAGGAATGATTCGCAGCGGAAAGCGTTTGCTGGTGGCCGAGCCGACGAAATGCGGATGCGCCTGAGTGGAGAAGTATTCCTGCTCCAGGTTCATCGCCTTCAACAGTTGAGGGAAGCCCCAAGCGTTGTTATTGATGAGCGGCGTGACATACGCCAGCTTCCGGCCATTGCCTTTCTCAGCGCCGTCATAGGCTTCGATCATGTGGTCGAGCCATTGATGCGTAATTGGGAATGCGTCGTCGTCAACCTTGCAAATCAGCTCGATATCCGCGAACTCCGGCTTGGAGAGCAACTTCTTGATCGAGCTATAGGGGTCCCCAGGCACGATGTCGTCAACGACACTGACAACGCCAGGGAACAACCTTTCGTATCGCCGGGCCACACCGAGCGTCCGCTCGGCGTCGTACCCGCCACGGCAATTCTGCAGGATGAAGAACGGCACTCCCGGCGGCCGATATGCCATCTGGCTCGCAAGCGCCAATTCGAGTGCCGCATAGTCGCGACACGCAAGTATTACGACCGCCACTCGCCGGGCTCCGACGTTCGGATGCGATGTACTCATGCGTCAACTCCTTTTGGCAAATTCATGCATTCAACATTCATCAGCCGATGCCCTCGGCAAGAAAAACGGTACTTTCCTCTGCACGAGATAAAGCGCCATGGCGCTGGTGACAAGCGTCTCTGTCGCTAGCAGGGACATCGCCGCGCCCTGCGCTCCGAACCGAAGCGAAAGAGGGACCAGCAGCGCGACGTTAAAAACACCGGAACCAAGCAGAATCTCGCTGAATTTTTTCTTCATGCCGAGCGGCAGCATCATCTGGACCCCAAGAACGTTGTTCAGCGCCACCATCCATGGCACGAACGCCATCCACCGTAAAACCCCGACCACCGGCTCATATTGAGGTCCCATGCCGATGCGAACAATCCACGGCGCACACACCCAAAGCATCACTGACGCGACGAACATGACTACGCCCATCGCACATAGCGCTTTGCGCACCAGCGCGTACGCTTTCGCCGCATCCTCGGCGAATAGCGCGTTGACGCGTGGATAGATCGCGTTGCTAAGCGGCGCGATCAGCGCCTGTGTCACGTTGCGGATCTTGTCGGCCGCACCAAAGTAACCCAGCGTTACGTTCCCCGTCAGAAACCCCAGCAGCACCGTGTTCGTGGTTGTGTACAGGCTGACTGCGGCAGTTGCAATAAATACATGCCAGCCCTCCCGGAAAGCCTCGATCACGTCGCCAACGCTCGGAAACGAGCGCGAGATCATCTTTGTGCGGACGATCAATATCAGCGAGATGATCCCAGCCACGACGGTACTCATTGAAGCGATCAGCGCCGCGCGCCACGTGTCGTCTGTGGTGTGGACCAGCAGATACGTCGCGGGAATCACAAGCAAGCGTGCGCTCAACGTCGACACGGTCACAAAAACCATGCGCTCCAAACCCTGGAAGAGCCATTGTGGAAACAATACCGTGCCGACAACAAGCGGAAACGTCGCGAACAGAATGGGCCGCATTTCGATCAGTTTCGGCACCAGCAAAACGCCCAGCACCAGAAGCACCAGACCGCCACACGCAACCAGCGCCTTGGCAGCCTGGGTCTTCCAGAAAATCCTCGACACGGCGTCGCGGTCGTCCTGCACTTTTGCAATCTCGCCGGTGGCCGACCAATTGAAGCCATAGTCAGCCAGCAACACCAGATAGGCGATTGCGGCCTGAGCAAAGACATAGGCTCCGAAATGGTCGGGACCCAGCACGCGGAACAGATACGGCAGCGTCGCGAGCGGCAGCACCATATTCGCCACCTGCAGTAGCGAAAGTGCAGCCATGTTCCGCAATATACGGTGCGCCATAGTCAGTTAGTCCGTAGTTCTTACCGTTCGTTAGAGTCAGAAGTAGATGGTGTTACGCGGTACCCGAGGTAAATCGTGAAAGGGATGCGCGCCGCTGATCCCTCACAAACTAAGCATGGCGGGCGGTAAAGGCCTGGGTCTGGGTTTGTGTCGGCGTCTGCGCCCCACTCAACTGCATAATGTTTGCCAGCCGCTCTGCATAGCAATGAGGTAAAAATTCACTCACGTCGTAGTGTCTTTCCGGCCTCGCGAGGTGCGCCGCAAGGTCATCGAGCGCTGTCCGAAGGCTCTGCGGGTCGTCGCGATACATAATCTTGCTGCCGACCGTGTCGCCAAAGGCCAGCCGATGAACCCCTTCGCGCACGAGTGTTGGCAACCCCAGCATCGCGGCCTCGACGATCACCAGGGGCGCGATTTCGATTCCCACTGAAGGCAATACCGTTGCATCAGCAAAACGTCGCAGTTCGGAGAAAAGCCGGTCCTGCGGCAGCCTGCCAAAGAAAATGAGCTTCCCCGACTCGACGAGCGACGCATAGCGTTGCTCGATCGCCGCGCGGTCCGGACCGTCGCCGAAAACACCCAGGCACTTGATTCGCCCGAAATCGATCGAACGTGCGAGTTCGATAAACTCTCCCAAGCCTTTATCGTGGGCAACGCGTCCGACAAACGCCAGATTGAAGCGATCCCGATCACGAACGTTCACCGGCTTGTTCGCTACTGCAAGCGCGGAGGGGTTGTAGAGAACCACCGTGTTATTGATCCCACCCCGATGCAAAGCCTCTTGCATGAAATCACTTGGACAAAGGATCTGATCGAAAATCCGCTCCGGCTTGCACACAGCCCGCACCGCATGCCAGTACGCCTTCGAAAGGATGTCATGGACCGGACCTTTTGCGCTGGCGCGCAACTTCAGGACCTGCCAGGTCCCCAACGCATCGAGTGACAAATGTTCGATATGGCCGTTGACGTGGTAATGCAGCGTCGTGTTGTAGTAGATCAAATGATAGTCATGACAGGTCAGATACGCGCGATAGCCCAGCTCACGCTTGTATCGGGCGATCACATTCAGGACTGATGCTGATAATGCGTTGTGGTAGTTGTGGACAAGGATCCGATTCGGGCGATAGGTGATAAGGGTCTGCTTGAGCGCGCGTGCTGCCGCCAGGTTCCACGATTTCGACAGCAACGACGAACTCCCGTCGAACCGGCTGGTGTCGAAGCATTCCACTTCGACGCCGGACATCGCGCGCAGAAGTTCGGCGGACTGTCGATAGACAACCTCCGCACCACCTTGTTGCACAAAATCGTTGATAACCAAGACCCTGTATCTCTGCATGCCTGTCCCTTGTCCAGCAAGTACCATCGGCTCAGGCAACAAGAATACGTGGTGCAGTGCGGGACGCTATGTTCGGAATCACACAGAGGCCAAAGCAGGCGGGGCGGGAGAAGGGAGGCGTCGCCCTTACCCCGGCGGGCTCCGGCCGGGGCATGTGGGCAACCGCGTCACAGCAGCGTGTGACGACAAATCTATCGGCAACTTACACGCAGCAATGAAGACTCATCTTAAAGTGCGGGTAGTTCGGGCGGATTCGAGAGCACGCTTAATGCCACCGGCCTGAACGGATTGCATTCAGGCCAGGTGGGTGGAGCGCTCCTCCTCACTCGTTGGAGCCAAGTGGCGCCGGTTGAAAGTGGCTTTCGTGCAGCATGCTGGGCGGCGCGGAGTTAAGGATCCAGCGGCGCCGCATCGGATAAAGAATGACTTTTGCCGAGACTCCCGCAAGCATCGAGATGCACGCGACGAACACGAACACGCTGCTCCATCCACTGTGGGCCGCCAGCAGCGAGGCGACTGGAACCATCATCGCGGCAGTGCCCTTCGCCGTATAAAGCGTGCCGGCGTTACCGGCGGCATACTTGCCGCCGAACGTATCAGCACAAGTCGCGGGAAAGTTGGAGAACACATCACCGTAGCACAGGAAAATGAGCCCGGAAAACGTGATGAACAGATACGGGTCATGGCCGAAGTGCATCAAGCCGAGTAACGCGAGGCCCTGTCCGAGAAACGTCATGAACATGGTGTTCTCGCGGCCAATCCGGTCGGAGATGAAACCGCATAGTGGGCGCGTGAAGCCGTTGCACAGATTGTTGATGGACAGCGTCATCGTCAGGAGCGGCAACGTCACGCTTAAGACGCTTACCGGCATCGCCGCGAAACCGTATGACTTGGCGATCGGGCCGATCTGCGCGGTGGCAATAATGCCGCCCGAGGCCACACAAACGAACATCGCATACATCACCCAGAAGAGCGGCGCGCGAATCATCTGCTTGGTCGTGTAGTCCGTCTTCGTGGCCACGATGCGCTTGAATCCTGCCGCGTGGGCCGGCGGCTTCGGACGCACCAGCAGCGTGGCGAGCATCAGAATGCACACGCCCTGCAGGACACCGAAGAAGACGAACGCGTGCTCGTAGCCGGCGTGCTGGATCATGTTCGAGATCGGGATCACCGTCAGCGCCGCCCCGGCGCCGAAGCCCGCTGCCGTCAAACCCGCGGCAAGGCCACGTTTGTCCGGGAACCACTTGAGCGCCGTGCCCACACAAGTGCCGTACACGCAACCGGCGCCCACACCGGCGATCACAGCAGCCGCATACAGCACCGGCAGACTCGGCGCATACGCATCGAGCACCCAGCCGAGCGCCGCGCAGATCGATCCACCAATCACCACCGGACGCGGGCCCAACTTGTCGACCAGCCAGCCCTCCACCGGCACCAGCCAGGTTTCGGTCACGATGAAAATCGAAAACGCCAACTGGATTGCCGCTTGTCCCCAGTGATGTTTGGCATCCATCGGGACCACAAAGAGCGTCCATGCATATTGAAGGTTGGCGATGAGACCCATGCAGGCGACGCCGGCCACCAGTTGAACCCAACGGTTATGACGGCGCGCCGTATAACCGCTCGAGGCTGTGTCAGTATGTGCCACGTTGTTTGTCTCCATCAATTGACTTGTTAGCTTGCCTGATAAAAACACCAACCCGTCTACGCTGGACAGCCATGGCGCTTTAGACATCTTTGGTTCGACTCTGCCGCTCTGTTGAGAACCTGAGCCATGATGGACGGCCCAAATGATTAGCAAAATTTAAAGTTTTTTATGCTTTGGATTACGTATCGGTTATGCGTTCTGCAACGTGTTAGAGAGCACACCGATCCCTTCGATCATCACCTCGACTGTCGAGCCGTCCTTGATCGAACCTACGCCAATCGACGTGCCGCAGGCGATCACGTCGCCGGGCATCAGCGTCATGTCATGCGAGATCAGGCTCACCTGTTCGGCGGGCGAGAAGATCATGTCCGAGAGCGGATAGTTCTGCCGCTCCACGCCGTCGAGCCGCGTCACGACCCGGGCATTACGCCAATCGAATTCACGCTGCACCACAGGGCCAATGCAACTGAACGTATCGAAGCCCTTCGCGCGACACCATTGGGCGAAATTCGGATCCTCATTGAGCAACTCAACCGCCGTGACGTCGTTGATACAGCTAAAGCCAAAGATATAGTCGTCAGCCTGATCAACGGACACGTTGCTGCAACGCTTGCCGATCACGATGGCCAGTTCGCCTTCGTAGGCGATCTTGCCGCCATACTCTTTAGGACGACGGATCGGTTCGCTGGGTCCGATTACCGACATGGGCGGCTTGATCAGAAAGAGCGGATGTGAAGGCGCTGCCTTGCCGAGCTTCTCTGAAAGCGCATAGAAATTGTTCCATAGAGCGACCACCTTGGTCGGCATGCACGGGCTGAGCAGGCTGATCTCGTCCAGATTCAGGCTCGGTTCTACCGCGCCTGGGACGGCGTCACCAAACATGTCTCCTTGGTACTCCGTAATCCGATGGTTCTCCAGCACGCCAAATCCGATGTGGCCATCGACGTGCCGAAAACGTATCCACGATTTCATCTGACTCTCTCCTCCAATCTTTTATCTGTGCGCCGGTGCGCTTCAGGCCTGGCGTGTCTTTTTTCGCGGCAAGCGCTTTGGGCAAGTTGCGCGTGCGAAACCTGCTTCCCTAGATGGCGCCGACCGCGCGTAAGTGGGCAATTTGTTGCGCGTCGTAGCCCAGTTCGGCCATGACCTCGTTGGTGTGCTCACCCAGCAATGGCGAACGCTTGACCTCGGTCTCACTGTCCGACAACTTGATAGGATTGCCAACCGTAAGATATTTTCCGCGAACTGGATGATCCACTTCGACAATCGTGCCGGTCTTGCGCAGTGACGGCTCCTCGGCGATCTCCTTCATCGAGAGAATTGGCCCGCACGGAATGTCATATCGGTTAAGCGTTTCCATTGCCTCGAACTTGGTACGCGTCATCGTCCAGCGTTCGATTTCGGCAAATATCTCCTTCAGATTCGGCAGTCGCGCAGCGGGTGTCGCGTAGTCCGGATGCGTGGCCCATTCTTCCTTGCCGATCACATTGCAAATCTTCGTCCACACGGGCGCCTGGGCAATGAAGTAGATGTATGCGTTTGGGTCCGCCTCCCAGCCCTTGCACTTCAGGATCCAGCCAGGCTGGCCGCCGCCAGATGCATTGCCGGCTCGCGGCACCGCTTCGCCAAAAGTGCCGTTGGGATGTTGCGGATACTCGCGCATTACGCCGGTACGCTCAAGGCGCTGCTGATCGCGCAGCTTGACGCGGCACAGGTTGAGTACGGCGTCCTGCATCGCCGCGAGCACGTATTGACCACGCCCGGTTGTCTTGCGCTGATAGAGCGCCGTGACGATACCCAACGCGAGATGCAGGCCCGTGCCGCTGTCGCCGATCTGTGCGCCGGTGACGACCGGCGGACCGTCGTCGAAGCCCGTGGTCGAGGCCGCGCCGCCCACGCATTGCGCGACGTTCTCGTAGACTTTGCAGTCTTCATACGGGCCGGAGCCGAAGCCCTTGACCGAAGCCACGATCATGCGTGGATTGAGTTCCTGGATACGCTCCCACGTGAAGCCCATCCGGTCGAGTGCCCCCGGTGCGAAGTTTTCCACCAGCACATCGCAGGTCTGAATCAATGCTTCAAGGACCAGTTTGCCCTCGGCGTGCTTCGTGTCGATCGTCACCGAGCGTTTGTTGTGGTTGAGCATCGTGAAGTAGAGGCTGTCCGCCTCGGGAATGTCGCGCAACTGTTCACGCGTCACGTCACCGGCGCCCGCCCGCTCCACCTTGATCACGTCCGCGCCAAACCACGCCAGCAATTGCGTGCACGTCGGACCCGATTGCACGTGCGTGAAATCGAGGACCCGCACATCCTCCAATGCTTTGCCCATCTCGCCTCTCCTCGCTCACCACATCAAGTCCGCCGTCACGCGCCAACGCGCGCTTCAAGTTCGGCGATGCGCTTGCGCAAATTGCGCTCTTCCTGGAAACGGCTGGTTTCGTCGCGGATTACGGCAACGATTCCGGTCAACTCGTTTTCCGGCGAATGCAGTAATGCAACCGTGAAGGCAATCGACAGCGCGCGCCCCGCCTTATCCACGGCGGGTACGCGCAACACGTCGTTGCCATAGCGGGTCTGCCCGCTCGCCATGGTCTTGTGATATCCATCCCAATGCCTCCCACGCAGACGCTCCGGGATAATCAGGTCCAGCGACTTCCCAAGCGCCTCGCTTTGTGTGAAGCCGAACATGCGCGTGGCAGCGGGATTCCACAGTGTGATTTTTCCTTCGGCATCCGAAATGACGATGGCGTCACCTATCGCGTTGACGAGTTGCGCGAAGTCGATGGTGATTTGCATGAGGCTCCCCGAAGGCGAAGAAAGAGGGTGCGGCATGGATACGGCGTCGTGCAGCACGCAGTACCCATGTCAGTCGACTACGCGAATGCACATGCGAAGCCCAGTTGAACCGGACTTCGTGGCGCGACCGTCAAACCGCCTTTACCTCGCGCAGATTGAAGATTTCCTGCTTGCTATAGCCAAGGCTCGCCAACACTTCTTCCGTATGCTCGCCCAGCAGCGGCGACGCTGTAATCTCAGGCTTCAGATCGGAGAACTTGATCGGGCTGCCGACCGTCAGATACGTGCCGCGCTTCTTGTGCGGCACTTCGACGATGGTGCCGCTCTCGCGCAACGAGGGGTCGTTGGCGAGTTCCTTCATGGTCAGCACGGGTGCGCAAGGAATATCGAATTTGCGCAGAATATCGACCGCTTCAAACTTGGTCTTGTCGGCTAGCCATGCCTCGATCGTCGCGAAGATATCGAAGATGTGCGGCTGACGCGCCTCGGGCGTCTTGTAGGCCGGATCGTCGATCCACTCCGGCTTGCCCAGTGCGCGGCAGATCGGCTCCCATGCGTGGCCCTGAATGGTGAAATAGATGTAGGCGTTCGGATCCGTTTCCCAGCCCTTGCACTTCAGGATCCAGCCCGGCTGACCGCCACCACCTGCATTGCCGCCGCGCGGCACTACGTCGCTGAATTCGCCGTGCGGGTACTGCGGATATTCCTCGAGGTAGCCAACCCGCTCCAACCGTTGCTGATCGCGCAGCTTGACACGGCACAGGTTGAGCACGCTGTCCTGCATCGATACGGCCACTTTCTGGCCCTTGCCGGTCTTGTCACGGCCAATCAGCGCAGTCAGGATGCCGATGGCCAGATGCATGCCCGTGTTGCTGTCGCCCAGCGCCGCCGCGCTGATGGTGGGCGGGCCGTCCCAGAAGCCAGTGGTGGAGGCCGCGCCTCCCGCGCATTGGGCGACGTTCTCGTAGACTTTCAGGTCGTCATAGTGATGGCCGTCGCTAAAGCCCTTCACGGAGGCGACAATCATCTTCGGGTTGAGTTCGTTCAGGCGTTCCCACGAGAACCCCATGCGGTCGAGCGCACCCGGACCGAAATTCTCCACCAGCACGTCGGACTCGCGGATCAGCTTTTCGAGCACCTCTTTGCCTTCCGGCTTCTTGGTGTCGAGTGTCAGCGATTTCTTGTTGCTGTTCAACATCGTGAAGTAAAGCGCGTCCGCATCGGGAATGTCGCGCAACTGGTTACGTGTGACGTCCCCTGAGCCGGGACGCTCTACCTTGATCACGTCGGCGCCGAACCATGCCAGCAACTGGGTACACGCTGGGCCGGCCTGTACGTGCGTGAAGTCGATAATCTTGATGCCGTCGAGGGGTTTGCTCACTTGATCTCTCCTTGGTTGGCTCACGTTACTTTTTCATCGCCGCGCTTTGCGGATTCAGGTTTGTCAGACGGCCACTCTCCGTGCCGGCTGCTTCGTCGATCACGGCGTTGATGAGAGCGGGTTTGCCTGACGCAATGGCTTCGAGCAGTGCGTTGGTTAGTTCCTCCGGCGTGGTGGCGTGGTAACCGACGCCGCCAAATGCCTCGATCATCTTGTCGTAGCGTGCGCCCTTGACGAAGACGGTCGGCGCGACGTCCTTGCCGCCGGTCGGATTGACGTCAGTGCCGCGATAGACGCCGTTGTTGTTGAACACCACAGTGCAGACCGGCAACTCGTACCGGCAAATGGTTTCTAGTTCCATGCCGCTAAAGCCGAAAGCGCTGTCGCCTTCGATGGCAACGACCGGCTTGCCGCTTGTCACGGCCGCGCCGATTGCGAAGCCCATGCCAATCCCCATGATTCCCCACGTGCCAGAGTCGAAGCGCTTGCGCGGCTCATACATGTCGATGATGCTGCGCGCGTAGTCGAGGGTATTGGCGCCTTCATTGACGACGTTGATGTCCGGCCGCGTCTTCAGCACATCGCGTATCGCGCGCAACGCGCTGTGGAAATTCATCGGCGACGGATTCTTGTCGAGAGTCGCGGCCATCTTGGCGAGGTTCTTGTCCTTGCGCTCGGCGATCGCACCGGTCCACTCCGCACTGGGCTTCGCGAAGCTCGTGCCCATACTGGCAACGAGCGCTGCCACGCACGAGCCAATATCGCCAATTACCGGCGCGGCGATGGCCACATTGCTGTCGATTTCAGTGGGCGAGATATCGACCTGAATGAACTGTTTCGGCGAGCCCCATGTCTTGCCCTTGCCGTGCGCGAGCAGCCAGTTCAGACGCGCGCCGATCAGCACGACGACGTCCGCTTCCTGCAGCACGAACGAACGCGCGGCCGATGCGGATTGCGCATGTGTGTCAGGCAGCAAACCCTTAGCCATGGACATCGGCAAGTACGGAATACCGCTTTGCTCGACGAACGCGCGAATCTGCGCGTCAGCCTGCGCATACGCGGCACCTTTGCCCAACAGGATCAGCGGACGTTTAGCACCCTTGAGCAAATCGAGCGCACGGTTGACCGATTCCGGCGACGGGGTCTGACTGGGGGCGGGGTCGACCACCTTCACCAGCGATTGCCGGCCTTTCGCCGCGTCAATCGTCTGCGCCAGCAGCTTGGCCGGCAGATCCAGATACACGCCGCCTGGACGACCGGAGACGGCCGCGCGAATCGCACGCGCCACGCCAATGCCGATATCTTCGGCGTGCAGGACGCGATACGCCGCTTTGGCGTACGGCCTCGCGGCGTTCAGCTGATCCATTTCCTCGTAATCGCCCTGCTGCAGATCGACAATCTCCCGCTCGCTGGATCCACTGATCAGGATCATCGGGAAGCAGTTGGTAGTGGCATTGGCGAGTGCCGTCAGACCGTTCAGGAAGCCAGGCGCCGAAACCGTCAGGCAAATGCCCGGCTGTTTCGTCATGTAGCCGGTAATGGCGGCGGCGTTGCCCGCGTGCTGTTCATGACGAAAGCCAATGAAACGCATGCCCTCGGCTTGCGCGAGGCGTGCGAGATCGGTGATGGGGATGCCCACCAGGCCGAAGATCGTATTGAGGTTGTTCAGTTTCAGCGCATCGATGACCAGATGAAATCCATCGGTCATTGCTGTGGTTGTGCCTTGCTCTTGCGTCTCTCCTGCAGCTGTCTGCAGGTCGGTCCCAGCTTCTGCCATGACGTCTCTCCTCCGTGGCGGGGCGTTTGTGTGATTCGTGATATACAATATTCCACACACAATATTAGTCAAGTGTATTTTTTGAGGCTTACTGGATTGCTGCGGTGCGATTGCTCGGACGGGCGTGGTGGGAGCGAGGGAAGTGGTTGTGGAGTTTGCACTGCACCACTGCGAAACCGGCGATGTCTGCCGTGAGGGTGCTGAATTTTGGCGAGCCGCCAAAGCGTGAATCAGGCGTGCAGGCGGCGGCGATTTACGTGTGAAGGGTCTCGCGCACCCGGCGTTGGATGCAAAGACCGCACAAGCGATCGCGCGCTATGCACGTGCTAAGGGAGGTCGGGAAGCTGGAGGAAAGGTAGCGACGGCAAGCCCAACGGGCCGCTGCGCTCAATGCGGAATTGAGCCCCAGTCAAACGGGAATCAAGCAGCGATCTAACAGCAATCAATCAGCAATCAATCGAGAAAATCGCAATTCGCCTCGACAAAGGCGGCCAGTTCAAGCGAGTGCTGGCGCACCAGGCTCTCCACGCGTTCGGTGTCGCGCTGCTCGAGTGCTTCAATGATGCGCATGTGATCGACGATCGAGCGTGAGGCACGATCGCTCTTTGAAATGGTCACCTTGCGGATGGCCCGGACGTGCACGAAGAGGTTTTTCATCGCGTCCATCAGGATCTGCGATTGCGAGAGCTCGACGATCGACTGATGAAACGCAATGTTGGCCTCCGAATACTCATCGATATGCTCGGCGGGCGTAGCGTCGTGGAAGTCGTCGAACATCCGTCTGAGGTTGGCGATGTCCTGATCCGACGCGCGCTGCGTCGCAAGCCTCGCCGCCATGCTCTCCAACGCCGCCCACATATGAATCATGTCGACGATTTCTTTCTTGGTCTTGCGCTGGATATAGATGCCACGTCGCGGCACGGTGCGCAGGAAACCTTCCTGTTCAAGCAGCGTCATGGCCTCACGAACGGGAGTGCGGCTGACCCCAAGCGCCTCTGTCAATTCCTTTTCGTCGAGACGAATCTCTTCACGCGAGTGGTAGATGTCGGCGTCCGCAATGGCCTGCCGTAATCGTGCGTAGGCCTGATCGCGCAACGAGGCTGAAGCGTTGATCGGCACCAGCGTGAGTGCAAGCGGCGTGGCACGGACTTCATTGGTTTGCGTATCAGAGGCCATTGAGACGTTGCTTCCCCAGGTTGGAATCGTCCGCACGATGGTCTTCCCTGCCCCACCGCATGAAATCTTGCCCCGACGAGCCAGCGTGCAGTTCGGATTGTTGATCGCACCGCTGTTCGCACGTTAACCATACGTTGCAAACCGATGCAGCGCGGGTATATTTAATACCGTATATCAAAAACAACGCGGCGTCTACCCGCACAATCCGGTACCGGTACCTGCCGGTCAACGCAATGCAAACTCGATCTATAGACCGCCCCTTCAAGGGCTGATCCATGAACAATGCGACCTTGCGACAACTCAAGATCTTCGAAACGGTAGCCCGGCACCTGAGTTTTTCGCGGGCGGCCGGCGAGTTGTATCTGACGCAACCCGCTGTCTCGACCCAGGTGAAACAGCTTGAGGAGCACACCGGCCTCGCGCTGTTCGAACAGCTAGGCAAGCGGATCTACCTGACTCCCGCGGGCACCGAGATGCTTCACTACGCGCGCTCGATCATGGCCCAGTTCCGCGAGATGAACGAAGCCATGGCGGGACTCAAAGGCATTGCGGGCGGCCAGCTCAATGTTTCCGTAATCAGCGCCGGTGATTATTTTTTCCCGCGCCTGCTGGCTGAATTCATGCAGCGCAACACTGACATCAAGCTCAACCTGGCGGTGCACAACCGGGAGGAGTTGCTTCACCAACTGGCCAACAACCTCACCGATCTGGCCATCATGGTGAGGCCGCCGCAAGACTGCGACACGCTCAATGAATCGTTCGCGCCGCACCCTTACGTGATTGTCGCGCCGCCTGATCATCCACTTGTCGGCAAGCGGCGCATCCCTCTTTCAGCAATCGCACAAGAGCCGTTCATCGTCCGGGAGAGGGGTTCGGACACTTGGCATTCCATGGAAGAAGGCTTCGCCGGACAAGTCTCCAACCTGAATATCGCCATGGAGATCAGCAGCACGGAAACCATCAAACAGGCCGTGATTGCGGGCATGGGCATCAGCTTTCTGTCCGCCCATACCATCAGTCTGGAACTGCAGGTGGGCAATCTCGCCATCCTCGACGTCCAGGAGTTTCCATTGATGCTTCACTGGTATGTCGTGCATCGCAAGAACAAGCGCTTGCCGCCCGTTGCACAGGGATTCAAGGAATTCCTCGTCGACGAAGGCGCGGCGCAAATTGCCCAGATCACTCAGGTTGATGCGTATCTGCTACGCAGTCGTCCTAAGGAATGAGCGCGCGGAAATCGCCTTTGATCAGCACGAAGGCCGACGCCCTCAGCCGTGCGGCTGATCAATGCCGATGCTTGCCCGATAGTGTGCCAGCGCTACTTGCCGCGCTTCGGAACGCTCCGCCCGATCGACCAGATCGAAACCCGCCAGCCCCGCTATCCGCAGGCGCCTCGTCAAGCGATAGACGGCGAGCGGCACGACGATCCCAGCAGCCACGCCAGCTACAACATGGGCCACCGGCGAGGTAATGTAAGCCGCCAGCAGTCCGTTCCACACAAGTTCGGTCGCCAGAACGTGCAACAGGTAGATCGGAATCCACGCCGCGCCCAGCGTGATCAACCAGCGCACACGCGAGCGGTCGGTCAACAGTTTTACGGCCAGCAGAATCACCACGATGCCAGTGAAACTGGCCGGTAGTGACGACGCGTTCAAATACCCGCCGAATGACTGCGCAAGTCTGATCGTACCGGCGAAGACCACCACCGCCACAACTAACGCGGGAACACGTGAGGTACGTGCCATCCAAACGTTGCATCGCCGACCCAGCAGCATGCCGGAGAGGAAAAACGTCATACCCCATAGCGTCATGGTGACGATACCCCACGCTGTCCTCGCCGCAAGCGTGGCGCACACCACCGCTAACACGGCAAGCAACACACTGCTAGCAATGGAGAGCATGCCTCGCTGGTTGCCCAGCCCCTTCCGGACCGTCACAAGAGCGACCAGTTGGCAAATGCATAGCGCGTACAGAAACCAGAACTGGTCGGTGGGCGCCCACACTACACGAGCGAACTCGGTGGGCGGAAACGGATGATTGGCGTGTTGGGCAACAAACCATCGCACACCCATTTGCACCAGTGACCAAAGCAGGTACGGATACGCGAGCGCGCAGAGCGTCATTTTCACAAAGCTCCAACGGGATTGCGCGTCCTTGAGCGAGTCGACCGCTTTGACACCGAACAGAAAAAGCAAACAGGGATATCCAACGGTACATACCGCGTATTGAATCAGCACGAGCAGATGCGCAACGCGATCGTCCTGAAGAAAACCTGCGTCATCGATACGGTCGAGCACCGTACCGCAGACTATCGAAACGATGGCGAACCCTTGCGCGCCATCCATGTATCGCTCTTTCATGGTCACTTCATCCCGCGATTGGCATGCGCACCGATTTTCAGCGTCAGGTGCATAGCGTTACAGTTGCTCATGGAAGATGACGCACCAATTGTCCATCCGCTTCAATTCCCGGCCGTTGTCGAACTGGATTGCATCGCCTTGCGAATCGCGCAGGTTGCCGCGTGGACCGAAGCGGTTGCCGGCGAAGCCGTCGCCTTCAAACGCATATTCGACTTCGGTGCCTGCCGGAATGGCACTCTCGGCGGTGATCTGGACCTGGTCAGGCCCAACGATCGACACGGACCGGATAGGCAGTGGCTGACCCGACGGCAGACGCAACATGAAACCATAATTCGTATTGCCTGCAACCTGCGTGGTGTCCCACTGCAACGGCGGCACAGGTACCTTGAAACGCAACGTCGCTGTGTCGCCGTCGCGCCGCCAGGTTAGAGGTTCGAGTGGCGTCCAGGCTTGGTGGTCGATCAGAATGCGCTTGAGCACCAGACCATAGTAAGCACCCAGCCATTGACTGCTCCGATTGTCCGTGTGCCGGCCGTCGACATAGCGGAACAGGTACATCGGAACCGCGATATGGATATGCGGATCTTCGTGGCTCGCCTCCAGTAGCGCCAATGCGATGTGCGGAAACGGTTGCCCGAAGCTTCGATGTGTCGCGACCTGATACGAGATCAGTTCCACGTCGGCGCTCTGCCCGGTGATGGCCTTCGCATCGTGGTCAATCTCCTCCCGCAAGCGGCGCAGTTTCGTCACATAGTCGGGGATTGGCGTATCCTCCGAGTCGTTTGATTCTGCCTGAGTCCAAGTAACCGCGCCGACGCCATAGGTCTTGCCCTCTGCCGTAGCGAGCCGCTTTGCCTCGACAACATCGCGCATCATTCCGCTGTAGAACGTTCCCGACCTTGATAACTCGTCGACATCTCTCGCCCCCTCGCCTGGTGCGGTGCCGAGAAAGCGATATGGAAGGCTGGTGTGGTCCTGCAAGTTCTCCTGCTCGATTAGCTGCATCGCCATATCGAGCGTTCCGCTAGTCGGCGTTTCGGCTTCATATTCGAAGCGTGTTTCTGTCAACGGGACAAAATCCCGGTATGCAAGTGCCGCACCCTCAGTCTGCACCGCATCCTGAACGCGTACACCCCCAGCGAACCGGAGCGACGAATAGCGCTGATGGTCGGACAAGACGGGCTTGTTAAAATAACCCAGACTGAGCGACTGCCCATAGGTGATGATGTGCGTGATTGCCCACGGCGCTGCGCCATGCGGTGTCCAGTGTGAGTAGGCCGGCTCGATGCGGCCATCGCCACCAGCGGCTTGCGACGCATCGTAAATCGCCGAGAAGCTCCCCGCCTCCGATGCCGCCACCTTTTGCACAGTCCAGTTACCGCCCTCATGCGCAAGCGAAAACTGCAACGCGCTGGCTGGACGAGCGTCGGACCTACGGACGATGACCGTCGCGGAATCCCCATCGATCGCAACGTTGCTTGATTCCGGTGCATCGCGCAACCGGTCGCAAGCGCTCGCGGTCGAAGTATGGAGCACTTGCCGGACGCGTCGCTCGAGATTGGTGCTTACCTCTGCACTCAGAGACCCGCCATCGGCGCAGCGAGCGTGCGCGTATTGCCACACAGGATCGAACCTGTCGCGCCAGAGGCTCACCGCATGCTCCACAGCGGTGCGCTCCGAATGGAACGAACCCGGATCGGTTTGCCGGGAACATGCGCAACATGCCATCACGAGCAGCAGAACGGAATATTCAAGTCGCATGCACCACCCTTCGGCACTCGAGGTTGATTCGCACTGTCGGGCTGAACGCACACTTTTTCAGTGCGCCATCACACTTAAACCTGCGCGCCGCGTGGCTTCACGAGACATTCACACGAGTGCTCGCACGCCAGGAATCAATACGTGCGCTTCCGCACAGAGCATCTGTTATGGAGATTTGATAGTTAGACCAGTCACAGGCGACTGCCAGGACTACATTTCTCCATCCATCTCCTTGCGGCGCCGAGCGCCGATCCAGCCGCCAGCGCGGCCTGCATCATCCTCATCATCAGCATCTCGTGGGATTCGAACGATGACGCAACGCCTTGCGATCGATGAAACGCCAGCACAGCCGAAGCGCATTTCGCATTCCCGTGACAATTTCGATGCGATCCGTCTGTTCGCGGCGCTTGCCGTCCTTTACGGCCACGCTTTCTACCTGACCGGAGCGTCGCCCATACCGTCGATATTCGGCAACGAGGTCGCCGCGATCGCCGTTAAGGTGTTTTTTATTATCAGCGGTTATCTCGTGACGGAAAGCTGGCGCAGAGACCCTTCGCCCAGCCGTTATTTGTGGCGCCGAGGTCTGCGCATTTTTCCGGGTCTCTTCGCTAACACGGTGCTGTGCGCGCTCGTGCTCGGGCCGCTTGTCAGCACCTTGCCGCTCGCGGATTATTTTCACTCGCCGCTCGTTCCCCGCTATCTGCAGAACATTATCTTGCGGCCCGCATCGTTACTGCCAGGGGTGTTCAACACGCTCCCTTACCCTAACGCGGTGAACGGTTCGCTGTGGACATTGCCCGTCGAATTCGGCATGTATCTGATCGCGCCGGTACTCGTATTGTGGCGCGGCGGGCAGAAGGTCCGCATTCTGGCCGGCTGCGTTGCGCTGTGCGCGGCCAGCCTATACCTGAACCACGTCCAGCCACTTACACTCGGCGCACATGGCAGGCCCATTCACGATGCGCTCAATGTTGCGCCATACTTTTTGCTTGGCGCGGCCTGGCGTATTGTCGCTCCACAAAGCGTATATAACGTGAAAGCCGCGCTATTTGCGCTGGTGTTAATGGCGCTCATTCCCGCCAAAGAAACGGCCTACGAGATCGCCTTATATGTGGTGCTGCCGTACGCGATTCTTTCGTTTGCGCTGGCCAAGCCAGCCATCCTGGGCTGGGCCGGCCGCTATGGCGACTTCTCGTACGGCGTCTATATCTACGCGTTTCCTGTGCAGCAAACCGTTGCGCTGTACTTCCACACCGCAAGCCGGCCGATTTTGAACGCCGGATTGTCACTGGTGCCCACGCTGTTGCTCGCGATCGCGTCATGGCATCTGATCGAAAAGCGCTTCCTCTTGCTAAAACCCCAGCGGCGCCAGGCCATGCAGAATGCAGTCAGCGCCGGGAGCGCCACGGGCTAATTCCTGCTTGAGGTCAAACATGAGGAAACATATGACGCTGGAACCGGCGCGCGATGAGCGTTTCAAGCGAAGCATTCAGCCTGAAACAATAGCTTTCCTGCCGCGTCTTTAGGCGCGAGGATGGGCTCGACATCGGCCGGCCAGGCGATACCGACCTCGGGGTCGCACCAGAGCAGACTGCGCTCATGCTCAGGAAACCAATAATCAGTCGCCTTGTAGACGAATTCCGCGGTGGGCGACAACACCAGAAAACCGTGCGCGAAGCCCGGCGGAATCCATAGTTGCCGATAATTTTCCGCGCTCAGACGTACGCCCGCCCATTTGCCGAAGGTCGGCGAACTCAGGCGCATATCGACCGCGACGTCGAACACTTCGCCATCGATGACCCGCACCAGCTTGCCTTGTGGATGATGAATCTGATAGTGCATACCGCGTAGAACGCCGTACGACGAGCGTGAATGGTTATCCTGCACGAACTCGACCCCTTGCGCGACGTGCTCGTTAAACTCCCTCGCGTTAAACGACTCGAAGAAAAGCCCACGCGCGTCGCCAAATACCGCCGGTTCGATTACCTTCACCTCGGCGAGCTCAGTCGGGCTCACATCGAAAGCCATATCGTCTTCTCCATTCCCAAAAGTATTCGTTTATTTGACTGCCGACGCGGCCCATCGGCAAACGGGTTCGCTGATCAGGCCCGCTTCTGGTGAGTCGTCTCTACCCAGTCCCGAAAGTCGCCGGTGGCGACCTCGTGCGTCCACTGTTCATGTTCCACGTACCAGCGCACCGTCCTCGCCAAGCCGCTTTCGAAAGTCTCGGCCGGTTTCCAGCCGAGTTCCCGTTCAAGCTTGCGCGCGTCAGTTGCGTAGCGCCTGTCGTGCCCCAGGCGCTCCGTCAGCCAGGTGATCTGGTCGCGATATGACCCGGTGCGTTTCGGCTTGTATTGGTCGAGCAGGTCGCACACGAGATGCACGAGGTCAATGTTCTTCACCTCATTCCAGCCGCCGATGTTGTACGCTTCGCCCGGGCGGCCTTTGGCGAGAATCTTGCGAATCGCGCTGCAATGGTCGCCTACATAGAGCCAGTCGCGCACGTGCTGACCGTCGCCATGTACGGGCAATGCACGGCCCATGAGCGCGTTGGTAATCAACTGCGGAATCGGCTTGTCCGGGAACTGATAGGGCCCGTAGTTATTCGAGCAATGGGTGGTGAGGGTCGGCAGGCCATACGTGTGACCCCATGCACGCACAAGATGATCGGCACTCGCTTTGGTCGCGCAATACGGACTATCCGGCTGGTAATGCGAGTCTTCGGAAAATGGCGGATCGCTCAGATTGAGGGAGCCGAACACCTCGTCGGTCGAGACATGGAGAAAGCGAAACGCGTCTCTCTCGTCACTCTGCAGGCCGTTCCAATAGCAACGCGCTGCTTCCAGCAACGTGTACGTCCCAACGATGTTGGTGTGAACAAAGTCGTTAGGGCTGTCGATCGAGTAGTCCACGTGATTTTGCGCCGCAAAATGCACGATGGCGCGCGGTTGATAGTCCGCGAGCAGCACGTCGATGGTCGAGCGGTCACAGATGTCCGCCCGCACAAAAATGTGACTCGGATCGCCGTGCAAGGGTCTGAGCGTGCCGAGGTGGCCTGAATACGTAAGCTTATCGACATTGATCACCGCTTCATCGACGCCATCCAGCCAGTCGAGAACGAAGTTCGCACCGATAAATCCTGCGCCACCTGTCACGAGAATCATGATTGTCCCTTTATCAATATCGGGTTGCTATATCGGCATCAGACCTTGCACCACTGCTTTGCAGCCCTAATTAGCACCTTATCAACGTCGACAGACATTCGCCTTCCAGCCGTGACGTGGCGTACTGCGCCACGTCTTCGATTGCTTCACGAATGGTCCAAGACAGCGCTCCTGGATACGCATCGAGAGGATGGCCCTGATGCGACTGCGAGCCTCGACGCGCGGCTTCGGGTGGCGCAGCCGCGGCGGTATCACTGTCAAACCGCGGCGTTAGCCATTTGGCGACGCCGGCGTTGGCCTAAATCCACCACCTATATCCGCGAAGTGGCAGCGCGCGAAGCAACCGGGCGATCCGCACCGCCCGCCAGTTCGCGCTCCAGAACATCAAGCAACTGGCGTGCTGACCGATCCCACCGGAAAGCACGAGCGTGAGTCTTGCCGCGCACACGCCATGATTCGCGCAGCGCGGCATCTCCCATCATCTGCGTCACCTTGTCGGCAATATCGTCTACGGAGAACGCGTTGCAATACATTGCCGCGTCACCGCACACCTCTGGCAGCGCCGCTTCGCGCGAGACAATTACGGGGCATCCGCAAGCCATGGCTTCAAGAGGCGGTAAGCCGAAGCCCTCATACAACGAGGGAAACAGGAAGCAGGCCGCGTTTTCATACAGCGCCCGCAATTCACCATCCGAGACGAATCCTGCAGCGATGATGTTTTTCGACATCTCGAAACCGGTTTTCGCCTTGGAATTGAAGACCCGCAAATCGCAGCCGCCGACGACCACGAACTTCCACTCGTGACGCTCGCTCAGGCTTTCGATCGCCGCGAGCACGCGGGCGAGATTCTTGCCGACCGAAAGATTGCCGACCGCGAGCACATAGCCATCGTTCGCGAGGTTCAAGCGTGACAGAATCGAAGTGTCTGGCGCAATCCTGTCAAAATGATCGACGCCGTTCGAGACCACGGAAATGCGCGATGCCTCGATGCCGAGGCGCGCCATGATTCTCTTCTTCGAAAATTCCGACACCGTCACGATGTGGCTAGCGTTGCGCTTGAGCAGCGCAAAGGCAAAGCGGTACCAGAGCCTGAACTTCCACGAATAATTTTCTGGTAAATCGTAGACCGCCACATCGTGCATCATGACGACCTGGCGCCGCGCAAACAGGGGACCGATGTTGCAAAGGCTCAGCAAGGTGCGGCCACCCGCCGCGAATGGCAACGCCAGTTGTTCCCACAAGGTGCCCTTCATCCAGCCGAACACGGTTTTTGCTTTCAGCAAGGGAACATCGGCGCGGGCGTCACCTGGAATCAACAGGGGCAGCTCAGCATCCTCAGGAAAGAGCCGCTGAAATGCCATAGCCAGTTCATAGCCGACACGTTGTACCCCGGTGATCCGTTGCGATGTAAATTTACCGTTGATTGCAAATCCGGCCGAAGGCCCCTGCCATTGCGATTTTCGTTTCACGCCGACATCAACAGGGTGTGCCGTCTGAACGGCCATGTCCGCCCGGCGGACTTCGGGCCGCTCCGTAGACTGGTTCATCAGATATCGCTCCAGAGGATCCCCAACTTCAAGAACGCGCCCACTGCACCGTGGTGCCAAAACACGCGTTTGGGGGCGGTTGCCAGCCTGTACATGGATGTATTAAGCGTTCGGGCACACGGGTTGATCAGTACGGTTTCACACATAGTCCCCGGCCGAATGAAGGTGTGATTCCGCACCGATCAAAGGGGTCGATGGGCCTAGTTTGGCGAAACCGGCTCACGCATCCCGCCAGAACAGCGGACCTGCATGCCGGCTTGAGTCCTCTTCGATCGGTGCCCTTGCCTATGTCCGAAACTGCAGTCCGAGGCCGTCTGGATCACATTGACGCGATGCGCGCTGTCGCCGTGCTTCTCGTCATGTGGACGCATTACGCCGAGCTCTACGCCCAGATAGCGGGTTCGCAACACGTGCTCGATACGTTGCAGCGTTCGGTCAATTTTGGCCGGGTCGGCGTTGTGATTTTCTTTGGCGTTAGCGGTCTGCTGATTCCATCCAGTCTTCGTGGGCCGTTGCGCGACGGCACGCGCCGCTTTGTGATCCGGCGCTTCTTTCGCCTCTATCCGGCCTTCTGGCTCTCGATACCGATCGGCTATCTCGCCTACTGGACCCTATTCGGCCAGCAAATGAGCGTGCTCGATCTGCTCGCCAACGTATCGATGATTCCCACTGCGTTCGGTCACGATGCCGTGATGGCGCACTACTGGACGCTTGAAACCGAACTGTATTTTTACGGGCTTTGCCTTCTGCTCTTCTGGATTGGTGCGTTGCACCGGATGCGTGATCTGTGTCTCACCTGTATCGGCTTGTGCGCGCTGTTCGTCGTCACGTCCGCCCTGAAGATCATTCCGCCGACCGCGCTGGGCCAATATAAGGGCATGCTGTTTCACCTTGCGATCATGTTCTGGGGCGCGTGCTTCCGCCAGGCTTACGACAAGCCCCAGATGCAGGTTGTTTTCGCCAGGTGGCGCAACGGCGCGCGGTCCATCTCCATGTCGTACCGCACCGCACTTGTTGGTCTCACCGCGATGCTCGTGGCTGTCGCCCTGCTGATGGCCGCGCTGGACCTGCACAAACACGATATGGAGCATTTGTCGGCGTCGATTGGCTACGTGGTTGGAATTGGCGCATTCATCCTGTTTGCAACCGTGGTCAAGATTCATCTGCGCCTGTTTGCGTGGCTCGGAGAGATCAGCTACTCCATCTACCTGTTACATGGCGTACCGCTCTACGTCATTAGCTGGTATTGCAGGGGCCACGGCTTGACCGGCGGCCCGCTGGGCCTTTATATGGCGGTGACCATCCCGCCTGCCATCTTGCTTGCCTGGCTGAGCTACCGTCTGGTCGAGGCAACCAGCATTCGCCTGGGTCACGCGTTGACATCGAGCCGCAAGCCGATTGTCGCTGAAAGCTTTGAAAGTTCGGTCCCGCACTGAGCGTAAAAGCAACGCACCCTATTTTGACGTTACCGCAGCGCCGAATAGACCGCCTGCTCGCCTTTTGCCGAATTCGCCGCTCGCACGCCACGCCGTGTAGCGGCTTGACCCGTTTGCCGGCATATCCGTGATCGACACACCGGACATGCGAAAAAAAGCTCACTTCACGAATCGTTTGCGCGCCCTAACGTAGTCGGAGATTTCGATGTACGCAAAAATGATTTCGATGCTGTTCTACATGTTTTTTACCTGCGTCGTCTTCAACCCGCAGATTTCTGGCGTCACGATCTATCTGTACGTCATGCTGCCGTTGCTCGACCCGGGGTTCATCAGCTATCTCACGGTCACTTTTCGCCGCTGGGCCATCCCGCTTGGCGTGGCCCTCCTGATCTGTCTGCTGAGTTCGCCGATGACCGCCGCCAAAGTGCTGTCCGTCGCGATCTGCGTGGGCTATCTGGCGTACACGTTCACGAGGCGAATCGACTATCTGAACATGTGGATGGCGATCAATGTTCTGTTTGGCGTCGCCCAGTTCATTGCCTACTACGTCGACTATGACCTTTCCGTCCAGCTAGGGCCGAATGCGGTCTCTACGATGTTGTGGGGCGCGTCCGCGACGCAAACCAATACCAACTTCTATGAGATTCTCTTCTTCGCCCGGGTTTGCGGGTTCTCGCGCGAAGCCGGTTTCTTCGCGTCGTTACTGGTCGCATCGTTCGTGCTGTACCTGATGCAGGACCGGCCGAAGAGCAAAATCATGATCGCGCTATATTGCGTCGGGCTCGTCATCAGCTTCTCGAAGGCATCGCTCGTGCTCGTGATTTTCATGCTTCTCTACTACATGCGCCGGCAGCTCCGCTCGATCCACCCATTAGTCTCGATCATCGGCTTTACTGCTATCTCCATGGCCCTTGCGTTGTATATGAGCCAGCATGATTTCTTCGGTTCCGAGACTTTCGCGCACCGCTTCGCCGGCTATCCCTTCATGCTCGATGCGCGTTTCGCGGACCTCATCAAAGGGATTACCTCCGGGCAGCTCAATGCCGACTATGACTATCTTCCATACGTCCACATGAACGCGGAACTGTACGAGATGAGCGACGTGACGTTCTCCAGTCTCCCCGGTCTTGTGTCGGATATGGGCCTGATCGCTGCGCTCGCGATGGTGGGGGTGCTGGCATTCACCGCAAGCGACGGCTTCGTGGTCCTGCTGTTCCTGCTGATCACCGCGACCGTCAGCGTCACGATGGTCACTTCGTTCGTACCGCTTGCCTATCTGATCTGTTACTGGCCGCGTATTGCCGCGTACAACGCCGAGCAGCGCCAGCGTCCTCACGCGCCGGCAGGCCGCGGCGCCTCAGCGTTGCGACCAACCTGACGGGGACGTCACTGGCCGCTTTATGTCACCGAGTTCGGCCGACGCGGCCAGAATACGTGGCCCGTCTGCCTGAGCGCTCTATCAGGGATTCCATGCAAACGACCTGCCCCAATCGACCTTCCTCCAGCACAACCGGGCTCGTGCGAGCCGTGCTTTCTGCCCTGTGCTTTTTGCTGATTTCGAGCGGGTGTTACGCACAATCTCAACTCCGCGTGGATAACTTTCCAGGCTCGCTGGTCACGACGGCGAGCGGGAAAAAGACCATTCGCTTCGCAGTACCGCCCAATACCGACATACGCGGTGCCACCCTGGCGGTTAGCGTCACGCCTTACAACAGCGACGGCAGAGTGTCCTATAGACGCGGGCCCTCGTTTACCAAAACCATCACCGCTGTCGAGACGGGTGGGACCATCAGTATCACCGTAACCACCCCTGGTTCAGGGCTCTTCCAGCTTGACGCCACGTTGACATCGCCCAGCGGCGACATACTGGCGCTCGCCACGAGTAGCGTGGCAGTAGTCACGAAACGCAACGAGGTGGGCCCCTCTGACTTCGGCATCGTGACGCACTTTGGGCAAGGCGGGACACCGCCCTCGGTGCTGCTCCCCTTGATCAAGCAAGCGGGGTTCTCCTGGATTCGGGACGAACTGTATTGGCAAGAGATAGAAAAGAAACCCGGCAGCTTCGCATTTCCGGCGAGCTACGATACCTATGTCGCGGCGACCGCTCAAATGGGAATCTCGCCGCTGATCGTGCTCGATTACGGCAACCCGGTGGCCTATCCCAAGCTGTTTGCGAAAACCGCCTTTCCTGAGACCCCAGAGACACGCGCGTTATTCGTTCGCTATGTCAACGCTGTGGTCAAGCGCTATGGTGCGACCGTCAAGCACTGGGAAGTGTGGAACGAACCAAACTTCAGCGACATCAGCTACGACAACTATCTCGCCTTGCTAAAGGACACTTACGCCGCCATCAAGACGCTCAGCCCCGATTCGACTGTCATCTCGTGCGGCGGCGGCGGAGCGGGCGGGGGTCCAGGTGGCGATTGCATCGTCGCAATCATCAACAAGGGCGGTCTGAACGATCAGGACGGCTTCAGCATTCATCCGTATATGCCGCCCAATCCGCCGGAGACAGGCTATAAGGGCAAAGGTGGTCCAATCGACGCAGTGAGCATTCCGACCACATGGCCTTATTTGCACGATTACACCGCGCAACACGTGAAGGCCAACGGCAAACCGCTGCAGGTCTGGGTGACGGAGCTGGGATGGCCGGTGAATCCCAAAGTGCCGGGGCAGGATGAAGCCACCCAGGCAGCCAATCTGGTGCGAAGTTACCTGTTGTCGCGGCGCTATGGGGCCGTGCGCGTGTTGTTCTGGTATGACTTTGTGGACGATGGCACCGACATCAACAACTTTGAATATAACTTCGGCCTGCTTCACAACGACCTCACGCCTAAACCGGCGTTTGTCGCCCAGTCGGTCCTCAGCACGACCTTGGGCAAGCGCGCATGGGGCAAGAGCTTGATCGACACCCCTGACATCAAGGTGTATCAGTACGGCTCCGATGACCGCGTTATCGTGGGCTGGACGCCTGGAACCGAGAACCGCACGGCCTCCGTCACCTTGCCGCCGGGCAATTACATTCAGCGCGACTGGCAAGGCGTGGAAACGCCCGTTACGATTACCGATCAGGATTTCAGCTGGCAGGTGGGGCCACTCCCCCGCTACCTGATCCCGGCGCGCGCGGGCAAATAGGCCGCGCGTGCGGGGTGCCGCGGCTCGCCTTCCAGGATCGCACCGCGTTCGCCACCCAAACAAAACAGGAAGGCCCGACATCTCTGCAGATGCCGGGCCTTCCTGTTTTGCACCTTAACCGTGCTACACCGGTCAGATGCCGCACTTAATGGATGAGTCGACGGTCACGCGTACTTGTTGCTCCATAACGTCTCCCGTACCCCTCTCGGCCATACCTTCGGATCAAAGCCGTGGTGTTTGAAAAGACTGAGCGCCAGGCGTTCCAGTCCAAAGCCACAGCAGCCCGTGTGCGCGGTTTCGCCGGTATCGGTCTGGATCTTCCACAGCGAGCTGAATTTATCGCGGTGATAGTTGAAGCTTCCGCAAGCCGTTACCTTGTCGGGATTGACGCCCGGAATAAGCAACTCAAATTTCAGCTGCTGCTCGCGTTGGCTGTCGATCAGCAGCTTCCCGGTGCGCCCAAAGAACGGATCATTGGCAACGCCAATCGATGACGGCAACTGCAGCCAGCGCATCATGAGCTTTGCATGTTCAATCCATTCGTCACGGAAGGCGAGAATTTGTGCTGGCGTACCCATCCGCACGAACTCTCGTTGTCTGAACATCAGCATGCGCTCGGGCTGGTTCGAAGGCTCGTAGCGGCAGCAATATGAAAAGATATCGACTAACCGGCCGCCAGGGGGCAACGGGCCACGTGCCGCCATTACGCCGTAGACGGGATAACACGCCACAGGCGTCATGACGATACGCGTCGGTTTCACGTCTTCTGTCCAATCCTCCTTGTTGTCGAGGCATTTGAGCAGACGTTGATGGCTGCGCTCGTTGCCGCAAAAGCTGAACACGGCGCCAAGCTGGTCCGGGAAATTGGCCCAGTAGCCGCTCTCCTCCAGTACCTGCCGGCTCATTGCTGGCGGAAACCGTAGCACTTCAACCTGCTTGCCTTCGCCCCACGCGCCGATCAGATCGCTAATCCCTTCGACCACGTCCTCAAAGACCTGGCTGCGGCCGTATAGGCCGTCTACGCCCGTAGAAATCAACAGGCCAGCTGCCAGCAACTGCTGCATGTATGTGGGATTATCCAACTCGTCGTCCTCGTCGAACGACTCAACCTCTACCTCGGCGACGTTGAAACCTGCGACCTGCTCTTCAGTCTGCGTGCTCATATTGGATTCCCAATGGAGTGACTGCATAGTCGAATTTGAAGAAGGCTACGTTCTTCTGACTCTGCTCTGCATTGCCTGACACCGGTGCATCGGTCTCTTTGTGGGGACAATGAAAGACCTGCCTTGCACCACGATCTGTTCGTCGTTGTAGTGTGTCCAGCCGTTCAAACTATCAGCCGAGGAACGCACCCGTTCTGTGCGGAATCACACTCATACCCGGGCCCCTAATAGGCTAGGGCGCGTAACATCAACGCTCGCCGGCTGTCTAGTCCGAATTGACATCGACGCCCCCGGCTCGCCGATCGCCATCAATACAAACTCTGTGCGAAGCCGCACCGAAGGACCAGGGGGAACCCGAATAGGATCGGTTATGGTGACGGGGTTTGCACCACGCGGTATGTGTCGCAAAAGCTGCAGCGTCGCGATGCGAACCGCGCGCCCCGACGTCATTTCTAACAACCCGTCATTCACCCGCTACGCTGCTTGAGCGCGCCCACCTGGCGACGCCCGGCCACGTAGTGTCCATGTAATGAGCCACATCCCTTCGTGGCGGCATGTTGATTCATTTCCAGCAGCCTTCTCGC
This sequence comes from Paraburkholderia sp., assembly GCF_049581445.1. Taxonomy (GTDB): domain Bacteria; phylum Pseudomonadota; class Gammaproteobacteria; order Burkholderiales; family Burkholderiaceae; genus Paraburkholderia. The sequence goes on along the minus strand of NZ_JBAURZ010000027.1, from coordinate 17,161 downwards.
CGCAATCTATGCGCTGGCGAGCCAGCAGTTGTACCGCCTTATCAACCTGACGTGGGAACCTCTACCATGCTGAAAGTCACCAAAGCCGTGTTTCCCGTAGCAGGCCTCGGAACAAGATTTCTGCCGGCCACCAAAGCCAGCCCCAAGGAAATGTTGCCCGTCGTCGACAAGCCGCTGATCCAGTACGCCGTAGAAGAAGCGATCGCGGCCGGCATCACCGAAATGATCTTTGTGACGGGCCGCAGCAAGCGTGCAATTGAAGATCATTTCGACAAATCGTACGAGATCGAGGCCGAACTGGAAGCGCGGGGCAAAGCGAAACTGCTGGAACTGGTGCGCAGCATTAAACCGGCCAACGTGGACTGCTTCTACGTGCGTCAAGCCGAAGCACTGGGCCTCGGTCACGCAGTGCTTTGTGCTGAAAAACTGGTAGGCGACAGTCCGTTTGCCGTCATTCTCGCGGACGACCTGCTGCACAGTACGCAACCGGTGATGAAACAGCTGGTGAACGTGTTTAACCACTATCACAGCTCAGTGGTGGGCGTCGAAACCATCGCGCCGTCAGAAAGCCGCTCGTACGGCGTTATCGATGGACGCGAGTGGGAAAAGGATGTGATCAAGCTCAAAGGCATTGTCGAGAAGCCCGCACCGGACAAGGCTCCGTCTAACCTCGGTGTCGTTGGACGCTACGTATTGATGCCGACAATCTTCCAGCATATCCGTGCGCTCAAGCCAGGCGCCGGCGGCGAACTGCAACTCACCGATGCGCTTGAGTCGTTGCTAAGCGAAGAGCAGGTCCTCGCGTACCGCTACTTCGGCACGCGCTTTGATTGCGGCAGCAAGCTCGGGTATCTAAAGGCGACCGTTGAGTTTGCGCTGCGACATCCTGAGGTCAAGGCGGAGTTTGAAGAGTACCTGCAAGGCTATCTGGCTCTGCAACCGACTGCCGCAGCCGCATGAGTTGCATGAACCACCGCTCTGGATAACACTAAAACCTCGCAACGCAGGCAACTGCGGTGCGAGGCGCTGGTTCTCTTCGCGAGACCTGCTCAGGTTCCTGCTTAGTCCTTAGTCTCACCTGGCAATTCAAGGCCTTCGCCACCGGGCGAAAGCCTTCCCTCCCAAGCAAACCTCGCCCAATCGTTCAATACGCGCCGTCGCGCTTCAAAACCACGCCTACGGTCTTGAAGATGATGGTGATGTCGTACCAAAGCGACCAGTTCTTCACATACCACGCATCCAGAAACACCCGGCGCGCGTAATCGGTGTCGTTGCGGCCACTGACCTGCCACAGCCCCGTCATGCCGGGCTTCGCCAGCAGATAGTAAGCCGCCTCTTCGCCGTAACGTTCGATTTCCTTGTCGATCACGGGACGCGGCCCAACCAGACTCATGTCTCCCCGTAGAACATTCCACAGCTGCGGCAGTTCATCAAGACTGGTTTTGCGTAGTAACGCGCCAACCCGCGTGACCCGCACGTCGTTCTTCAGCTTGAAGTCTTTGTCCCATTCGGCGCGCGCGACCGGATCGCGTTCCAGCAATTCTTTAAGCACCTTATCGGCGTTCGGCACCATCGAGCGGAATTTGTAGCACTTGAATTTCCTGCCATGCTGGCCGATACGTGTGTGACCGAAGAAGGCCGCGCCCCCATCCTTCGCTACCAGCGCTGCAAGAATTGCAAAAATAGGCAGCAGCATGATGACAAGAAAGCCACCCACCAGCAGGTCAAAAATCCGTTTCAACACTTTGGCCGAGAAGCGCGCGAGATTGTTCTGCACGCGCAACATCATCACCTCGTGCCCAAAGAAGTATGAGATGTCGGTGCCGTACATCGGCACACCGCGCATCGGCGCCATCACGGTGACATCACGCACGCCGTTCTTGGTGAGCCCGCGAACCCACATGTCACGCAATTCGCGGTGATCGTGCTCAAGCGCGATGACAACCTGCACACCGGGCAAGGTTTGAAATGTCGCGGGCGTCAGGCCGTGAAGAACTGGCGCGTCCGACACCAGCACCTTGTCGCCGTTTAACGCGGTTTCGTTATCAGGCGCGACATAGGCCACTACGTTCACACCGAGAAACGACTGACTCGACAACGCGTGCTTACTTTCCAGGGCGTTTTCACCACACCCGATAATCAGCGTCGGGCGCTTCCAGAGGCCGGCATAGTCCAGCGCGCGCTTGGTCAGAGAACGAAACACCGGCACGAAGACAAACGCGCTGCTCCACGTCAGGGCCCACCATCCGCGGGAAAACATACCTTTTGTCAAAGTGGTCAACGCGAGGTGAATGACGGCCAGCACGATCACGGTCCTGAAGATTTCCTGAAACTCGCGCCACATGGGCCTACGGCAGGTGTAATGCCGCAACCTCGCCCAGAACCATGTGGTCCCGCCCAATGCCAACATGAGATACGTCAGCATCGGATGGCTCGAGAAAATCGTCCAGATGGTAGCGGGTTCATCGATCGTGAACGTGCCAAGCACATGCGCGGCCAGCAGCAGCGCGACCGTGAAGCCAAGGAAATCCGCGGCGGCCAGCGCGACCTTGTTGGTCAGTGCGGGATAGGGCGTCACGCCCAGTCTCGGCAATGACGCGTACTCGATTCCGATGGTTGAGTTCACTTGGCATTTCCTCGCATTGAGCTGCCGGCAGACCATTCAAAGCAATTCCCAGACCTTCTGCATCTGGTTCTTCGCGTGAACGTCGTACAGACTTTTTATCGAACACCGGCGCACGAAGTCACCGCCATCCTGTTTAAATGCATCTGATCAAAGCGACTGCACTTCGAGTTCAACCGGTTCGCTTTCAACCGGAACGGCTAGCATCGGCGGCTTGAGCGTCGAGCGAATCCTGCGCCAACTCGCCAAATGCTGACGCGACTCGGTCGCCTTCATGACAGCTGACAAAAACCCGCTTCTAAAGGCTGCTTTAGAGAATCTTTCCGCATTGGCGCGACAGTTCTCCGGCCTGAACTTTTGCGCACCGTCTTCAAACCTCGCCACCGCTGCCTGCACCGACTCCACCGTTTGCTCGTTGAAGAACACACCGGTGGGCATCGGCTGCGTGTCGTCGATGACCGATTCACAAGCCCCGCCCTTGCCGAATGCAATCACGGGAGTCCCGCAGGCCTGTGCCTCCACAATCGAAATGCCGAAATCCTCTTCGGCCGCAAACACGAAGGCCCTCGCACGCTGCAGATAGTCGCGCAGCACCGAGAACGATTGATGACCCATGATGGTTACGTTGGGGCCCGCCTTGGCTCGCACCTTCTCCATATCAGGTCCATCGCCGATCACGATGAGCTTGCGTTCCGGCGTGCCGGAAAATGCCTCGACAATCAAATCGACCTTCTTGTACGGCACCATACGGGACACCGTGACATAAAACGATTCCTTCTCTGTGCACAGCTGAAATTCTTCCGTGTCGACCGGCGGATAGACGACCGTCGACTCGCGCCGATACACACGATCCACACGGCGCCCAATAAACTCCGAATTGACCACGAAGGCATCGACACCGTTAGCGGTGCGCACGTCCCACGTACGCAGGTAATGCAACGCGATGCGAGCGAACATCGAGCGCATCCCGCTCGTCAGCCTGGCCTCGTTCAGGTACTGGTGTTGCAGATCCCACGCATAGCGGATCGGTGAATGCACATAGCTCACATGCAGCTGATCGGGACCGACCAGCACACCCTTTGCGACCGCATGCGAACTCGAGATGATCAGGTCGTACCCGGACAAATCGAACTGCTCGATGGCAAGCGGAAAGAGCGGCAAATAAGCCCGGTATTTACGCTTCGCAAGCGGCAGTTTCTGCACAAACGAAGTCTTCACCGCCTTTCCCTTCAGGAAGTCACGATCCTCCATGAAGTCGATCAGGCTGAAGACATCCGCTTCGGGGAAGCATTCAAGGATCTCTTCAACCACCCTCTCAGAGCCGCCATAGGTCACCAGCCATTCGTGAACGAGTGCCACCCTCATTGCATTACCCCCATGATTGGAACAGTTCTGCGGCTGCGGCAGGGTTTACGATACTGCGACGCCATGATCGATCCTATGCGGCACGTCACGGCCCTTCGGTTCGGATTCGCACAGAAGGTCTTCCGCGTGAAACGGGCATCGCCCCGGTTGCGAAGCGATTGGAGACTCAACATCCGTGCGATCACCGCAGGTCTACGCGATTCGCTCGCGTTCACCGCGTGAGCACAGGGCAGGCATCGTGGGCACGCCCTCGCACGAAGGCGATGCACCCATCGATTACGGATTACGCTCCCACTTGCCGCGTCAAACCCGCCGAGAGCCGTATCCCCGCCGCAATTCCTCGCAGCACGCTCTTGCGACCGGCCGGCGTGAGGCGTGGATATTTCGCGAGCATGGCGAGCAGCGAGTAGCTCTCCGCGATCAACGACCGCGGGAAGCCGAGATTCTTGCGGCTGAAGTAGATCCGGTTACGCGTGCAATAAAAGAGGCTAAAGGGACTTTCGCTACCGCCCGTAGAGAAGCTCACCTTATGCGCGACCTGCGAGGTCGGTACATACAGGAGACGAATGTTCTGATGATTCATGCGCCACACAAAATCCGCGTCGTCGTAGTAGACAAAATATTTTTCGTCCATCATGCCGACGCGCGCGAACACGCTGTTGTGGAGCATCATGAAGCACGTGGGTGCGTATTCCGTGAACGTGGGAAGGTCGAACTGCCCCTTGTCTTCATCACCATCGCCCACGTGGCTAGTAATCGCTCTTAACGGGGAGAACCAGCCGCCTGCGCACCAGATGCGATTGGTGCCGTAGTAGAGGATCTTCGGAATCGAGGCGAACGATTCACCTTGTGAAAGCGGTGCGACGAGCTTTGAGATCGTGGCGGGATCACGAAACTCGATATCGTTGTTGGCAAGCAAAACGTATTCGCAGCCGTCGCGTAGCGCCATTGCGATGCCCTGGTTGTTACCGCGTGCCACCCCAGCATTTGCGTTGTTGAAGACAATCTGCATATCCACGCCGCTGCGTTCGCCGAGTATTTTGGCCATGACGCTGCCGCTATCCGTTGCGCTGTTGTCGATTACATACAACTTCAAGGTCACGCCTTCCTGAACCTGCAAGCTGGCAAAAAAGTCTTCGAGCACGCCGTCGGACTGGTAAAGCACGGTCACAAGGCCGACCAGAGGTTTCGTAGGCACGCTATTCATATTCCCGCTCCCGTTTCTTCATGCTGCGACCTGACTCGCCTGGTACAGTCCTCGTGATTTCATTTCTACGATGCTCTGCTCGTAGTGATCGGGTTGAACTTCCTGTGAATTGACCCAGGAGGCAAAGCGTTCGATACCCTCGGCAAATGAGACCTTTGGCTCGAATCCGAGCAGTTCTCGCGCCCGCGTGAGGTCCGCATAGTTGTGGCGGATATCGCCCAGACGGAACGCACCGGTCACTGAGATCGGCACATCGCTGCCATATAACGCGCGCAGCTTTTTGGCCACCGTGATGACGGCGGTACGCTGACCCGAGCCGATGCCGAACACGCGATCGTTCGCTTCTTGCCGGACCAGCGAGGCCTGCGTCGCTTCGACGACATCGTCGATGTACACAAAATCCCGGCTCTCCAGACCATCTTCGAAGATGCTGATCTCGTTACCGTTTTTGATCCGTGTCGAAAAAATCGACAGAATGCCGGTGTACGGATTCGACAGCGACTGGCCCGGCCCGTACACGTTCTGATAACGCAACGCGGACGCGCCAATGCCGATCGAGCGGCACACTGTCATGACCATCTGTTCCTGGTCGTGCTTGGTAATGCCGTAGACCGACGACGGATGAATCTTCGAATCTTCGTCGGTGGGCAGACATTCCAGCGGCTCGCCGGAATACGGGCACAGGTAGTCGAAGTGGCCCGTCAGCAACTCCCTCTCCTCGCGCGCTTCCGGATACAGGATGCCCAGCGCTGGCGAGCGGTATTTGCCTTCGCCGTAGATAGCGCGTGACGAAGCCACAACGACTTTCTTGACCGTCTTGTTCTTTGCCTTGACGAGAAGGTCGAGCATCAGTCCACAGCCACCCACATTGACTTCGATATAGCGGCTGACTTCGTACATCGACTGTCCGGTGCCGGTTTCCGCAGCGAGGTGGATGATCGCGTCCTGCCCTTCCATGGCACGCTCCATGACGTTGCGGTCGGTCACCGAGCCTTCGATAAAGCGGACCGATTTGTCGAGCGACTGGAAGAGCGCCGATTGATAAGGGTCGTCACCGTGAATCTGCGGCGACAGGTTGTCGAGCACGGTCACCGTTGCGTTATCAGCCACCAGTTTTTTGGCGAGGTTCGAGCCGATGAAGCCGGCACCTCCTGTAATCAGGACTCTCATTATTCGCATCGCTCCCAGGTTTTCGTTTGCCCGCTATAACGCCTGATCAATCGCGCCGGGTTTCCGGCGACGACGCAGTAGTCCGGCACATCGCGCGTGACAACCGAATGCGACCCGACTACGGAATGACGACCGATGACCACGTTTGGCAGGATCATCGAGTTAAAGCCGATGAAGCTGCCCTCGCCGATCACGACACGATTGCCCCGCGCGCGCAAACGCAGCCCGATGCGCAACGGGTCGTGGATATCTTCGTATGGGTGCTCGACATCGACGATGCCGCACCCTCCAACGATGGTGACGTTGTCCTGTATCTCGATCGAAGACCCACAGACAATATGCACGTTCTGCTCGATGTTCACGTCGTTGCCGATCGTGAGCCGCGGCAATGCGTTGGGGTCCGTGACGATCAGCTCGATACGCGCGCCCTGGCGAATCAGTACACGCTCGCCCACCGATGCGAGGTGAACGTTGGAAAGCAACATGGGCTTGTAGATGGCGGTCTTCTTGCCAAGCGAGCCAAATGCATTGGCATACCAGAGCTGCGCCTTGAGGCGGTAGTAAGCGAATTGCAGCTTGTTCCAGCGGTCTATCCAGCGCAGCTCGCTGAACTTCGAGAAGGTGTTTGTCAGGACACTCATGCGCGCACCGGTTGCCGCCCTGCCATCTGCTTGGCGAGCGTGTAAAGGGTATGAAGCGCATGAGGCCAGTTTCGCAGGGCATGCAAGCCGGCCTGTTTGGCGCTGATGCGCGCATAACGCATGCTGGAAGCAATGCAACGCTCGAATTCCTGGTAGTGACCGGTCTCCAGATAGAGGATGGCCGAGGTGAGAAGAAGCCGCGCACGTCCGCGATCAACCACTGCTTTATCCATGCCTAGCGTTTCTGCCATCGTGCAGGTGTGCATCATGTCGGTGATGCTGGTCTCATGCCGTGCGGGGTTTCGGATCACCGTCGAGGTGAATCCTTGAGGATTCACACGGTACACGCCCATTTCCTCGTCGAGGTAGCGGGCCTGTGTGCCGTAGAACGACTGCATCAGATTGGCCACATCGGCCACCACTTTCAGCTCGAGATCGACCGGATAGCGTCTGCGTAAAGCCCCGCGAAACATCGCGGAACTGGTGAAGAAGAACGGACCGCGTTCGATCAGGTATTGCGCATCGAATACAAGAGGTTTTTCCCGTGGCAGCGCGAAGTCCACAGGCTCACCCGTCAGTGCATGGATCGGGCGCATTTTGTGCACGACCATGCCGAACTCACGCTGCGTTTCAAGAAACTCAAGTTGGCGTTTCAGTTTGCCGGGCAGCATCAGGTCGTCACCGTCGATACATGCGATGTACTCGCCCGAGGTCGCTTCGATGACATCCGAGAAATTGCGCGAATATCCGACGTTCTGCTCGTGCCGGATGAGCTTGATGATGCCCGGATAGCGCGCACAAAACGCCTCAATGACCTCGACCGATTTGTCCTTGGACCCGTCGTCGCCGACGATTACCTCGAACGGCACGTCAAGATCCTGCGACATCACGCTCTGCAGGCAGTCGCCAATGAAACGCTCCAGGTTGTAGCACAGGATTGCTACTGAAAGAAACGGCTTTCCCGAAGTGTTCCCGGATACCAAAGCCATGCTGTCTCTCCCTCAATTGAAAACGATGCGTCCTGCCAGATCGCGCGCTTTACGTTGCGCGATCGGCGAGACTGCAACGGCCGCGGCCATCATCGACAGCCACATGAGCAGCAGATAAATGAACAACTGGGGCCGCGACGCCTGGGACATATCGGTGTAGCGAAACGCGACGGCCACGAGTCCCGTAGCCGCAATGCGCGCTGCCATCCCGCCGTACCACCTCAGGTTGATACCGGGCAGAAACCTGTTGTGAACCACGCTGACCCATAGCAGCACCTGGAACAGTCCGAACGCGAGCCACGCATACCCCACGCCGGCAGCTCCGCCGTGCATGGCGCCAAACAGAACGGACGGCACGAGAATGAGCAGGAACACCACGTTGCCCTTGATGTGCAGCGACAGATTGCCCGCTGCGTACTGCACAAGGAATGCCAACGCAGCGATCGCCGCGCTCGCGTTGCCCACCGCATAGCATTGCAGGATGCGCCATGCTTCCGGCGTCGAAGGAGCGCTCAGCGACCACATCCTGAGAACCAGATCAGGTACGTTGACGAAGATCATCGCCACCGGAATGACCGCGAGCATCGTGATCTCGCTGGCAAGGAAGTAGGTCGGAATGATGCGGCGCGTGTCGCCGATGCTGTCGGCGGTGAAGCGCGGAATGAAGGCCTGCTGGATAGGGTTGGCGAGCAACATGATCCCGCTTGCCAGCAACGTCGCCATACTGAAGACGCCGAAGGCGCGCAACGAGAGCATCTTTGACAAGATCACCTTGTCGATCTGCGTCGTCGTCGCCCACATCAGCGCAGAGAATGCAATGGACAAAGACAGCTTCGCGCGCGCTGTCAGCACGGTGCGCGAAAAGGTCCGCGTCAATATCGGCGCGCCGATCGCATTGCCGAGCAAAATACGCATCGTTAACGCTTCACCGACAATGGCGGACAGTTGCCAGAGAAAGAACACCTCGACGGTCGGCCATATGATGATGACAGGCACGACCAGGACCGCGCGAATGATTGCAAAGACCACCACCACGACGTTCAGCGTCGGCTGCCGGTCAATGCCAACCATCCCGCCACGGTAAAGCGAAGAGAGCCAGCGCGACGATACCGTCAACACCATCAGGACAAAAGCGACTTCGATCTCGTGTAGCGGCAGTCCTTTTGCGTTGAGCCAGTCCTCAGCGAAAAATGGCGCGGTAAAGATCGACAAAACGATCAGGATCGCGCACATCCCCGCGACAAATTTCTCGAGCGACTGCAACAGGACGCGCACCTCCTCACGCGACGCGTCGTCACGCGTGCGTGCGAGTTCCCGGCACAGTGTGGGCGACAGCCCAAGGTCCAGCACCTGAACCCACGCCAGCAAGACCGCGTTGAGCGCGATCAGCCCGTAGGCTTCGACGCCAAGATGCCGAACGTACGCAGGCACCATGACCATGCCGAGCACAACAGTAACCATCTGTCCTGCGTAATTGGCAAGCAGGCTGCGTTTGAGCATCGTCGTATGAGGACAGGAGTGAAAACCTTTAGGCGCACTAAGGTGCGCGAGCTTCGCTGAGTTCCGGTCAGTTGTTGCAGTGCGCAATCATTAGCGCTTGATGGTTGAAAAGCCTGTGCAAGCCCGCATGTCGTCATTGCGAGCGGGTGTGTATTCCGAGAGGAAAGCCACTTCACCTTTCGCCCTCTATCGCCCGTCAGTTATGCCCTCTTGCGAGCAACCCGGTAAATTAGGAACCCTCAGGTGTGCCCGATCAAGCAAATCTGACCGGCTATTAAACGCTTTGCTGCGACGCAAATAGCAAACTCACTGTATCCGCTGCCAAACATCGGTAATGTGCGAATTCGAACACAGCCCCTGGCGGCTGCCCGACGCATAACTTTTGTCAAAAAGCGCGCCGGACAACCGTCTTCAATACAGACGAAAGCGCGCTGGCATGGTCTCGCCAACGCACTTTGCGAACAAGCGCGCACCATGCTGGAACATCAGGCGTGGCCGTCCCCCGTCCGGGATTGGTCGGATAGGCGGATTCGTCAGGCCGGTCTTATACTGGCGGCAATTCACCGAATAGAGTCGTGGATAGGCGATTCTTCGAGGAATGCCCCGGCGGCTTCGTGTGGCAGACTTTCAACATCAAGCGGTTTCCTGCAAGCCGTCGTGCGACTTCTCGTGAACGCCATGCATCTTTTGATCATCTTCTCCGTACTCGAAATAGTCGCGATACTCGTCGTGGTATCCCTATGCGTGATGGCGCGGCGCTCCGACAACCGGACGGAGCGCGCGCTCACCCCCGAGGAAATCAGGGCCAGGCGTCAGACTGCTGACGACCGTCCCAAGCCCCGCAGTGTCACCACCTTCGGCGAGCACGCGCTTGCGCGCTGGTTTAGCTCCGTGCTGCGTCCCAGCAATCGCGGCAAGCGCGGCGGCTGATCGCGACTACTCGCGGCTGAATCAGACCAAGCAGCCGCAACGCATCAATTCAGTGCATCTGCCACTCTTGCAGGTTCGAAAGCAATACCGCGGGCCTTCGGGAAACCCAGATATTTCTCCAGACGTATCCTCGCCACGAGGAAGTACAGCGCGAGCGGAAAAACGATTCCGCACGTCACTCCGACGCACAGTTGCAGATACAGGTTGTCGACGTGCAAATGCAGCAGTACGATGCGCGCCCCAGATCCAGCCAGGATATGGACCAGATAGATCGGCATTGAAGCGATCCCGAGCATCCGCAGCATTCCACGCTCGCCCGAGCGGCTGACGAGCAACGCGATCTCGCACACCAGCAAAATGCCAAGGACTGCCGCCGGCAATGTCCGTGGCCTCAGGGCCAACTCGGGCAATGCCCAGTCGGTGCCGGTGTTACCCGCTCCGTGAGCCAGATAGACGGCCGCGCAAAATGCAACCAATGTGATCCCCACCCCGCGCAGCGTCGCGCAACGTGTGACGATAGTGCGCAGATTCCCCGCCAGCAAAATCCCGCCCGCGAAGAATAGAAAATACTTCAGCGCAATCGTGAGAATGTTCGCTTCGAATGCGATGCCGAGAACATAGGCGACGATTGCAACCAACACGAGCCGTAAGCGCTGTGTGCTTGCCAGGCATACAAACAGCTGGCACAGAAAGAGCGCGTAGAGAAACCAGAACTGACCGATAGGATTCCAAAGGATGTCCGTCATATCGGACAGATAGAAGCGATGGTTCGCATCGGCCGAGATCACCCATTGCACCAGTCCCTGAATGACCGACCACAACGCATACGGATACACAATGCTCTGCAGCTTCGAGCTCAGGAAGCTTTTTCGGCCTCGCTGCAAACCGCGTTCAACGTGCAAGCCGGACAACAGGAAAAACAGCGGCATATGGAACGTATAGATCGCGGAGCCGGACGAGATGAGCCAGTGACGCGCCGGCACGAGATTGGCGTTCATCAGCCCGAGCAGGACATGTCCATACACAACCAGCACAATGCCGATTCCGCGCGCACAGTCCTCGAAATCATCTCTCACCCAGCCCTCCCGGCACGACGTGTAACCCGCTAAGCCGCCGCATGGTTGTGATTCGAATACGCAGTCATATGCCCGTAGGCACGCCGTTCACTGCGTCGCAACGGCACGGCGTTAAACACGGCGCCACCCAGCGTCGCGCCCGCGCGCCGCAGCTTGGTCACCGTCTCTTCGATTTCCTCTTCGGTCTGCATGCCCGAGCGCAGCACCAGCACGGTGTTGCCCGCCCGGTTCGCGACGATCGAGGCGTCGCTCACGGCCAGAAGCGGCGGCGTGTCGACGATCACCAGGTCGAAGCGCTTGTTGAAGACGTCGAGCAATGCCTGAAAGCGCGGCATCATCAACAGTTCGGACGGGTTGGGCGGATAGGCACCGCACGAAATGAACGACAGTCCGGGGACGCCCACGTCTCTGATGGCCTGATCGCTGGTAAGGCTACCCATCAGCAGTTCAGCAAGGCCGCCTGAGTTCGGCTGTCCGAACGTTTGCGCGAGATGGCCACAGCGCATGTCAGCGTCGATCAGCAAGACGCGCTTGGTTGTCTCCGCCTCCAGCACCGCAAGATTGGCCGCGACAAAACTCTTGCCGCTGCCGGGCGTGGGGCCCGTCAGCACGACGATCTTGTCCGACGATGCATTTGCGCCGGCAAAATGCATTGCAGTACGCACGCCGCGCAGCGCCTCGACCGAGGCGTTATACGGGAAACTGCGCGATAGCAGGTAATGCGCCGTCGGCGGCAATGCACCTGCGGCACCCTTGATCGCAACCCCGTCTTTAGTGCGCGCAGCAGGCAGCAGCGGAATCCGCGTCGCTGCACCATACGGTGTGTCGACACCCTGCAACGAATGCATCATCGCGCGCTTCAGTTGCGCCTGCTGTGGGCTATAGAGCACCGAGCCGAGTACAGGGATGCTGAGGCTCCATTCGACGAAGCGCGGATCGGTCACGCCGTTGAGCAACTGGCTGCGGGCAAAGACGAACAATGCCCCGAGCATCAGCCCAATGCCCGCACTCGCTGCCAGCACGACGGGGACATTCGGTGACACCGGATCGGCCGGGCGAACCGCGGCATCGACGAGATTCACGTCGCCCGTGGTGCCGGCGCGGCGAACCGTCAGCTCTTCCGCCTTGTTTACCATCGTCACGTAGATCGATTCGGCCACCTTGGCGTTACGCGTCAGATCCACGTCCTTGCGTTCCGACGCGGGCATTTTGTTAAAGCGCGCATCGAAGGTGCCTTTGGCTGCATTCAATTGCGCGAGCTGCTGGTCAACGTTCTGCACAGGCGGGCTTGAGGGCTGGAAGTGCAACATCAACTGCGTGCGTTGCAGTTGCAGAGCTGCAATCTGCCGCTCCAGCTCGATGCCGCCCTGCAGATAGGACTGCGCTTCAGCGGTCGGCTGCATGGAGTTAGACGAAGACTGATAGGTGGACAGCGCCGCCTCGGACTGCTTGAGTTCGTCGCGCAGTCGCGGCAATTCCTGATTGATGAAGTCGAGCGTCTTGCTATCGCTCATGCGGCGATTTTCAATCGTGTTCTCGACATAGCCATTCGCAACCGCATTGGCCACACCCGCTGCCACGACGGGGCTGCTGCTATCGAACCCGATCTGCACGATGCCGGTCTCCTTGCCCTTCTCCATCACCTTGAGATCTTTGGAGAAGCGCTTCAGCGCGTTGACCGTATTCCACGGGACCACCTGGAATTCCGTGTGGGGACGCGCAACAAGACGTGTCACGAGCATCGAAACGTCCTGCCCCGTGGCCAGTTGACCGACCTGTCCAGTAACGAGGACCGAGCCGTCCGTATCCAGTAGTTCGTAGTGGGTGTTATCGAGCACGCGCAGCTGAAGCTTGGCGTTCTCGAGCGACTGCGGCACATGAAGGGAATCTATATGGATCTCTTCACCGCCCCATGCATACGATTGCAGTCCGAACCATGCTCGCGACGGCTGCCCAGGCGTGGCAAACTTGTTGGCAATCAAGCCGAGTAACGGGAAGGTGTGTGCCTTCACCGTCAAGTCATAGCCGAACTTCTTCATCACCGGCTCGAGCACCTCGCGGCTTTGCATCATCGCGATTTCGGCGTCGGTTGACGGCGGCCGCGCCTGCACGACCAACGGTCCGCCCGGCCCAGTGCCAAGCTCGTTTGGATCAGGTGATTCGATCCGCACGAGGGCACCCGCCGTATACGTCGGCGTCGCCAGCGAGACATAGATGGCGGCCAGACCGACGATGACGAGCGCAACGCCAACGACAGTCCAGACATGATCCGACAACAGCCTGATCATGTCCCTCGCGCTGACTGCACCGTCACGAGGGGGCCCAAAGGTTCCTGCATCTATATTCGGCGTGTTCACGTCGGTCGTTCCTATGAAAGGGGCCCGTGGAAAATGGCTGCGTGAGAACCTGCTACATCAATGTCCTACCGAATACAGCAGGTACAGGCTCGTCACCGTCGGCAACAACTGGATCAGCAAACGGTTCAGGCGTGCAATGTCAGCTGTGCCTACGTACACGACATCCAGCGGTTGCAGATCGAACTGCGTCGATAGCAGGATCGCGTCCACCTGTGTCATATCGAGGCGATAGATGGTCGGTTTCGCCGGGTCGCTTGCCGAGCGGCGAATCACGAGGATCTGGCGCGGCTGCGCGGCTTGCGAATCGATGCCGTTTGCGCCTGCGATGGCGTCGGCAAGCGTCAGCCTGCCCTTGTCCATGTAGAGCGTTTGCGGCTTGAGGATTTCGCCGAGCACGAACACACGGCTCGCGTTGTGGTCCGGCACATACACAATGTCACCGGCCCGCAATACGATGTTCTGCGAAACATCGCCGTGATCAAGCGTGCGTTGCACGTCGAGCACATACGATTTGCCATCGCGCGTCAACTGCACACGCTGCAGGTCCGCATCAGTGACAGCGCCGCCGGAGCGCGTGATCGCATCGATCACCGTGAGCTTCATGTCAGTGATGGGCAATGACCCGGGATTCTTCAACTGGCCCGCCATATAGACCTGCTGGCTGCGGAACTGGATCACGCGCACGTCGAGCTGCGGCTTGACGGCGTAGCCTGCCAGCTTGTTCATCAGCAGGGTCGAGATCTGTTCGGTGGTCTTGCCTGCAACGTTGACGCGGCCAATGGTCGGGAAATAGATCGTGCCGTCGGCTGCGATACGTTGCCCATCCGGGTTGACTGCTGCACCTGGCGCGCCGCTCGCGACCGTTCCGGAACCGGCGTCCGCGCCGCCGGGAAGACCCGGTGTGCCGTTCACGGTCAGTTCCGGATGATTCCAGACGGTGATGCCGAGAATGTCACCGGCACCGACCCGATAGTCGGAGTAGCCGCCTACCAGCGGCTCGATGGGCAGCATGTGGGTACGCGGGTCGTCCTTCACCAGCACCTTGGACTGGTTCGCGATGACCGAGGCGTTGATCAGTTGAACCGGGTAGACCGTCGCCGTCGAATTGTCAGGAGCAGGCTCCTGCATGCGAGCAGGATCAAGGTACGAGCCAGGCGAGAGCGAACAGCCCGCCAAAGCCAGGCAGAACATCAAAGCAATGAGCCATACACGTCTTATCATGATGTGTTTTTTTCCGAGAACGGTACGTGCGTTGAGACGGGCTTGCGATGCGTCTTGAGAGCGGCGTCACTGCCGCAATTGAGCAACGGGTGGCGGGCGGACGGCCCGCTTTCTGCAATCAGCGGCCGGAGTAAGCCACCTGGTATTCAGGTTCTCTGCTGCGATAGTGGGTCATCGTCGTCGCGACGGGGCGCACGGCACCCTCTTTCTCAGCCGCGCTCGCCAGCAACAGGCGGCGGAATTCACGCTTGACGATTCCATAGCATTCGCAGGCACGCCCTTCGAGACCTTCGCGGTCGAGGATCGTGATGTGACCGCGGCGCATGCTGATCAGCCCGGCTTCCTGGAGGCGCCCTGCTGCCTCCGTCACCCCTTCACGACGGACGCCGAGCATGGTGGCAATCAATTGCTGTGTGACGGTGAGTTCATCGGACTTGAGACGATCCTGCGTCAGCAGTAGCCAGCTGCAAACCTGCTTGACGATGTGATGGTGGCGGTTGCAAAGCGCGCTTTGCGAGACCTGCGTCAAAAGCGCTTGCACGTAGAGCAGCATGAGCTTGTGCAAGAAGCCGTGGCCCTCGAATTCGCGCTTGAAGATCTGCGCACTGATCGCATAGGCGTAGCCGCCGCTGCGTACTTCGATGCGGCTCGGCATGGTTGAGCCACCCATCAGCACCGGCACGCCAATCACGCCTTCATTGCCGATCGCCGCGACTTCCGCGGTAGCGCCGTCTGCCATCAGATACACCATGGAGACGACGGCCGTGGTCGGGAAATAGACGTGCTTGATCGATTCACCGGAGTCGGAAAGCAGTTGCCCCGGACGCAGCCGCTGAAGCTTCAGGTGAGGCGCCAGCGGCGCCAGGTCATCTGCCGGCAAAGCGGCTAGCAGATGGTTTTCTAGCTGATCGTTTGTAAAGTCGAGCATAGTGGTTTCCGGCGGTTTTCTCGCTTGCCAGGCGGCGAGCAAGAGGTGATTGCAACGGGTCAGGCGCATAAATTACTGCACTGCAATGGTCTGACTTCGACACCACTTCAAACGTCCTACGTCGATGTTCATTGATGACTACGATTTAGCCAAAAGCGTGCCATTGGTTTTAAATGATTGTTTTTCATAGTGTTTTTAAAATGAGGCACAAAGTCGGTGCCCGCTCAGGCCGCGAACTGTCTCAGATCTGAACAATTCTTGCTTAAGAGAGCCTGTGAGCGCGAAATCGCGTTTTGCTGCGCTGCATTTCCTACGATTACCAGGGTTACGCCCTACGGGGGTTCCCGAAGCTGGAAACGATTTTGGCCCGCGGAATGGGGCTTCGGGCCTGGGGAAAGTCGTAGGCCGCTTTTGTCGAAAAGTGTCTCACTTCTGATGCGACGCAAAGGAAGCGAAAGGGAATTCGGCGATTAAGGCCGTTTAAAGTTTACATTTCGCGAACTATTTTGGGCTTTAAAACCGGTAAAGATTGCTTTCTAATGATCAATTAAAAGACATTAGTCGTATTTATCCCTCCATCTGGGAACACCCTTAAGTTCGCCTCCGAACAGAGCGCGGGTTTTCCCCGACATAAGGTGAGCACGTTTACGAATGCCCTCACCCGAACGGAGCCGATCGATGAGCACTGCATTTGAGTCCCACTCGAAACACCCGCGAAGCACCGGCCAGACCCTGGCACCTCTAACGATCCAACCCGTGATTCTGGCGGGCGGCGCTGGCACCCGGCTATGG
This sequence comes from Paraburkholderia sp., assembly GCF_049581445.1. Lineage (GTDB taxonomy): Bacteria > Pseudomonadota > Gammaproteobacteria > Burkholderiales > Burkholderiaceae > Paraburkholderia. The sequence continues at coordinate 362 of NZ_JBAURZ010000027.1, read as the reverse complement.
CCGCTTTCGCGCGACCAGTATCCGAAACAACTGATCGAACTGCTTGGAGAAGAGTCGCTGCTAGCGGGGACAGCACGGCGCCTCGACGGCCTGGAAGCCCTATGGCCAGTCGCAGACGAGCTGCTACTGGTGTGCGGCGAGCATCATCGTCACGTCAGCGCCGAGCAATTGCGCGGCTGCGGCAAGTCAGCCCGTATCCTGCTTGAACCCTACGCCCACAATACGGCCCCAGCCCTCACCAACGCAGCCCTGCAGGCCGTCGCGGGCGGCAACGACGCCGTACTGGTGGTCATGCCCGCAGACCACGCCGTGCCCGATGCGCAGGCTTTCCAGGCGGCCGTCGCGAACGCCGCGCACTACGC
>NZ_JBAURZ010000026.1:0-2362 GCF_049581445.1 Paraburkholderia sp. | reverse complement strand
GAACAGACCGGCGGCCTGCGGCCCGAGGTGAAATGGCGCGCCGGCTAACAGCAGCGCAAGCACCGACCAGAAGACGCTGAAGCCAGCAAAGAGGCATGCGCCCGTGAGCGACGCTTCGCGCAACCCGGGATGCTCGACGATCAGATGCCACATCGACACGAGCAGCTTGCCGTAGGGCAAGGTTGAGGTCGGCTTGCTCCTGGGCAGGCGCATCCAGATTACGACTGCGAGCGCCAGTAGCGCCACCACGGACGCGCCGAACACCGCACGCCAGCCGAAATACTCGGCGACAAAGCCTGCTGCGGTACGCGCCAGCAAGATGCCCAGTAGCAAACCGCTCATCACCGTGCCGACCGCATGGCCGCGTCCCGAGGGTGGTGCGAGTTCGGCGGCGAACGGTACGGCCTGTTGCGCGATGGTGGCAAGCACGCCGATCGCAAGACTCGCGCCGATCAGGACAACGAGGCTCGGCGCGCTCGCGGCAATCACGAGCGCTACGCAAATGGCGGCGATCTGCAACAACATCAGGAGGCGCCGGTCAAAGCGGTCGCCGAGCGGGGCGAGCAGCAACATACCGGCGGCATAGCCTAGCTGCGTGACGGCCGGCACCGCGCCCACCCACGACGCGCTGTGCGGAAACGATTCGCGCAGGTTACCGAGCAGCGGCTGGTTGTAATAGATGTTCGCAACGGAGACGCCGGCGATCGTCGCGAGCAGCAGCAACAAACGGCGCAGTGAACGGTCGTCGGCGGGGGACGGTTGGGAATCGGTCGTGGACATGAGCGGGGATTCGATGGATCGCCAAAGTGGCGGTGTCCAGCCATGGGTCTTCAAGCGTGCCGATCATACCGGAGCGGGGCGGATCGTGCTGACGGTGGTCTCGTGGCGCATGGGTTGCAGCGGCGTCGTGGGGTGGGTAGGTGTCACGGGGATTACCTCGTAGGCACCAAAAATGAGATGGTCGTTCGCTTCCGGTCCGTAAAATCGCGCGGCTCCTCGACGGAGCGGTCTGCGAGTACATCCGGCAGACACATCCTGCACCCCAGACGGGACACACCGGAAAAGATGAATACGACAGCGGAACTTGAACCACGGGGTCTCAGCGGCTGGCTACTGCTCGTCCTTTTCGGGCTCGCGGCCCTGGTGAGCGCAACTGTCATTGAAATGCGCGACCCGCTCAAGATGATGCTTGAACCGGAATTGCTTGCAGTGTTCGTCCGTCCGGAAACACATGGGTGGTACCGCGTCGTCGTGCTGCTGGTCGGCATGGACGTGGTGACCGGCACGTTTATCGTTGCCGGAGCCGGCTGGCTGCTGATGCTGGTCTGGCGCAGGTCAGTGCGTTTTCCTTTGCATGTGCAGGGCTGGCTGCTCGCTGCGCTCGTGATGCGCATGTTTGCCTACCTGCTCGGCGACTACCTGACCCACGTCATTGGCATCGAAATTGGCATCCCGGTGGACGGTTTTGCTCAGGCGGCAGGCGCCACCGCGCTGGGCGTGCCGTATTTCAGGTGGTCGCGGCGCGTGCGTAACACCTTCAGGCAGCGTTGAATCGTTGCACCGTAAAGTGCTGGCTCGCCCCGCACGGTTGCCGGTTTGTCAATCTGCCTTAGCTGCACGCTGGTTCAGTCGATCAAATCACCTTCGGGCTCGTAGAAGGGGTACGGGCCGTCCGCCGCATCGACATAAGCGTGGTGCGTCACGACGCCGTTGGCCGGATCGTAGTGATGCAGCGCGAACGCGGGGGGTTCCATCATGAATCCGGATGGCGCGTCCTTGCGCAGATCGAGCGCGACCTGATGCGCGGGCGACGGCACGGCTGAGGCGATGGTGCCGCCGAAACGCACGAACATCGGCCGATGGACATGGCCGCAGATCACCCGCTCGACATTCGGATAACGCGCGACCAGCGTGGCCAACTTTTGCGACGCTTGCACGTCGAGCCGGATGTCGTCCATGTGCCCGATGCCACAATCGAACGGCGGATGATGCAGGGCAACGATCACCGGCTTGCCATGCGCCCCGTCGAGTTGTGCTTCAAGCCACGCGAGCCGTGAGTCGCACAGGGTGCCCGCGCTTTCACCCGGCACCATGGAATCCAGTGCGATCAGGCGCAGCGGACCGATATCCACCGTGTATTGCACAAACTCCCCGCCTGCGTGCAGTTGCGCGTGATCGCTGAACGCATCGCGCAGCGCCGCGCGTGCATCGTGATTGCCGACCATCAGGTAGTACGGAATCTGCAGTGGCGCGAGCAGCGTCTTGAGGTGCGCGTATTGCTCCGGGTCGCCCTGGTCGACCAGGTCGCCGGTCATGACCACAGCATCCGGGCGCGGCTCGAGCGCGTTGAGCGCGGTGATGC